>JASGEG010000001.1:0-3107 GCA_047606605.1 Rhizobium sp.
CGCCGATGATCAACGGCATCGGCGTGCTTGCCTGGGGCGTCGGCGGCCTGGAGGCGGAAAGCGTCTTCTTCGGCATGCCGGTGACGCTGCGCGTACCGGATGTCGTCGGCGTACGCCTGACCGGCGGCCTGCGCGAGGGCGTTCTTGCCACCGATCTGGCACTGGTGGTCACGCATCTGCTGCGCCAGATCGATCTTCAGGACAAGTTCGTCGAATTTTACGGCCCGGGCGTTTCGACGCTCACGGCCGGCGATCGCGCCGTCGTCGCCAACATGACGCCGGAGTTTGGCGGCAACAGCGGCTATTTCCCAATCGACGGCCATACGACGCAATATTTGCGGGCGACAGGGCGCAGCGAGGATCATGTCGATTTCGTCGAGCGTTACGCCAAACGCGTCGGCATCTGGTTCGATCCCTCCTGCGAGCCGCGCTATACCTCAACTTTGGAAATCGATCTCGCGAGCATCGAGCCGAGTCTTGCCGGCCCCCGGCGCCCTCAGGATCGCATCGCCGTCAGCGAGACCGCGAGGGCCATCGCCGGCATGAAGAAGGCATCGGCCGCGGTCGACGGGCAGCCGAACAACGGCGCCGTGGCGATCGCCGCGATCACGAGCTGCACCAACACCTCCGATCCCCGATTGCTCGTCGCGGCCGGACTGCTTGCGCGCAAGGCGCGCGCCCACGGGCTATGTCCGCCGCATTGGGTGAAGACATCGCTGGCGCCGGGGTCGCCGACCGCCGGGCGCTATCTCGAGCGCGCCGGTCTGCTGGAGGATCTCGAGGCAGTGGGTTTCGGGATCGTCGGCTATGGCTGCACGACATGCATCGGCAATTCCGGGCCGCTGACGGAGCCGGTCGCAAGGGCGATGGCCGAGCGTGGCATTCTTCCGGTGGCGGTGCTGTCGGGAAACCGGAATTTCCCCGGCCGCGTGCATCCGCAGCTCGAAGCCGGTTTCCTGGCCTCTCCGCCGATGGTCGTTGCCTTTGCTCTCGCCGGCACCGTCGAGCTCGACATATTGACGGACCCGATCGGCCATTCCCGCGAGGGGACGCCGGTCACGCTTGCGATGCTGTGGCCGAAGGCATCCGAGATCGACGCGGCGCTGGCAAGGGCTGCCGACATCGCCGACTTTGCCCCTGCCTATGAAAAGGCCGAGGCCAGCAAGGCCTGGCGGGACCTGGAGGCGCCGACCACGACGATCTTCCCCTGGAATGAGACATCGACCTATATTCGTCGGCCGCCCTTTGCGAGTTTCGGCAAGGGTACGTTGCTCGGCAACTATCAGGCCCATCCCATCTTGATCGTCGGCGACGACATAACGACCGACCATATCTCGCCGGCCGGCGCGGTTGCCGCCCGGAGCGACGCCGGAACCTATCTGGTCGAGCGGGGAGAGAACCCCACCGATCTCAACGTCTTCGCCTCGCGCCGGGGAAATTGGGAGGCCATGGTGCGCGGTCTGTTTACGAACAAGACTGTCCGCAACCTCATCGGTGCGGATATACCGCCGGGCTCGACCGTCCATGCTCTCTCGGGAGAGACAATGTCCCTATGGGAAGCAGCGCAACGCTATTCGCAGGAAGATCGATCCGTCGTCATCGTCGCCGGCGAACGATACGGCATGGGATCGTCACGCGACTGGGCCGCGAAGGGTGTCGCCTTGCTCGGGACAAGAGCGGTTCTCGCCCTGAGCTTCGAGCGGATACACCGATGGAACCTGATCGGTATGGGCATCCTGCCGCTGCGCCTGCCGCACGGTTGCGGGCCGGACGCACTGGCGCTCGCCACGGGTGATCTCATCGAGATCGATGCCGATCCGGCGCGCATCGAGCCGCGCTGCGACGTCGAGATCGTCGTGAGGCGGAAGGATGGGCGGGAAATGCGCCTGACGGCAACCGCCGCGATCGAAACCAGTGCCGAAGTCGATATTCTGCGGGCCGGCGGCATCCTGCCGCTGATCCTGCGGAATGTGATGGAGACCAGTACGAGCGGAGTGGCGACCAAGGCCAGGTGATCGCCTGCCGATGCATGCGGCGAATGACGCTGCGTCCGGGAAGATGGTTTTGCTGATTCACAAGCCGAGGCGATCCGCCGCCCAGAGGCAAGGAATGCCGCGGCGGTGGCGCGCGGCATTCCTTCAGCTGTGCGTGCTCAGCCGACCCAGTTCATGACCTGGTAGACGAAAGCGGCGATGGCGGCGGCGGCGGGCAGGGTTATCACCCATGCGATGACGATATTGCCGGCAAGGCCCCAGCGCACGGCGGAAAGACGCCGGGAGGCGCCGACGCCGATGATGGCGCCGGTGATCGTGTGCGTGGTCGAAACCGGGATGCCGAGCCAGGTCGCGGCAAACAGGGTGATCGCGCCGCCGGTTTCGGCGCAAAAGCCCTGCATCGGATTGAGCCGGGTGATCTTGGAGCCCATCGTATGCACGATCCGCCAGCCGCCGAACAATGTGCCGAGCGCCATGGCGGACTGGCAGGACAGCACGACCCAGAGCGGGACGTGGAACTCCCCGCCGCCATATCCCTGGGAATAGAGAAGCACGGCGATGATCCCCATCGTCTTCTGGGCGTCATTGCCGCCATGGCCGAGGGAATAGAGCGAGGCGGAGACGAATTGCAGCACGCGAAAGGTGCTGTCGACGGCAAAGGGCGTCTGCCGGACGAAGATCCAGGTCACGCACAAAATGAGGAGAAGCGCGAGCACGAAGCCCAGTAGCGGCGACAGCACGATGGCGCTCGCCGTCTTCAGCAGGCCGGACCATACGATCGCCCCCGTACCGACCTTGGCCAGCCCCGCTCCCACCAGGCCGCCGACCAGTGCATGCGACGAGCTGGAGGGAATGCCGAATATCCAGGTGACGATATTCCAGACGATGGCGCCCATCAGCGCGGCGAAGATGATCTGCGGCGTCACGATGCCCGGATCGATGATCCCGGTGCCGAGGGTTTCGGCCACATGCAGGCCGAAGAACAGGAAGGCGATGAAATTGAAGAAGGCGGCCCATATCACGGCATATTGCGGCCGCAGGACGCGGGTGGAGACGATGGTGGCGATCGAATTGGCGGCGTCGTGCAGCCCGTTGAGAAAGTCGAAGAACAAG
>JASGEG010000002.1:0-3541 GCA_047606605.1 Rhizobium sp.
ATTCGAGGGTGCGGTGCCCTTGGCCGGCTTTTCCACCATCTCGGTGATGCGGAAACCGCTGCCGATCGTCTCGCCGACGCCGACAATGCCATATTTATGGGTCTGGTCCGGCGCGCACTCCTCGACGGCGATGACATTGCCGCCGCTGTGCTCGTAAAGCTCGATCATGCCCTTCATGCAGCCCTTTTCGGCGCGCATGACCATGTCGGGCAGAAGCAGCGCGAAGGGCTCGTCGCCGACGATCTCGCGGGCGCACCAGACGGCGTGGCCGAGCCCGAGCGGCTCCTGCTGGCGCGTGAAGCTCGCCGTGCCCGCCTTCGGCAGCAGGCCGCTCAGCAGCGTCAGTTCGGCATTCTTGTTGCGCTGGCGCAGCGTCTGTTCGAGTTCGAACTGTATGTCGAAATAATCCTCGATGACGTGCTTGCTGCGGCCGGTCACGAAGACGAAATGCTCGATGCCCGCTTCCATCGCCTCGTCGACGACGTATTGGATCACCGGCTTGTCGACGACGGTCAGCATCTCCTTCGGCACCGCCTTGGTCGCCGGCAAGAAGCGGGTCCCAAGTCCGGCAACCGGAAATACTGCCTTACGCACCTTTTTATGCTGTCCCACTCATACCTCCTGGGGAAATTAAGTCGCTCTGCGCCAAGCTGTTCGGAAGGTCAGTAGTATAGGTTTGCTACTGTTTTGCAAATGATGACTGACCCCGGCTTCCATGGTAAAGAATTTGTTGACTTCGTTCTTGTAGTGTCATGTTCAGGCGAATGCCGCGCGCATCGCCGCTCCGAAATCCAAGTATCGATGGACACGGCTGTAATGACCTCAAACCGCAAACTCTCCCTTCGTGGTCTCGCTCTGGCGCTTGCGCTCGGCGCCTTTGCGGGACTGGCTCCCGTTAACGCCAATGCGGACGCTGGGTTCCAAAAATGGATCGCGGGCTTCTACGCCACCGCGGCCAAGAGCGGCATTACGCAGTCGACCTATCGCAACGCATTTGCCGGCGTGACGGACCCAGACCCCACGGTCCTCGAAAAAGCGCAATATCAACCGGAATTCAAATCCCAGATCTGGGATTACTTGGACTCCCGTGTCAATCCCTATACCGTCGATGTTGGCCGGAAGATGGCGGTCAAATACGCCTCCACGTTGCGCTCGCTGGAGCAGCATTTCGGGGTGGACCGCAATATCATGCTGGCCATCTGGTCGATGGAATCGAATTACGGCGCGGTTCTCGCCAAGGACGAGAAGCTGCATTATGTGCCCCGCGCCCTCGCGACCCTCGCCTATGCCGATCCCAAGCGCGCCAACTACGCCAAGAAGCAGTTGATCGCCTCGCTGAAGATCCTGCAGAACGGCGACATATCGCGCAAGGAACTGACCGGCTCCTGGGCCGGCGCCATGGGCCATACCCAGTTCATCCCGACCAGCTATCTGCTCTATGCCGTCGATGCCGATGGCAGCGGCCATGCCGATATCTGGAATTCCGTTCCCGATGCGCTGGCGACGACCGCCAACCTGCTGGCCAAGAACGGCTGGAGCACCGGCCATACCTGGGGCTACGAGGTCGCCGTGCCGCCGGGCGGCGCCGCGCAGGCCGGCAAGACCCACACGCTCGCCCAATGGGCAGCCCTCGGCTTCGCCCGCCCGAACGGCAAGAGCTTCCGCCTGGGTTCCGAGCGCGCGCAGCTGAAGATGCCGGGCGGGCCGAACGGGCCGGGCTTCCTGATGACCGGCAACTTCTTCACCATCAAGCGCTACAACGCCTCCGACAGCTATGCCATCGCCGTCGGCCTGCTCGCCGACCAGCTCGCCGGCTTTGGCGGCATGCAGCAATCCTGGCCGCGCCCGAGCGGCACGCTGGACGTCAAACAGAAGTTCGAGCTGCAGACGCGCCTGAAGGAGCTTGGCTATTATGACGGCGTCGTCGACGGCAATTTCGGCTCCGGCTCCAAGGCGGCCATTGCCGCCGTCCAGCAGCGCATGGGCATGGACGCCGATGGCGAGCCTTCGATGAGCCTGTTGAAGGCCCTGCGCAAATAAGCCGCCGGCGATAGCCATGACCCTTGGATGTGCTGGACGCAGACGCCGTCTTCGTGCGACCATGGGGCAGTGAGCGGAAAGAGCCCGATGAAAAACCGACCTGCCGCCCCGATCATGGCCGCCCCGATCATGGCCGCTGCGAAAGCCGTTCTTGCGATGCTTCTCGGCGTATGCCTGCTGCTGGCCGCCGTGCCGGCGGCGGCCGAGGCGCAGCAGCGGCCGCGCAAGACGCTGCTCGACATGCTGTTCGGCAACTCCGAGCCGGATGTGTATGACGAACCCGCCGGACGGCCAATGCCGCGCCGCGCCGCGCCGCCGCGCAAGCGTCCTCCTCCAGCGCCCCGCCAGGTGGAGGCGCAGCCCGAGACGCCGCCGCCGGCGGAGAAGATGCCCGATGCCAAGACGATCCTCGTCGTCGGGGATTTCCTGGCAAGCGGCCTGGGCGACGGGCTGGAGAGTGCCTTTTCCACCTCCCCCGGCGTCATCGTTCAAACCCGCGGTACCGTTGCCTCCGGCCTCGTGCGCCAGGATTATTACAACTGGCCGCAGCAGCTGCCGACCATGCTGGATCAGATGAAGCCGGCCATGGTCGTCGTCATGATCGGGGCCAACGACCGCCAGCAGATCATCGGCGACGGCCTCAATGAAAAATACGGCACCGATCCCTGGTTCCTCGCCTATGAGGAGCGCGTGCAGCAATTCGTCAAGCTGGTGACGAGCCGCCATATCCCTCTGCTCTGGGTCGGCCTGCCGTCCTTCGGCTCGGACCAGCTGACGGCAAGCGCGCTGAAGCTCAATCAGCTCTACCAGAGCCAGGTCACCAGCGTCGGCGGCGAGTTCATCGACATCTGGGACGGCTTCACCGATCAGAACGGCGAGTTCATCGTCACCGGCTCCGATATCAACGGCCAGCAGGTGCGGCTCAGGACCGCCGACGGCGTCAACCTCACGGCGGCGGGCAAGCGCAAGGTGGCCTTCTATGTCGAAAAGCCGGCACGCCGCCTGCTCGGCGACCAGGCAAGCCCCGATATCACCCGCCTGGACGGCGCCAGTGCCCTGCCGACCGAACAGGCCAACCTGCCGGCAACGGAGATGGAAAAGATCACCCGGACGCTGCCGATGAGCCTCTCCGATCCCAATCTCGACGGCGGCGCCCAGCTTCTCGGCGGCGCCCCCGCCCCGACACCCTCCACGCCCTCCCCGCGCGATCTCCTGGTCGAAAAGGGCCAGATGGCCCCGGCGCCGACGGGACGTGTGGATGATTACCGGCTGCCGGCAACGGCAGCGCGATAGATACGAGGGCTGTCAAAGGCATCGCTCAACCGCTGCATCCACAACTGGAGCCGCGCCGCAAGCCAATAAAAGACGAAAGCCGGGTTCGAACGAACCCGGCTTTCAGATCATTGCCTGAAAATCCCAGACCGCCTTACTGTGGCAAAACCGTAGAGCCCATCAAAGCTTCGTCGATGGCGCGGGCGGCCTGACGGCCCTCGCGGATCGC
>JASGEG010000003.1:0-3074 GCA_047606605.1 Rhizobium sp.
CAAAAGCCTTTCGAGCGCTTGCACCGTCCCTACGCCAGTATGAACTGGATCAGGTTCAACGGGTCACTGCGCCACAAAAGGCCTAAGCCATAATGTCCAGCAGTATCTCAGCCCCTTGCCGGGACCCCCCTGGTGAATGTAACCAGCCTAGTGAAATCGACCGCCTGCCGTCAAGCGTCAATGCGAACGGCGATGGTATCGGCAAAAGGAAGGGCCGGCGCAGTTGAGTGGAGAGGCCCCCGCATCTCCCGCTCAAATCGCCGGCCCTTTGACAATCGAATGCTGCCGGCTGTCGCCGGCTTTCGATCAGGCGGTCAGCAGTTCGCTGGTCGTGTCGTCCTGATAGTTGGCGGAATACAGCGACCCGAAATCCGGAAGCGGCGGTGGCTGCTGCGATTTCAGCCCATCTTCCAGCTGGCTCTCAGTCAGCGATCCCGAGCCGGTGGTGTCGAGGCTGTTGAACAGGGTGGTGGCCTGCTCCTCGCTCACGTCGGACGGACGTGCGGCGATGAATTCCGCCTGGCTGATGCTGCCGTCGCCATCCGTGTCCATGTCGGAGAACAGGCTGGAGGTCTGGTCGTCATCACTCGTGCTGTCGGTCGAGTCATCGGCCGGCGGCGGCGGTGGCGGTCCGTTGGGCTGCTGCATGGCATTTGCGAGCTGCTCTTGCGTCAGCGAGCCGCTGTTGCTGGTGTCGAAGCTTTTGAACAATGCGGTCGCCTGATCCTCGCTGACGTCCGAGGGTCTTGCGGCGACGAATTCCGCTTCGCTGATGCTGCCGTCGCCGTCGGTATCCATCGCGCTTATCATATCGCTTTGGCTGCCATTGCCGGAAGACTGCGTAGACGTCGTGCTGCTCGTGGAGCTGTCGTCCGAGTCCGACGAAGACGTGTCGGCGGAAATGCTCGACTGCAGATTGAGCATGATGTTCATGAGCTGCGAGACGAGCTGCTCGGCCGAGGCGATCGAAGACTGCTCGTCCGTCGAGGACGACGAAGAGGAGGACGACGACGAACTCTTGCCGGATGTGCTGCTGTCGAGCAGCGACAGTGCCGAGTCTCCCGACGATGCCGAGCGGGATTTCAGACTTTGATAATAACTACTATTGGATGAAACTGACGTGATGCTCGTCATGGGGGGCCTCCAAATGCGAGCGTTGATATGGACTCTGGTTCTTACACGGACTCAAAATTACCTATTGCCGCCGCGCCGGCGTCGCATAAACGCGGCAGGGCGGGCTTTGACCGCTATACGAGCGAATGGAATGGCTGAATGCTGCAGATCAAACCTGCTTCAGTTCTCCGCCTGGGCCGGCGGAAGACGGATGCAAGATTGGCATGGCAGCTACCGCCATCATGGCGTCATCGGCAGTCGCCGTATCGTCGATCTGGCTTGTCCCAACGGCCCGAACCTGAAGAAGGAAACTTGCGCGTAGCTTATAGCTGCCGCCGGTCCATCTCTTTCCGGTTTCGTCGCCGGGTGCGATACCGCCGATAAAGAGCATGGGCTTCGGCAAGCAACCTGGCCGGGTTTTGCAGAAACAAATTTCAACAATTCGCCACACACGGAAACAGCGAATTTCCTTAGATTCCAGTGAGTCGCATGCCGCATGGAAGGGATACTTGGCGAATGACTGATACCCCGCTTGTCTTCATCGCCACCCCCTGTTTCGGGGGCATGGTCGCCAAGGACTACATGCAGTCCATCATCTCGCTGATCCAGGCCGGCGCGCAGTCCGGGGTGCAATTGACGCTCGCCCTGCTCGGCAACGACGCGCTGATCACCCGCAGCCGCAACACGCTCGTTTCGCATTTCCTGAATGATACGGCAGCCACCCATATGCTGTTCATCGACGCCGACATCAGCTTCGAGCCGGAGCAGGTGATGCGGTTGCTCAAGGCCGACAAGGATGTCGTTGCCGCCATGTATCCGATCAAGGATTACGACTGGGGCAATGCCGCCAAGGCACCTATGCGCGATGCCGAAACCATGGCGGAGGCAGCGTTGCATTATGTCGGCACGCCGCTGAGCGGACAGAACGCCCAATGGGACGGCGATTTCGTCACCGCGATCTATGCGGGCACCGGCATGCTGCTGATCAAGCGCGCCGTCATCGAAAAGATGATCGCCGCCTATCCGGATCTGCGCTACGGCGCGATCCACGCCTATCCGGGCACCAAGCGCACGCCCGCCACGCAATATGCGCTCTTCGAATGCCTGATCGAGGAAGAAACCGGCATCTATCTCAGCGAGGATTTCGCCTTCTGCCATCGGTGGCGGGCACTCGGCGGCGAGATCTGGCTCGATACCGCCAGCAAGCTCAGCCACACCGGGGCTCACCGTTTCGCCGGCAATCCGGGGCCGCGCTATATGGCGCTGAAGGGCTGAATACGCGCCATTGGTGCCGCCTGTTCGACAGGTGCGTCTAAGGGCTCACTGAATCATGATTTGAATATCGCGGCATGCGGAGCAAGCGCCACAACGTGCCGTCATTGCCTTTTCTCACTCTCCACTTCCGTGATGCGTTGCACGATCCGGCCGGCAGGCCCATCCTCGTCTCACATTTCGTTTTATCGGCTTAAACCTTCTTGAGGCGAACTAGAATTATTTTCGAGTTATCCGGTGATCGCTCGACATCGACGATACCGGACGACCTCATGAGATCGCTTAGCCTAGGGAAGCCGTAGTTGCGCGGATCAAAGTCGGGCGCTTGCTTTGCCAGATGCCCTCCCACTTGAGCTAGATTGGCTCGACCGTCTTCATCAGCAGTTGCAATAATCGCTTTGGACAACATGTCTCGCGCCGCTTTATTTAAGGCCGCCTTTTTAGGCGGCACCTTCGCGGCAGCAGGTTTGTCCTCGACTAGGCTTTGGGCGAGGGGCACTGCCTCTTCGACCTCCGCCGTCTGGGCGCTGAGAACGTCAAAATAGACAAACTTATCGCAGGCGGTAATGAACGGACGAGGAGTCTTCCGCTCACCAAACATAGTGTAATCGCGGGTTGGGAACACCGGCGAGGTTGTTTTGCTTCGCATTGGAAAGGTGGTTGCCTCCCGATAAGATGGAAGTACGGGC
>JASGEG010000004.1:0-2958 GCA_047606605.1 Rhizobium sp.
ATGCAGGAAATTCCACGCAGCGGTTTCCACCGATGTCAGCCAGGTGCGCGATTGCGGATGGACGGGCAGCACGATGTCCTCGCCACGCATGACCGCATAGAAAACCCGGCTCATGAAGGCCGATTTCAACCGCGCATCGGCGCCGTCACGCGCCATGACGCCGGACAGCCTGAGCGAGACGCCGTCCAGCCAGCCGCGTGCGGCGAAATTGGAGATCGCCGCTTCCATCATCAGCTTCTGGGCGCCGTAGACCATTGAAGGACCGGTGGGCGTTGCGTCGGTGACCAGATCCGGCATGGGCTTGGCGTAGACGGCGATGGTGGACGCAAAGACCAGCCGCGTTGCCGGGTTCCTGTCGCGCAGGGCCTCGATCAATGTCAGGGAGGAATCGATGTTCACCCTGCGGGCCAGCGCATAGTTGGCCTCGGCCGCACCGCCGAGAATGGATGCCAGGAGATAGACCACGGACGCACCGGCGATATGGGCCTCGATCAGGCTGATATCGCCGAAATCGCCCTCTATGACGCGCAGCCGCCGATCATCCGGCGCCGTCGTGGCGACGCGCACCTGATCGATGAGGACGAGTTCGGATATGCTCTCCTGCGCCGCAAGCAACGTCGCAAGCCGCTGGCCGACGAACCCGCCGGCACCGACGACGACAACCTTCATGCCCTTGCCTTTACATTAATTGGTTGATCGACCAACAAACTAGCATCTTTGAAATGGAAGGCAATCGCCTCACCTATCCGTTTTATCGATAAAGCCTATCGAAAGCTCTTATTTGAACAATCGTCCAAATAACTCTATGGATCACTCAAGATCACATGGAGGAGGACATTCAAATGGCCCGTTGGCTGAAACAAGGCGCAGAGACGCAACGTGTCGCCGAGCAGGACCGCAAGGTTCGCGATGTGGTCGAGGCGACGCTCGCCGACATCGAGGCGCGGGGCGACGCAGCCGTTCGCGAACTCTCGGTCAAGTTCGACGGGTGGGACCGGGCCGATTACCGACTGAGCCAGGCCGAGATCGATGCCTGCCTGGCCAAGCTCTCGCAACGCGATATCGCCGATATCGAATTCGCCCAGGCACAGGTCCGCAACTTCGCGAAGATCCAGCGCGACGCCATTCGCGACGTGGAAGTCGAAACGCTTCCGGGCATCGTGCTCGGCCATCGGAATGTGCCGGTATCGGCTGCGGGCTGCTATGTGCCGGGCGGCAAATATCCGCTGCTCGCCTCGGCTCACATGTCGGTCATCACGGCCAAGGTGGCAGGCGTGCGCCGCGTCGTCACCTGCGCGCCGCCCTATAGGGGCGAGCTTGCGCCGGCCATTGTCGCCGCGCAATATCTGGCCGGTGCCGATGAGATTTACGCGCTTGGCGGCATCCAGGCAGTGGGCGCCATGGCGCTCGGCACCGCCTCCATCGCGCCGGTCGACATGCTGGTCGGCCCTGGCAATGCCTTCGTGGCGGAAGCCAAGCGGCAGCTCTTTGGCCGCGTCGGCATCGATCTGTTCGCCGGTCCGACCGAAACGCTGGTCATCGCCGACGAGACGGTCGACGGCGAACTCTGCGCCACCGACCTGCTTGGCCAGGCCGAGCACGGACCCGACAGCCCGGCGATCTTGCTGACGACCTCCGAGAAACTCGCCCGCGAGACGATGGCGGAGATCGAACGGTTGCTGACGATCCTGCCCACCGCCGAGATCGCCAGCAAGTCCTGGGCAGCCTTCGGGCAGGTGATCATCGCCGATTCCGACGAGGAGATGATCAAGATCGCCGACGAGCTCGCCTCCGAACATGTGCAGGTCATGACCCGCGATCCGGATTACTTCCTCAACAACATGACCAACTACGGTGCGCTATTCCTTGGGCCGCGCACCAATGTCGCCTATGGCGACAAGGTCATCGGCACCAATCACACATTGCCGACGAAAAAGGCGGCGCGCTATACCGGCGGCCTCTGGGTCGGCAAGTTCCTGAAGACCTGCACCTATCAGAAGGTGCTCAGCGACGAGGCCTCGGCCATGATCGGCCGCTATTGCTCGCGTCTGTGCAATCTCGAAGGCTTTGCGGGCCATGGCGAACAGGCCAATGTCCGCGTCCGCCGTTATGGCGGCGACAATGTGCCCTATGCCGGCCGCGTGGAGGACGTGGCGTGACCACCGTTCCTCTGCCGAGGACGCCCTCTTTCCGGCTCGACGGCAAGCGTGCGCTCGTCACCGGCGCAGGAAGAGGCCTCGGGCTCGCGGCGGCGGCGGCACTCGCCCAGGCGGGTGCACATGTCGTGCTCGCGGCGCGGTCCGGTGACGAGATTTCCGAGGTGGCGGCAGCCATCCGGGCCGAAGGCGGCGCGGCGGACCCTTTGCGCCTCGATGTTACCGACATCCACGCCGCAGTGGATGCGATCGCATCCGCCGGGCCTTTCGATATCCTGTTCAACAATGCCGGCACGAACCGGCCGAAGCCGGTCTGGGACGTGACGGAGGCCGATTACGACGCGGTTCTTGATCTCAATCTCAAGGCCGCCTTCTTCGTCGCCCAGGCCGTGGCCAAGAATATGATCCGGCACAAGATTCGCGGCTCGATCATCCATATGAGCTCGCAGATGGGTCATGTCGGCGGCGCCGCCCGCAGCCTCTACTGCGCCTCCAAATGGGGTGTCGAAGGCATGAGCAAGGCCATGGCGCTGGACCTGGCGATGCACGGCATCCGTTCCAACACCATCGCACCGACCTTCATCGAAACACCGATGACCAAGCCGTATTTCGAAGACGAGACATTCCTGAATTCCGTGCTTGCCAAGATCAAGCTCGGCCGGCTGGGCCAGGTGGAAGATGTCATGGGCGCAATCCTCTTCCTGGCATCCGATGCCGCGGCGATGGTGACCGGAACCGCGCTTGTCGTCGATGGCGGCTGGACGGCCGATTGATTTACAGAGGTTCCCGCGCGGGAGCCATC
>JASGEG010000005.1:0-2503 GCA_047606605.1 Rhizobium sp.
ATCTTCATTATGAAGTACGCGAGAACGGCCATCCGATCGACCCGATGTATTTCATCAATGCCGGCACGAAACTGGCAGGTTATATCAGCGGGCTCGGCGCAATTTTGCCGCGGGAATTGTGACAAACGAGCAACAAAGATGGCGCTAATCTAAAAATTGCGTTATGAAAGGCCTTCAAGCTTACTGAAGCGCCTGCTTTCCTTGACTTCGCAGGTATTTGGTTTTATGTCGCGCTGCATTGCGGCACGCAGTGGCGTGTCGAGTCATAAGTGTTCGACCGAACCGAAATGGAAACAGTTTTCCCTTTGACAACATTTGCTGACCTTGGCCTGAGCCAAAAAGTCCTTTCCGCGGTAACCGACGCGGGCTACACGACGCCGACTCCGATCCAGGCCGGTGCGATCCCCTTTGCCCTGCAGCGCCGCGATATCTGCGGCATCGCCCAGACGGGCACTGGCAAGACCGCGTCCTTCGTCCTGCCGATGCTGACGCTGCTGGAAAAGGGCCGCGCCCGCGCCCGCATGCCGCGCACGCTGATTCTCGAGCCGACGCGCGAACTCGCTGCGCAGGTTGCGGAAAATTTCGAGAAGTACGGCAAGAATCACCGCCTGAACATCGCCCTGCTGATCGGCGGCGTATCGTTCGAGGAACAGGACCGTAAGCTCGAGCGTGGCGCCGATGTGCTGATCTGCACGCCCGGCCGCCTGCTTGATCATTTCGAGCGCGGCAAGCTGCTGATGAGCGCCGTCGAGATCTTCGTCATCGACGAAGCCGACCGCATGCTCGACATGGGTTTCATCCCCGATATCGAGCGCATCGCCAAGCTCATTCCCTTCACGCGCCAGACGCTGTTCTTCTCGGCAACGATGCCGGCGGAAATCCAGAAGCTGGCCGACCGCTTCCTGCAGAATCCGGAACGCGTCGAAGTCGCCAAGCCGTCGTCCACGGCCAAGACCGTGACGCAGCGTTTCGTCGCCTCGCATGGCAAGGATTATGAGAAGCGCGCCACGCTGCGCGACCTCATCCGCGCCCAGACGGATCTCAAGAACGCAATCATCTTCTGCAACCGCAAGAAGGACGTGTCGGACCTCTTCCGTTCGCTCGACCGCCATGGTTTCTCCGTCGGTGCGTTGCATGGCGACATGGACCAGCGCTCGCGCATGGCCATGCTGCAGAACTTCAAGGACGGCAACATCAAGCTTCTGGTGGCCTCCGACGTTGCCGCCCGCGGCCTCGATATTCCCGATGTCAGCCACGTCTTCAATTTCGACGTGCCGATCCATTCGGAAGATTACGTGCATCGCATCGGCCGCACCGGCCGCGCCGGCCGCTCCGGTGCAGCCTTCACCATCGTGACCAAGCGCGAGACCAAGCACACCGACGCCATTGAAAAGCTGATCGGCGAAAATGTCGAATGGCTGAACGGCGATCTGTCGGCGTTGCCGCCGGCCGAGGAAGGCCGGGACGACGATCGCTCTTCGCGCCGTCGCGACGGCAAGGGCAAGGGCCGCGATCGGGATCGCAGCCGTGGAGGCCGGAGCGCCTCGGGTCATAAATCTGATAACGACGCTGGGGATAATGGCGTCGAAACCATCGAAGCAGCACCAGCAAAGGCCGAAAGCGTGAGAAACGAGCGCAAGTCTGAGAACAACAAGTCCCACAACGGTTCTCGTAACAATCACCGGCCCTTCCCCGCTGCCAACGACGACAATCGCGAGCGCCGCAATCGCTACCGCGACCACGACGACGGCCCGACCCCGGTCGGCTTCGGCGACGACATCCCCGCCTTCATGCTGATCGTTGCCAACGCCAAGGCCTGATGGGCTCGACGGCTCGCCGATCCCCGGATAGGCGGGCGGCAACCGCGGTCGGAGCGTGGGCATGGGCAAACCCGGCATCGATTTCCCAGGATTAGGAACCGGTCTCGCAATTTTGCGGGACGGCAAGCTATTGCTCTACAGGCGCATCAAAGCTCCGGAAGCGGGGTTCTGGAGCATTGTCGGCGGCAAGGTCGACCATATGGAGCCGGCGGCGGAAGCAGCCGTGCGCGAGGCCGAGGAGGAAAGCGGCCTCTCCATCGGCAAAATCGATTATCTCTGCACCATCGAGGTTCTTGTCGAGGCCGACCGGCAGCATTGGATCTCCATGATCTATGTCACCGAGGATTTCGCCGGCGAAGCGAGCCTTGTTGAGCCGGATAAGCTCTCGGATTTCGGCTGGTTTGGCCGCAACGAGCTGCCGCAGCCATTATCCGCCTTTGCCCAGGCGGCCATCGCACATCTGAGCGACGACGATTTCCGCTGATCTCATTTCTCGGCCCGCGCCGCCGCCTCATAGGCGAGCCGCACCCAGTGCGCCATGATATCAGGATCATCGAAAGCATCGTCCGGGATCGACCAATAGGGCATGTTGACGGCCTTGCCCTTCTTGCCCTCATAGGCCCAGCGCCTGGCGCCAGCGGCCTCGAATTCCGGTGCGCTGATCTCGTCAGCCTTCAACAATA
>JASGEG010000006.1:0-12566 GCA_047606605.1 Rhizobium sp.
GGAAGGTCCCGCCGCGCGGCGGGCGATGCATCGGCTTGCCGATGCCCTGTCGGCCAAGGAGAGCGACACGATCTTCGGCTTCTTCGTGTCTCACATCGGCGACGACATCATGGCAAGGGCGAGGGCGGCCGCGCTTGAGGGGCGTCTTGCGGCGGCGGAAAAGCTCGCCCGTCTCTATTCCGACGTCACCGAACGGCTCACCGTATCGCAAGCCTATAATCTCGATCGCAAGCAGACGATCATCACCGTCCTCGGAGATCTGAAGCAGCAGGTCTAGCTTTGGAGTATGGCGCGCAAAACCATGCAGCGGTTTTGCGGGAGCGACATGTGCAAGATCGAAGACCGAAAGCGCGGGTAGCGAATCTGAAAGATCGCGACGCGTTTTAGGCAAAGATCAGTTTGCAGGCGACGATCGTCAGTGTAGCGGCCAGCACGAGGCGGATCAGCCTTTCGTGCAGGCGCGGCGCGAGCAGGCTGCCGGCGACGATGCCGGGAATGGAGCCGATCAGCAGCGCGATGAGCATGGTCCAGTTGATCTCGCCGATGAACCAATAGCCCATGCCGCCGATCAGCGTCAGCGGCACGGCATGGACGATGTCCGAGCCGACGATCTCCCGGACGTCGAGATGCGGATAGAGCACCAGCAGCACGGTGACGCCGAGCGCGCCGGCGCCGACGGAGGTCATCGTCACGAGCGTGCCGAGCACAAGGCCGAGAACGAGGGTGAGGATCGCAATGCTGCGCGGTGCCAGCATTCCGCGTTCGCCACGCCATTGCCGCATGGCGCGCAATATATAGCCGCGAAAGACCAACATCACAGCCGTCAGGATCAGCAGACAGCCGAGGGAGAGAGTGATTGCATGCGCGACCGCCGGGCTTTCCCGATTGACGCCGGCCATGAACCACAGCATGGCGAGGGCGGCTGGAACGCTGCCGGAGGCAAGCAGGCCCACGACTTTCCAGTTCACGCGCCCATGCATGCCGTGTACGGCCGTTCCCGCTGTCTTGGTGATGGCGGCGTAGAGAAGATCCGTGCCGACGGCGGTGGCTGGATGAACGCCGAACAGCAGGACGAGCAGCGGCGTCATCAAAGAGCCGCCGCCGACGCCGGTGATGCCGACCAGCATGCCGACGAAAAAGCCTGAGAAGGACTAGAGGGGCTGGAATGCGGCGGAAAAGCTCAAAGCCGCTGCCCTTTCAAGGCATGGGGCAGGCTGTAAAAATTGGCATCGGAATTCACGACGATTTTTGTCCCACGCTCTGATTTTTGCGAAGGGGTAAAGCCGGCGGCGGGGCGAGTCAAGCGAAGGACCAGCGGCAAGGAATACCGCAGTTGCGAAACTTGGTGTTTCGCTCCCATCAAACATGCGCTAAAGCGAGCGGGTGCAAGAATAACAACGACGAAACCGTAAAGCGGACCATTGCCTGATATGACCGATAAGACCCCGTTCTACATCACCACCGCGATCGCCTATCCCAATGGCAAGCCCCATATCGGCCATGCCTACGAGCTGATCGCCACCGATGCGCTCGCGCGCTACCAGCGGCTGGACGGGCGCGACGTCTTCTTCCTGACAGGCACGGACGAACACGGCCAGAAGATGCAGCAGACGGCGCGTGCCGAAGGCCTGACGCCGCAGGAGCTTGCCAAGCGCAATTCCGACGAATTCCAGGCAATGGGCAAGTTGCTCAATGCGTCCAACGACGACTTCATGCGCACCACGCAGGAGCGGCATCATGAGACCTCGCGCAACATCTGGAACCTGATGGCCGACGCCGGCGACATCTACAAGGATTCCTATGCCGGCTGGTACTCGGTACGCGATGAAGCCTATTATCAGGAAAACGAAACCGAACTGCGCGCCGACGGCGTGCGCTACGGGCCGCAGGGCACGCCGGTCGAATGGGTGCAGGAGGAAAGCTATTTCTTCAAGCTTTCCGAATATCAGGACCGCCTGCTGAAGCTCTACGAAGAGAATCCGGACTTCATCGGCCCGGCCGAGCGCCGCAACGAGGTGATCTCCTTCGTCAAGTCGGGTCTCAAGGACCTGTCGATTTCGCGCACGACTTTCGACTGGGGCATCAAGGTGCCGAACGATCCGGCGCATGTCATGTATGTCTGGGTCGATGCTTTGACCAACTACATCACGGCGACCGGCTATATCGAAGACCGCAACAATCCGCGGGCGAAATACTGGCCGGCGGATGTGCATATCATCGGCAAGGACATCATCCGCTTCCACGCCGTCTATTGGCCGGCCTTCCTGATGTCGGCGAAGCTGCCGCTGCCCAAGCGCGTCTATGCCCATGGCTTCCTGCTCAACAAGGGCGAGAAGATGTCGAAGTCGCTCGGCAACGTCGTCGATCCGGTCAATCTGGTGAACCATTTCGGCCTCGATCAGGTACGCTATTTCTTCCTGCGCGAAGTCTCCTTCGGCCAGGACGGCAGCTACAGCGAAGAGGCGATCGGCACGCGCATCAATTCCGATCTTGCCAATGGCATCGGCAATCTCGCCAGCCGTTCGCTGTCGATGATCGTCAAGAATTGCGACGGCAAGATTCCGGAATGCGGCCCGCTGACCGATGAGGACAAGGCGTTGCTGGCGCAGGCCGACGCCTTGCTGGCGTCCACTCGCGAGGATATGGGCAAGCAGCTCATCCACCGCGCGCTCGCCTCGATCATCGCCGTCGTCTCCGAGACCGACCGCTATTTCGCCGGCCAGGAGCCCTGGGCGCTGAAGAAGACCGATCCTGCCCGCATGGCGACCGTGCTCTATGTCACGGCCGACGTCGTGCGCCAGATCGGCATTCTCCTGCAGCCCTTCATGCCGGAATCCTCGGGCAAGCTGCTGGACCTGATCGCCATTCCCGCCGACAAGCGCGATTTTGCGGCGCTGGGTGAGGCCGGGCGTCTCGTCTCCGGCACGCCGCTGGAGGCACCGAAGCCGGTCTTCCCGCGCTACGTGGCGCCGACGGTCGAGTAAGGTCTGGCCATGCTGATCGACACGCATTGCCATCTGGATTTCGCCGATTTCGAGGAGGAGCGCGACGCGATCGTCGCGCGCGCTCACGAGGTCGGCGTCAAGCAGATGGTCACGATCTCGACCAAGGTTCGCAAGCTCGACGGATTGCTCGCGCTCACCGAGCGCTATCCCTCGGTTTTCTGCTCGGTCGGCACGCATCCGAACAGCGCCGATCAGGAGCTGGACATCCAGACCGAGGATCTGGTGCGCCTGGCCAATCAGCACGAGAAGATCGTCGCGATCGGTGAGGCCGGGCTCGACTATTTCTATGACACGGTGAAGCCGGAAGACCAGAAGACCGGCTTCCTGCGCCATATCGCGGCGGCCCGCGAAACGCAGTTGCCGCTGGTCATTCATAGCCGCAGCGCCGACGAGGACATGGCCGCGATCCTGACGGAAGAGACGGGGAAGGGGGCTTTCCCCTTCATTCTCCATTGCTTTTCCGCCGGCCCGGCCCTCGCCCGCGCTGGCGTCGAACTCGGCGGCTACATCTCCTTTTCCGGCATCCTGACCTTTCCGAAGTCCGAGGAACTGCGCGAGATCGCCAAGACGATCCCGCATGATCGGCTGCTGGTCGAAACCGATGCGCCGTATCTGGCGCCGAAGCGCTGGCGCGGCAAGCGCAACGAGCCGTCCTATGTCGTCAACACAGCCGAAGTGCTCGGCGAGACGATCGGCGTCGGACCGGAGGAAATCGCCGAGATCACCACGGCGAATGCCTTCCGCTGCTTCTCCAAGATGACAAGGGTCTGACGGCGTGACCTATCGGCGGCGCTTCACCATATTGGGTTGCTCGTCGTCGCCGGGCGTGCCGCGCATTACCGGCGATTGGGGCGCTTGCGACCCGAAGAACCCGAAAAACCGCCGCACGCGCGCTTCCTTCCTGATCGAGCAGATCGCGCCCGATGGCGGCGTCACCACGGTGGTCGTCGATACCGGGCCGGATTTTCGCGAGCAGATGATCCGCGCCGGCGTCGGCTCGGTCGATGCCGTGCTCTATACGCATGCGCATGCCGATCATATTCACGGCATCGACGACCTGCGCGGTTTTTTTCACAATTCCCACGAACGCATTCCGATCTATGCCGACCAGCCGACCATGGACCGGATTCGCGAGGGTTTCCGCTATTGCCTGGAAACGCCGCCGGGCAGCAATTATCCGCCGATCGTCCGGCCGATCATCATCGAAAGCCTCGAGCGGAGTTTTACGGTCGCAGGGCCGGGCGGCACCATCACCATCTGGCCGCACAAGCAGCAGCATGGCGATATCCATTCCCTCGGCTTCCGCATCGGTGGCCTCGCTTATTGTAGCGATATCAGTGACTTCCCGGCAGAATCTGTCGAGAAAGTTCAAAATCTCGACATTCTGATCATCGACGCCTTGCAATACCGGCCGCATCCAAGCCATCTTTCGTTGGAGCAATCGCTCGCCTGGATCGAACGGCTGCAGCCGAAGCATGCGATCCTGACGCATATGCATACGCCGCTCGACTACGAGACCGTGCTGTCGGAAACGCCCGACAACGTCGAACCGGCATACGACCAGATGCGCATAGAACTCGATGTGAAGGATGATGATCTATGAGCGAAGACAGCAAGAAGCTTTCAAGTCAGGAGCGCGTCGAGCTCGCGGCCCGCGATCTCGGTCTCGACATCGCCATCAAGCGAATGGAGCAATCGACGCGCACCGCCGAGGAAGCGGCAAAAGCAGCCGGATGTGCTGTCGGTCAGATCGTCAAATCGCTCGTCTTCGTCAATGCGGAAACCAACAGCCTGACGCTGCTTCTCGTATCCGGAGCACACAACGCCGACACGGCGCATATTTCAACGACTTACGGAATTCGCCTGAAGCGCGCCGACATCGATCGCGTCCGCGACGAAACCGGCTTCGCCATCGGCGGCGTCGGCCCGATCGGCCACCGCGTGAACCTGCCGGTCTTCATCGACGAAAGCCTGCTGTCCTATGACCTGGTCTGGTGCGCCGCCGGACGCCCGGACAGCATTTTTGCCTGCGATCCCAAGATCCTGGCCGAGAAGATCCGGGCGAAAGTGATACGGGTAAAGCCGCTTTGATACGGGTTTTTGTTCCATAATCTATCTTATCTGACTTTTGTATGTAGCCGGGTGGGTTCAGGAAATGACCGTTTCGCCTCCCTTTCTCGGCTTTCCCGATCAGCTCGCTGCTGGCCGCGTACCTGACGTAGTGCTCTTCGGAGCCGGTCATGGCAGCACCTATCCCGGCAAGGATAGCAACGGCCATGCTTTTCGGCCGCCAATGCCATTCGCGCCGCGAGCCAGGACGATGCCGGGCTCGTCCAGCACTGGGATTTCGATCTTGATGGCCCGCTGTTTGACGGTAAGCCGCTCGCTGGCATCGATGCCGGCGATGTTCCGACCATCATGCATGACAATGCCGGCAACCGTGCCCGGATCGAGGCGAAGACGCGCGAGGTCCTGGGATTGCCGGCCGTACCGATCCTGATCGGTGGCGATTGTTCCGTGACCATTCCTTTCCTTGCCGGCTTCGCCGATCATGGACCGGTCTGGGTCCTGCAGATCGACGTTCATATCGACTGGCGCGACGAAGTGCATGGTGAGCGCTATGGCTATTCGAGCCCGATGCGTCGGGCGAGCGAGATGCCACATGTTGCAGGCATCGTGCAGGTCGGCCTGCGTAGCGTCGGCAGCGCCCGCTTCACCGACATCGAAGCGGCGCGGCTCTACGGCAGCCGCTTCGTGACCGCCCGCGAGATCCACGCTCAGGGCGTGGATGCTGCTCTCCGGCATATTCCCGAGGGAGCGCGGGTCGTCGTCACCCTGGACTGCGACAGCCTCGATCCCAGTGTCATGCCCGGCGTGGCGGCGCGCACACCCGGCGGTCTCACCTATACGCAGGTGATCGACCTGATCGCCGGTCTCGGACGACGGGCCAGGATCGTGGGTTTCGATCTTGTCGAGTTCTATCCTCCCGCCGACGTTGACGGCCTGTCGGCCCTGACCGCCGCGCGCATTCTCGTCAATGTGGTGGGCGCAATCGTCCGGCGGCGATGAAAAGGCGATACTCCATCCGAGCTTTCACCATGAGTTTGGAGGTTCGAGCGGCACGAAGCTCCCTACCCTTTAAACTTATTCGTGTCGCTTGCTCCATTCCCTCAACCTTCCCCTTGACGCCGCACGAAGAGAAGATAAAGCTAAATTAGCAAATCGTGTATTTAGGGGTATCGCATGCGGGGGCATCCACTCGTCGAGGCGGCGAACGACGGTCTTTTTTCGGGACTGCCGGTACGTCGCGTGGAAATCTGGCTCATCAAGGCGACGCGCTACGATGACGACGGCTACCCGATCCGCTGGATACGCTCGGCCATCCCCTCGAATTCGCTGGCCTGCGTCTGGGCTCTGGTCAACGACGCGGTATCGCGGGAGGTCTTCGGTCCCGGGATCGATGCCGAGGTGCATGCGATCGACGAGACCAATACGCGGGTCGATATTCCGGCCATCCTGAAGAGCCACCGCGCCGAAGGATCGCGCGCCGTCGTGATGCTGGTGGGCGTGCAGACCAACCAATATCCGCGGGCGATGGACATCGCGCGGCCTCTGCGCCGGGCGGGCGTGCCTGTCTGTATCGGCGGCTTCCATGTTTCCGGCTGCGTCGCCATGCTCGGCGAGAATGCCGAGGAACTGGCGCTTGCGCGGGAGCTCGGCGTCAGCCAGTTCGCCGGCGAGGCCGAGCCGGATCGCCTGGATATCGTGCTGCGTGATGCTCTGGCCGGCACGCTGAAGCCGCTTTACAACTATCTCAAGAGCGAGCCCGTCCTGCCGGGTTCCCCGGTGCCCCTGCTCCCGGGTCCTATCGTGCGGCGTTCCTTCACGCACTGGTCGAGCTTCGATCTCGGGCGTGGCTGTCCGTTCGAATGCTCCTTCTGCACGATCATCAACGTGCAGGGCCGCCACAGCCGCTTCCGCACGGCCGATGAGCTGGAGACCATCATCCGGCTGAACGCGGCGGCGGGCGTCAACAAGTTCTTCGTCACCGACGACAATTTCGCCCGTAACCGCAATTGGGAGGCCTATTGCGACCGGCTGATCGAGCTGCGCGAGCGCGAGGGATTGGATGTGCGGCTGCTGATCCAGGTCGATACCATGGCGCATCGCATTCCCGGCTTTATCGACAAGGTGGTGCGCGCCGGCGTCCGCCTGATCTTCATTGGCCTCGAAAATATCAATCCCGACAATCTGGAAGCCGCCAAGAAGCGCCAGAACCGCATCGAGGAATATCGCGAGATGGTGCTGGAGTGGAAGCGGCATCCGGTGGTGATCAGTTGCGGCTATATCATTGGTTTCCCCGCCGATACCCGCGAATCCATCCTGCGCGACGTCGATCTCATAAAGCGGGAGCTGGCGATCGACGTACTCTATTTCAACATCCTCACGCCCCTGCCCGGCAGCGAGGATCACAAGCGGATGAAGGATGCCGGCGTCTGGATGGACCCGGATTTCAACAAATACGACCTCAATCACCGCGTCACGCATCACCCGCGCATGAGCGATGCCGAACTCGATGCCGTTTTCCACGAGGCCAGCCGCCGCTATTACGATTTCGAGCACATGGAGCGCGTTTTCAAGCGCCGGGTGCAGCTCAAGAACGGCATGCGGCTGACGACGCTCTATAATCTCATCGCCTACCGTGAAGGCCCGCGGCGCGAAGGCGTCGCTTTCGCCGAATTCGGACTTGGGCGCATCGTCGATCGGCATGAACGGCGCTACGGCATGCCGATTGAGAACCTGGTGAGCTTCTACGCGCGCTACGCCTGGCGTTTCAGCCGCACCGTCGCCGCCTATGGTTATACCTATGTCCGGCTGCGCCTGAGCGTCGCCAGGGCCTGGCGCGCCTGGGGCCGTCAGGATCTCTTCCCCTATGTCGACGAAGCCATCGCCGATGTCGATCTGCGCAACGATCCTCTGGTGCACGAAACCGCCGCGCGCAGCACGCCCTATGCAAAACGCCGCCAGGAAAACCGGCTGAAGGCTCGCTTCGGCGAAACAGCCTATACGGATCATGGCCAGGGGACGGAAATCGCCAGTCCGTGAGCACATCCGGCACAAGGATACCGCTGACGAGAGACTTGCTGGCGGTGTCCTCGGTCAGGACCGGGCATCTAGCTCCAGTACCACGATTTATCGAGTTCTTTCCGTGCCTCGGTACGGGTCACGCCAATATCGCGCAGTTGATCGTCGGATAATTCCGCGAGGTTTCGGCGCGTGCCGCGTGTCCGCCAGTAAATCGCAAGCCTTGCCATTGCCCAGCTTGGAGAGCTAATCGCCCGGATTTCCTTCCAATCGAAGGCCGCGGCGAGCGTTTTCGCTGTATCGGTCGTCATGAGACGAACTCCTGATTGATTGTCTTCCTTGATCCGCCCTGCCCCGTAAGCCTTGCCGTTCGCTGGCGTCATCAAGGGTTTGCGGTGCTGAACTGCACGAAAGAATGCGCTGGTACTGACCGCGAAGGAAGATTATGAAATTAATGCAATCCATAAGGAATTCTTCTTATGCTCAACCTGGACCAGCTCTCCACATTCGTCAGTGTCGTCGACCTCGGCAGCTTCACAGCCGCCGCCGATAAGGCGGGACTGACGCAGCCGGCCGTCAGCCTGCAGGTGAAGCTTCTCGAGCAGCGGCTTGGCGTTCGGCTGATCGAACGTGTGGGGCGGCGCGCGCAGCCTTCTCCGGCCGGCGTCGAGCTCCTGCTGCATGCGCGCCGGATATTGCAGGATTGTTCGGCGGTGCATGAAGCGATGATGCCTTACCGCGAGGGTTCGGTCGGACGTGTCCGCATCGGCAGTGGCGGCACCGCCTCCATTCACCTCCTGCCCCGCGCCATCGCCGCCGTGAAGAAGCGTATGCCCGGCCTGGAAATCATCGTCCGCATCGGCAACACCGACGATATCCTCCGCGATCTGGAGGCGAATACGCTGGATCTCGCGGTCGTCGTCCTGCCGGCGACCGGGCGCTCGCTCGAGGTCGAACCGTTCTACGAGGACGAGCTTCTTGCCGTGGCGCCCAAGGGCAGCCGGATGCCGGCGGATGGTCCCGAGGCGGATTTCCTGAAGGACAAGACCTTCTTGCTCTATGAGGGCGGCAACACGCGACGCGCGATCGATGAATGGTTCGCTGCGGCCGGAATCCGGTTGAAGCCGGCAATGGAGTTCGGCAGCGTCGAGGCGGTGAAGGAATTGGTGGCGGCGGGCCTCGGCTGGTCGCTGTTGCCGGGGCTCGCCCTGCAGCGCGATCGGAACGACCATCTGGAGACCTTGCCTGTCAAGCCAAGGCTGACGCGTCAGCTTGGAATGGTCCTGCGTCGCGACAAGCATCTGACCAGGGGGCTGCGCGAGGTCATGAATTGCCTGCGTGAATTTCGAAGCTGATTCCGCTGTCTTCAAGCGCGGCGTTGCAAGCTTTCCCACCGAACACGGAATCTAACGTCGCCGTGGCACTTGTGACCACATGACTCTTGAATGATCCAGCGGAATCGGCAAAATTCGTCGTACCAATATGTCCCCTGCGATCCGAACCCGATTTCGGGCCCGCCTCGTTCAAACAATGCCTGGATAAGAGCGTGAGTAGCGATTCTTTAAGAAGCGCCACGAAGCCTTTGGTTTCGTTGGCGCATGTCAATGCGGTTGGCTGGGGGAAAGGCCTTTCCACCATCGCGCGGATCACCCATATGACGCTCCGTCATCCCTGGCAAAGCAGCTTCGCGATCGGTGCGACTTTTGTAGCTGCAACGTTACAGTTGATGATCCCGCGCCTGCTCGGCCGCGCGGTGGACCAGACGCAAACAGTGGTTGCCGGCGGTGCCGCCGGGCAGATCGCCGAAAGCACGCTGATGACGACCGCCCTGCTCCTGCTCGTGGTCAGCATCACGCGCGGGCTCTTCACCATGGTGCAGAACTATTACAGCGAAGCCGTCGGCCACCATATCGGCTACGAGCTGCGCCTCGCTTGTTATGAGAAGATCCAGCAGCTTTCCTTCAGCTTCCACGACAAGGTGCATTCGGGGGATCTGATCACGGTGGGCCTGCTCGATCTCGAGGGCGTGCGCATGTATTTCTCCACGGCGCTGGTGCGCATGGTGCTGCTCACCATACTGATCGGCGTCGGCGCCTATATGCTGCTGTCGACCGATGTCGTGCTCGGGCTTTTGGCGCTCAGCTTCGTGCCTTTCGTCGCCTGGCGCTCGTCGGTAACGCAGCTGAGGCTGCGTGCGACCTGGCTTGATCTGCAGGAGCGGCTGTCGGTGCTGACCCGCGTCATGGAGGAGAACCTCGGCGGCATCCGCGTCGTGCGCGCCTTCGCCGCGCAGGCGCACGAACTGATGAAGTTCGACAAGGCATCACACAATGCGCTCGCTCTCGCCCATCGGCGCGTCGGCATTCGCGTCATCAACACCAGCGCCATGAATTTCTCCTTCTTCGTCGCCATGGGGCTGGTGCTCTGGGTTGGCGGCACCAAGGTCATTGCGGGCGAGATCAGCGTCGGCACCCTCGCCTCGTTCCTGACCTTCATGACGATCCTGCAGATGCCGGTACGCCAGCTCGGGCTGATGGTGAATGCTTTCGCGCGTGCGTCGACCTGCGGCTCGCGCCTGTTCGCGCTTCTCGATCTCGATATCGCCATCAGTGACGCGCCCGATGCGAAGCCGGTCGAGGTGACCGAGGGCGTGCTGCGCTTCGAGAATGTCGGCTTCGCCTATCCCGGATTGGAAGAACGCCCTGTGCTTCGCAACGTCAGTTTCGAGGCGCGTCGCGGCGAGACGATCGGCATTGTCGGGCCGCCCGGCAGCGGAAAATCCACCATTGCGCACCTGATTCCGCGTTTCTACGAGGTGACCTCCGGCCGTATCACCATCGATGGCCAGGACATCGCCAAGGCGACGCTGCAGTCGTTGCGCCAGACGGTGGCCGTCGTGCAGCAGGATTCCTTCCTGTTCACGACGAGCATCGAGAACAACATTGCCTATGGCGATCCCTGGGCGAAGGAAGGCCGCATCGAGCGCGCCGCCGAATCCGCGCAGCTCCACAACTATATCCTCGGCCTGCCGGCCGGCTACACCACCGTCGTCGGCGAGCGCGGCGTGTCGCTGTCCGGCGGCCAGCGCCAGCGCCTGACGATCGCCCGGACGTTGATGCTGAAGCCGGCGGTGATGGTGTTCGACGATTCCACCGCTGCGATCGATGCGGCGACCGAACAGCGTATCCGCAGCGCCATGAAGCGTTTTGCCCGCGATCGCGTGACCCTGATCGTTGCTCACCGGCTGAGCTCGCTGATGCATGCCGACCAGATCCTGTTCATCGAGGATGGCAAGATCGTCGAGCGCGGGACGCATGAGCAGCTCCTGGCCGCCGGCGGACGATACAAGGCGCTCTACGATCTTCAGGTCCGTCCGGACGACGATCTGGCGACGGCCTCCGACGACGGCCGGGTCGAAAAGCTCAAGAAGGAGGCGTGACCATGTCGGAGACCATCGAAACCGAGCGCAACGATGTGCGCGAGGATGGACGCCGGCCTCCCCGCGCCGTGGTCGGCTCGCATCGCGTCGAAGAGGAGATCTTCGGCAAGGTCTTCGACAGCCGGATCATTCGGCGCATCTGGGCCTTCGTCAGCCCCTATCGCCGCCAGGTCTATATCTCCGTCGTCGCCGTGCTTCTGTTCACCGCTTCGCAGATCGTCATACCGCTCGTCATCCGCTATGCGATCGACCATGCGATGATGCCCGGCGCGGTCAATCATTCCGCCTTGTGGCTGGCTCTGGCGATTTTTGCTGGGGCGATCCTCGTCAATTATGCCGCAAGCTACGTGCAGGAGACCTTTGTCGGCCAGGTGGCGGAAGAGGTGCTCTTCGATATCCGCCGGGCGATGTTTGCGCATCTGCAGCGGGTTTCGCTCTCCTTCATGGACAGGACCGAGGTGGGCCGCCTGATGTCGCGCCTGCAGGGCGATGTTAACTCCATGCAGGAATTCCTTGAAACATCAGTGCTTTCCGTCGGCGACATCGCGCTGCTTTTCGGCATCGTCGTCGTGTTGTTGTCGCTTGATTTCCGGCTTGGCCTCCTGACGCTGTCGGTCATGCCGATCCTGTTCATCGTCCGCCTGTTCTGGCTGCCGAAGGCGCGCACCGCCTTCATGAATGCGCATGAGACCAATTCCATCACCAGCGGCGCGCTGGCTGAGGCGATCCATGGCGTGCGCGCCGTCCAGGGCATGCACAGGCAGCGCGTCAACTTCAACCTTTTCGACGACAAGGCCCATACCAACCTGAAGGCACATCTGACCGCGGCACGATATGCGCAGGTGATGGTGCCGATCGTCGACACGCTGACGGGCATGGCCATGGCCATCGTCATCATCGTCGGCGGCTCGATGGTGCTGAACCACAGGCTCGATGTCGGCGTCATGGTCGCCTTCCTGTTCTACATCCAGCGCTTCTTCGACCCGATCCGTTCGCTGACGATGCAATATTCCGTCATGCAGCGCGCCATGGCCTCC
>JASGEG010000007.1:0-9459 GCA_047606605.1 Rhizobium sp.
GGCATCAAGATCCCGGATGCCGTCATGAGCGCCCTCAACATCACCAAAGACGAGTTCCACGGCGAGTGGAACTATACTATCAGACCCAATCCCCAAATTCCGCAGCGGTAAATCTTCGACGCTTCCAAAGATCGCGGCTGACGACCGCGCCGGGCGTCGCCTGCAATTGCGGCAGGCTGTTCAGATAGGCCTGCTGAACCCGCTTGAAGACGTCGGGCCGATAGGCCGGGTCCGAGACATAGGCCGTCAGGAGCTGCAATTGCGTCACCAGATCGGCCGGACGCGTCGTTCCCTCCAAGCGGAAGGCATCGTCCCGGATGGAAAAATCATTGCCGACGATATTGCCCGCAAGAGCCTTCTGCATGTCGTCATAGTCGATCGCCTTCAGGCCGGACAGCGCCAAGGCGGGCGCCGCCCAGAGCGGCAGCGGACGGTCATGCGGCAGATCGAGCCGGCCGCGACCGACGTTGGCGCGCACCAGCACCTCGTCGGTGCGGAAGGTGGTCGGCTTGACGGTCAGACGCACGCCATTGGCAAAGCGCACCATCGTCACGCCAAGATCTTCGATCGCACGCTGTTCGACAACGGCCCCTTCAGGCCCGAAATTCGTATAGGGCCAGACGGCCGACACGGCATGTTCCGGCGCGGCGACAGGCACGGCGTGCGAGGTGGCATAGGCCTTTTCGATGGTCGCGACACCGCCGTCGGGCATCTGCGGAATTTGCAGCACCAACTGCGGGCCATTGCCGGCAAAGACGTTTCGCAAAGCCCCGTTGACCTCATCCGCAGTCAGGCCCTTCACCGCCGCATCGAACAGCGACAGGTCCTCCGCCGGCGAGGTGAAGACCAGGTTTTCGCCCGTGCTCCAGGCCAGCGTCGTGGCAATATCGGGGCTCGTGCGCGTTGCCGCTCCACTGGCGGCGGCCTGCAGCATCGAACGATATTCGGTGATTTCGCGGTCGATCTCGCTTTGCTCGGCGCCGAACTCGGCGATGCGGCGCTGTTCCTGATCGATGGCGGCAAGGGCTGCCTGCCACTTGTCCGGATCGGAATCGGCGGCGATCATCGCCACATGAGCTGATTTCAACAGGTTCTGCGAGCCGGCCTGCGCGCTGACGAAAGGCGGGTTGGGCCGCTGCGCCAAAACCGACATGCGCCGGTTGAGGACGGCGAGACCGAGATCCTCGATCACATCCGCCCGACGCTTGGCAACGCTGTCCGGGGAGGCATCATAGGGACGGGTCCAGGCGATCTGCACGCGGGTCGCGCCACCCGGCACGACGACGGCTCCGACACGCTGGCCATGTTTTTCAAGGACGCCGAGATCGGGCTCCGGCCGCGCGGGGGCGTCCGACGTCCAATTGCCGAAGCGATTGCGAATATCGGCTTCGATCGCCGCCGCATCGATATCGCCGACCACGATCAGGGTGGCGCGATCCGGGCGGTAATTGGCATGGTAATAATCCCGGACCAGATCGACCGGCGCAGTGCGGATGATGTCGGTCTTGCCGATCGGCGGCCGCTGCGGCACGCGCTGACCGGGCAGAAGCAGATTCATCAGCCCGAGGCCGCCGCGATATTGCGGCGTGTCGCGCAGTTTTTCCTCCGAGAGGATGACGCCGCGCTCGCGGTCGAAGGCGCCGGCATCGAGCGTCAACTCGCTTGCCGTCTCGCGCATCAGCATCAGGCCGGTGGACACCGTATCGGCCTTGGCCTCGGGAAGATCGAGCGCATATACGGTCTCATTATAGCTGGTGGATGCATTGGTATCCGGGCCGAAGGCCAGACCGAGACGCTGGAGGGTCCGGATCATTTCTCCTTCGGGCACGTGGGTCGAACCCTTGAAGGCCATATGCTCGAGAAAATGCGCCAGCCCCTGCTGATCGTCGTTTTCCTGAAGGGAGCCGGTGCCGATACGGAACCGGATCGCCACCTGTCCGGCTGGCGTCGCATTATGCATGATGGCGAAGCGCATGCCGTTGGGCAGCGTGCCGAAGCGAATACCGGATTCGGCCGGTACGTCACTGACGGCTTGCGGCCAGCCGGGAGCCGGCGATTCGGCGCGAACCGGGAGCGCACCGGTCGCAAGGACCGTGAGCGCCGTAGCCATGAAGAATTTCAGGAATGCGGCAACGACTGGGGTTTGGCGTGACATGCTTGCTTCGGTTGTCAGGGGAGCTTCGATGATGCGATGCACGAGAATATCCCGTTCATCGCATCATCGCACCTGCATTGCAATCCCAGCTCCCAACCGAGAGAGGAAGCCGATTCTTACATATGGATCGGCTTGAAGAAGGTCGCCAGTGCTGCCTCCTTCACCGCTTCCGACATGGTCGGATGCGCGTGGCAGGTCCGGCCGAGATCTTCCGACGAACCGCCGAATTCCATCAGCACGGCGATCTCGTGGATCATCTCGCCGGCGCCGAAGCCGACGATATGGCCGCCGAGAACACGATCCGTCTCCTTGTCCGCCAGGATCTTGACGAAACCGTCCGTGGCCAGCATGGCGCGGGCGCGGCCATTAGCGGTGAAGGGGAACTTGCCGACCTTGTAGGCGATGCCCGCGGCCTTCAGCTCTTCCTCGGTCTTGCCGACGGAGGCGACTTCCGGCTGCGTGTAGACGACACCCGGGATGACGTCGTAGTTCACATGGCCCGCCTGGCCGGCGAGGATCTCGGCCAGCGCCACGCCCTCGTCTTCGGCCTTGTGCGCCAGCATCGGGCCCTTCACCACGTCGCCGATGGCATAGATGCCGGCGACATTGGTCTTGAAGTGACCGTCGATCTCGACGCGGCCGCGATTGTCGAGGGCCACACCGGCCTCTTCCAGGCCGAGGCCTGCCGTATAGGGCTTGCGGCCGGTGGCAACCAGCACGACGTCGGCATCGAGCACGACCTTGTCTCCGCCCTTGACCGGCTCGAAGGTGACCTTGGCGCCATTGCCCGACTTTTCGACGCCGGTAACCTTGGCGCCGAGATGGAATTCGATGCCCTGCTTGGCCAGCATGCGCTGGAACTGCTTGGAGACTTCGCCGTCCATGCCGCCGAGGATGGTGTCGAGATATTCGACGACCGTGACCTTGGCGCCGAGGCGCGACCAGACCGAGCCGAGCTCGAGGCCGATGACGCCGCCGCCGACCACGATCAGCTTGCCCGGCACCTTGTCGAGCGCGATGCCGCCGGTCGACGAGATGATGACCTTCTCATCGATTTCAAGCGGTACGCCCGGAATGCCGGCAACGTCGGAACCGGTGGCGATGACGATGTTCTTGGCCTCGATCTCGGTCACCTTGCCATCATCGGCGGTAACGGAAACCTTGCCGGCGGAGACGATCTTGCCGGTGCCCTGGAAGGTGTCGATCTTGTTCTTCTTGAACAGGAAGGAGACGCCGTCGACGTTCGCCTTCACCGTCGCATCCTTGTGCGCCATCATCTTTTCAAGATTGAGCTTCGGCGCGGCGACTTCGACGCCGAGCGTATCGATGCCATGGCCGGTGTGATGGAACACTTCGGAAGCGTGCAGCAGCGCCTTGGAGGGAATGCAGCCGACATTGAGGCAGGTGCCGCCGAAGGTGGTGCGCTTCTCGACAACCGCGACCTTCAGGCCGAGCTGTGCTGCCTTGATGGCGCAGACATAGCCGCCGGGGCCGGTTCCGATAATGATCACATCGTAGGACATGTTTGATTTCCTTGTTTTCTATCTCTAGAGCGTCATGACGCTCTGATTATTTGATTAAGCATGATCTTATCCGAAAACCGCTGCGCACTTTTCGGGATCATGCTCGAGTTAGTCGGCCGCCCGCGCAAGCGCGAGGCGGATGCCGAAGCCGACGAGCGCCGCTCCGGTGATGCGGTTGAACCATTTGCCTGACGCGATGAAGCGATCGCGGATCGGCTTGACGGTGAAGAAGGTGGAGACGCCGGCGAACCAGGCGACCAATGCCGTCGCCATGCCGATGCCATAGCCGAACTGGATCAATGCCGGCGTATCGTGATGGACGAGCGTCGAAAACAGCGACAGGAAGAACAGAACCGGCTTCGGATTGAGCGCATTGGTGATGAAGCCCGTCGCCAGGCAGCGCCAGACGGAAACCGGCTTGCGGTCCTCCTCGGTGATCTCGATTTCCTGGACCTTGAAACCCGGCTCGCGAAACGACTTGATGCCGAGGTAGACGAGATAGGCCACGCCGGCCCATTTGATCGCGCTGAACAGCATCAAGGATTGCGAGACGATCAGGCCGAGGCCGAGAATGGTGTAGCTGATGTGGAAGAGCAGCGAGAAGCCCATGCCGAGGCCGGTCATGATCGCCGCGCGGCGGCCATGCACGATGCTCTGGCGCAGGATCACGGCGAAGTCGGCGCCGGGCATGACGATGAAGATCGAGAACACCGCCATCAGGCCGAGGAATTCCAAGACATACTGCATATCGAACGTCCTTTCCGGTCAGCGGCCGCCGCTTACATTGAGGATGGAGCCCGTCACATAGGATGCCGCGGGGCTCAGGAGATAGAGAATGGCATCCGCCACCTCTTCCGCCGTGCCCGGCCGCTGCATCGGGATCAGTGGGCTGAGGTCGCGTGCCCGGTCCGGCAGTCCGCCGGAGGCGTGGATGTCGGTGTCGATGATGCCGGGACGCACGGCGTTGACGCGGATGCCCTCGGTCGCGACTTCCCGCGCCAGGCCGAGCGTAAAGGTGTCAATGGCTCCCTTGGAGGCGGCATAATCGACATATTGACCGGCCGAACCGAGGATCGCCGCCATGGAGGAGACATTGACGATCGCTCCGCCCCTGCCGCCATGCCGCGTCGACATCCGGCGCACGGCCTGCCCGGCGCAAAGAATCGAACCGGTGACGTTGATGCGGAACATGCGGTCGAGCCGCTCCGGCGCCATCTCGTCGATGCGCTGCACGCGATCGACAATGCCGGCATTGTTGACGAGGCCGTCCAGCCGCCCGAAATGCCGGTCCACCGCGGCAAAGATCGACTCGATATCGCGCGTCGAACCGACGTCGCCGCCGATGGCGATCGCTTCGCCGCCGGCATCGCGGATCGCCGAGACCACGGTCTCGGCGGCAACCTTGTTGGACGCATAGTTGACGGCCACGGCCCAGCCCTGACGGGCGGCGCCCAGCGAAACCGCCGCGCCGATGCCACGGCTGCCGCCGGTCACCAGGAGAACGGGAGATTTTCCGGTCATCGGCCGCATCCTTTCAAACTCAGAACGTCCCAGGGCGCCACGGTCGCCTTGCCGGAACCCCAGAGAACGGATTGCCGGATCGAGGGCCCGAGCGCCGGCAGGAACAGCCGCGCCGCCGCCCCGGCATCCGGTGCCGGCAAGGCGCTGATATGCCCCTTCGCGTCCGAGGCGTAGATCATTCCCTGCCAGACGGTGCAGGCGCGCAGATCCGCCCCCGTCACGTCGCCTTCCGGGCAATTGAACATGATCGTGCCGCTGGCATGCGACCCATCGTCCCCATGCATGACCACGCCATCGGCCACGGCCGCCGTGTTGAGGACGGCCAGTTTGAACTTGTTGCTGACGGCAATCGCCGCGCCCGCCGGCTCGAAACGCAGCTCATAGGCATTGTCCATATCGCCATAGACGGCCTTTTCCTGCACGCATTCATCCGCGAACGCCGATGCGGAACCGGCGGTACATGCCATCATCGCCGCGGCGGCGAGGATCGAGCGCTTGCCCGGCATCGTCACTCTCCCCCCGGTTCGTGCCGGCCATCGGCATTCTCGGTCACCCCGAAATCCGTGAACAGGACCAGCGGGCGGCCATTCGCGTCCAGCCCCCAGAAGACCGGATAGGAACCATCACCCCAGCCGCTCCAGAAGATCGCGACATTGCCGCGCTTGCCTGCTATCGGACGATGCATGACGTAATTGTCGTTGTTGGCGCTCAGTTCGGACGCCAGAACGTCATCATAATAATTGATGTCGGACGGCGACTTCTCGATCTGAACCTGCTTTTCGCGCGCTTGGATGAGCGCATAGGTATCCGCATCCATGTAGGAACCGAGACCCGCATCGACCGGATAGCCGAAGAACTCGTCGTCCTTCAGCGTATTGATGTCCTGGCCGGGGATCACCGCCAGTTCCCGGCGCACCGGCTTGCCCTCGGCAAAGCGCAGGCTGGCAGCGGCGATGCGGCCGAAAGCCTGATAGAGCGCCACCGGATAGTCGCCCGGCGCGACGGCCCGCACGAGGGCGGGGCGATCCGGCCCGACCAGCGGATCGGCTGCGACGATACGCCCGGAGGTCAGCTCGACCTTACCGATGTGGAAGACGTTGATCGACCGGGCCGAAAGATCGGCGTCGCCGAGCGACGCCAGATCGAGATTGCTGCTGAGCTTGGAAATATCGAGCCCGGCCGCATCGGCGGAGACCGGCATCCATGCGGCGACGGCGCACAATAATCCGCGCAGCGTCCGCATGGGCCAGGTCCGCATGAGCCAGTGCTCCCTTAGAGATCGAGAACGAGACGTTCCGGATCTTCCAGGCTTTCCTTGACGCGCACCAGGAAGGTGACGGCTTCCTTGCCGTCGACGATGCGGTGGTCATAGGAGAGAGCCAGATACATCATCGGGCGGATGACGACCTGACCGCCGATGGCGACCGGACGCTCCTGGATCTTGTGCATGCCGAGAATGCCCGACTGCGGCGCATTCAGGATCGGCGAGGACATCAGCGAACCGTAGACGCCACCATTGGTGATGGTGAAGGTGCCGCCCTGCATATCGGCCATCGACAGCGAGCCGTCACGAGCGGCCTTCGCCAGACGGCCAAGTTCCTTCTCGACTTCCGCGATCGACATCTGATCCGCATCGCGGATCACGGGAACGACGAGACCCTTGTCGGTGCCGACAGCCATGCCGACATGGCAATAGTTCTTGTAGATGATGTCGGTGCCGTCGATCTCGGCGTTGACGGCCGGCAGTTCCTTCAGCGCGTGCGTGACCGCCTTGGTGAAGAAGCCCATGAAGCCGAGCTTCACGCCGTGCTTCTTCTCGAAGATGTCCTTGTACTTGTTGCGCAGGTCCATGACGGCCTTCATGTCCACCTCGTTGTAGGTGGTGAGCATGGCGGCGGTGTTCTGGGCATCCTTGAGACGCTTGGCGATCGTCTGGCGCAGGCGGGTCATCTTGACACGCTCTTCGCGGCTGACGTCTTCGACGGCGGTCGGAGCACGGGCAGCGACCGGGGCAGCCGGTGCTGCGGCGGGAGCCGAAGCAGCCTTGGCGACGGCGGCGATGACATCGCCCTTCAGGACCTGGCCGCGCTTGCCGCTGCCTTCGACCTGATCGGCGGAGAAATTGTTTTCAGCCAGCAGCTTGCCGGCGGCCGGTGCCGGCGGCATGGACGAGGCCGGGGCGGAAACGGCGGGAGCGGCAACCGGAGCAGCGGCGGCCGGAGCGGGCGCGGCAGCAGCAGCCGGGGCAGCCGCAACGGCAGCGCCGTTGCCGGCGGAGATCTGGCCGAGCAGCGCGCCGAGACCGACGGTCTCGCCGGCCTGCGCAACGATTTCGGACAGCGTGCCGGAAGCCGGCGCCGGAACTTCGATCGTCACCTTGTCGGTTTCCAGCTCGACGATCGGCTCATCGGCCTTGATGGCGTCGCCGACCTTCTTGAACCAGGTGCCGACGGTCGCCTCGCTGACGGATTCGCCGAGGGTAGGAACGCGGATTTCAGTGGCCATTGTTCAGATCCTGATTTTCATCAATATGAGTTAGATAGAATGTCCGGCGACAGAGGGCCGGGGAACGATCGAAAGCGTCGGCATGTCGCAGACCGATGACGGTCCTGCCGGAAGCGAATGCCAAGGTGGCGGCATTCGCATCTTCATGGCGGTCGGCGGCGTTGTACGGCATGGCAGCCATCTCCTCCTCCAAGGCGTCATCGGGCAAGGCGTCATCGGGCAGGCGCGGACGCGATGGCGCAAGTTTCGGATGAAACCGGGCCATCGCGCAACCCCTTAACCGCCGAGCGCATCCTCCAGGAAGGCTGCGAGCTGCGACAGGTGCTTGGACATCAGGCCCGTCGCCGGAGAGGCGGCGGCCGGACGACCGGTGTAGCGAACCCGCTGGTACTTGGCATCGATATGGGCAAGCACCCATTCCAGATAGGGATCGATGAAGGACCATGCGCCCATGTTCTTCGGCTCTTCCTGGCACCAGACCATCTCCGCATTGCGGAAGCGGCTGAGCTCGTTGATCAGCGCCTTGGCCGGGAACGGATAGAGCTGCTCGATGCGCAGCAGGTAGACATCGTCGATGCCGCGCTTCTCGCGCTCTTCCAGCAGGTCGTAATAGACCTTGCCCGAGCACATGACGACGCGACGGATCTTGTTGTCCTTCTGCAGCTTGATCGGGCCGTCCTTGATCACTTCCGCATCGTCCCACAGCAGGCGATGGAAGGAGGTGTCCCCCGCCATTTCCGCCAGGCTCGACACGGCGCGCTTGTGGCGCAGCAGCGACTTCGGCGTCATCAGGATCAGCGGCTTGCGGAAGTCGCGCTTCAGCTGACGGCGCAGGATGTGGAAGTAGTTCGCCGGCGTCGTGACGTTGGCGACCTGCATGTTGTCTTCGGCGCAGAGCTGCAGATAGCGTTCCAGGCGGGCGGAGGAGTGCTCCGGACCCTGGCCTTCATAGCCATGCGGCAGCAGGCAGACGAGACCGGACATGCGCAGCCACTTGCGTTCGCCCGACGAGATGAACTGGTCGAAGACGACCTGCGCACCGTTGGCGAAGTCGCCGAACTGGGCTTCCCAGAGGGTCAGCGCGTTCGGACGGGCCAGCGAATAGCCGTATTCAAAGCCGAGGACGGCCTCTTCGGAGAGCATCGAGTTGATGACCTCGTAGCGGGCCTGCGTCGGCGACAGGTTGGCGAGCGGGATGTAGCGCTCTTCGGTCTCCTGATCGTAGAGAACCGAGTGACGCTGCGAGAAGGTGCCGCGTTCGCAGTCCTGGCCGGACAGGCGGATCTTGTGGCCATCGACGACCAGCGAGCCGAAAGCGAGCGCTTCCGCCATGGCCCAATCGATGCCCTCGCCCGTCTGCACCATGTTGGCGCGATTTTCCATGAAGCGCTGGATGGTGCGGTGCGCATGGAAGCCGGCGGGGATTTCCGACAGCTTGCGGCCGATCTCCTTCAGCGACTTCATCGGAACGCCGGTCTTGCCGCGGCGCTGTTCGTCGGCATTGTCGGCCGTGTGCAGGCCCGACCACTCGCCGTCCAGCCAGTCGGCCTTGTTCGGCTTGTAGGATTGGCCGGCCTCGAACTCCTGCTCGAGATGCGCGCGCCAGTCGGCCTTCATCTTGTCGACTTCGGCCTCGGACACCACGCCCTCGGCGATCAGCTTCTTGGTGTAGACCTGCAGCGTCGTCTGATGCGCGCGGATGTTCTTGTACATCAGCGGCTGCGTGAACGCCGGCTCGTCGCCTTCGTTATGGCC
>JASGEG010000008.1:0-17316 GCA_047606605.1 Rhizobium sp.
CCGGGCTTGCGCCGCGGCGGCTCGTGGGCTTGTGACGGTCACGCAAAAACGGCCGGCACACCAAAGGCGGCCGGCCGTAGAAGGCTGTTGTAACGGGCGCTAAAGCAATTCCAGAAAAAATGCGCGGCAGTTTTCCGTCCGGAATTGCGTCAAACGATGAGCTGAAGCCCCTCGGCTGCTCCGTGAAGCGCTGAATCGATCCAGACGCGTGTCTTAGGCGGTGGCGGTGGTCTGGTCGTCGATGACGGCAGCGCCGACATGAGCCTTGATGGATTCGATGGCGTGCAGGGCCGAAGCCTTCGCCTTGTAGCCTTCAGAACCGAACATGGTTTCGCCGTTGGAGGCCTTGAACCGGAATCGGAATTCGCCAGCCTTGTCCTTGTAGACTTCAAATTTATACATCGTTCCCATCTCCTAGAATCGCATCAGCGCGAGATAACGCAGGAAATCTAGCTTAACTTCGAAGCCATTTCCACCTGTTGTATTCAACTTGACTTGATTAATCCCTTGTTATTTCACGGCAAGCATGCGCTCGTCGATCCCGGCGTCGAATTGCAGCCGGGCCAGCTTGGCGTAGATGCCGCCCTGGTGGATGAGGCTCTGGTGCGTGCCTTCCTCGGCGATCCGGCCCTGATCGAGTACCAGGATGCGGTCGGCTTTCAGCACGGTCGCCAGGCGATGGGCGATGACGAGGGTGGTGCGTGTCTCCATCAGACCATCCAGCGCCTTCTGCACCAGCGTCTCGCTCTCGGCGTCGAGCGCCGATGTGGCCTCGTCCAGCAGCAGGATCGGCGCGTTCTTCAGGATGGCGCGGGCAATGGCGATGCGCTGGCGCTGGCCGCCGGAAAGGGTGATGCCGCGCTCACCGACGGGCGTATCGTAGCCGCGATCCAGCCGCGAGATGAACTCGTCCGCCTGGGCGGCAATCGCCGCGGCCCGTATCTCATCACGCGAGGCGCCGGGGCGGCCGAAGGCGATGTTGTCGTGGATCGTGGCGGCGAAGATCGTCGTATCCTGCGGCACGATGGCGATGCGGTCCCTCAGGGTGTCGGGCGAAACCTCGCGGGCATCGATGCCGTCGATGGCGACGCTGCCCTGCTGCGGATCGTAGAAGCGCAGCAGCAGCGAGAAGATCGTGCTCTTGCCGGCGCCGGACGGGCCGACGATCGCGACCGTCTCGCCCGGCGTGACGGAAAGCGACAGCCCATGCAGCGCCGATTTTCCCGGCCGTGACGGATAGGAGAAATGCACGTCGGAAAAATCGACGCGGCCCTGCGGCGGATGCGGCAGGGGACGCGGATTGGCGGGGGTGGCGATCGGCGACACCTCGGCCAGCAGCTCGCCCAAGCGGTCCGCGGCACCGGCAGCTTGCGAGAGTTCGCCCCAGACCTCCGACAGCGAGCCGAGCGAGGTGCCGGCGATGACGGAATAGAGCAGGAATTGCCCGAGCGTGCCCGCCGACATCGTGCCGGCCAGCACGTTCTGGGCGCCGACCCAGAGGACGGCGACGACGCTGCCGAAGATCATGGTGATGGCAAAGCCGGTCAGCAGCGAGCGGGATTTGATCGCGGCGCGCGCCGCCTGATAGGCGTCCTCCACGGCTGCGCCATAGCGGGCTCCCGCGGCGGCCTCGCCGTTATAGGCCTGGATGGTGCGGCTGGCGGCGATGGTTTCGTTGGCATAGGCCGAGGCATGGGCGAGCGTATCCTGCGCGGCGCGCGAACGTCTGCGCACCGAGCGGCCGAAGCTGACGAGCGGCAGCACGATGACGGGAATGGCAACCAGCACGATGCTCGACAGCTTCGGGCTGGTGACGATCATCATGCCAACGGCGCCAAGACAGAGAATGAGGTTGCGCAGTGCCACGGAGGCGGTCGCGCCGACGGCGGACTTGATCTGCGTGGTGTCGGCCGTCAGCCGCGAGACGATCTCGCCGGACTGGTTGACGTCGAAAAAGGCGGGCGACAGGCGGGTGACATGGTCGAAGACCTCGCGGCGCATGTCCGAGACGATGCGCTCGCCGATGGTGATGACGAAATAGTAGCGCATTGCGCTTGCCACAGCGAGCACGACGGCCATCGCCATGATGGCGAGGAAATAGCTGTCGATGAGGCCGCGGTCGGTCTGGTCGAAGCCATGATCGATCATGCGGCGCACGGCGAGCGGCAGGGCAAGCGAGGTGACGGCGGCGGCGACCAGCGCGACGATGGCACCGGCCACCATGCCGCGATAACGCCTGAGGTAGGGTGCGAGCCGCCCGAGGGGCCGGATGGATCTACGTTTTTTGTCGTCTGTCTGGCTCGTCTCTGACAAGTCGTCTCCAATCCCCATATCAGCAAGGGACTTTGCCTTTTCGCCCCTTGTTATCCTTGCCGCCTTCATGTATAGGCACGCCATCTTAATTGGAAGCCGTGGCCTCAACCGGTCTGCGGCTTCATTTATTCAATCGGTTCGGTTGCCGCAATGGCTTGCGACAAATGGACCCTGGCATGACAGGAAGATTGTTATGAAGGCCAACATCCATCCCGACTACCACACCATCAAGGTAGTCATGACCGACGGCACCGAATACGAAACCCGCTCGACCTGGGGTTCGGAAGGCGCTGTCATGAACCTTGAAATCGACAGCAAGTCGCATCCGGCCTGGACCGGCGGCAACCAGCAGCTCATGGACCGTGGCGGCCGCGTCTCGAAGTTCAACAAGCGCTTCGGCGGCCTCGGCATTTAATCGCTTCGCGAGCCGACAGTTTGGAAAAAAAGCCCGGTTCTGCCGGGCTTTTTTATTGTGCGGCATCGAGGATCATACCGACGGCCGTCGTGGTCGGCGAACTCTGCCGCCTCAGCCAATTCGCGCCGCCTTCGATGGTGGCCGGCATAACGGAAAACCGGCCGCGCGGAGCACGACCGGTTCAAATATCTGCGATGCGTGGTGTACCCGTTATTCGCCGAAAGCCGTCTGCAGCAGGGTGAGCTGCGCCTTGACGCTGTTCTGGTTGTCCGGAACCATCGGGGCTTCGTTCGGGCGGTAGATTTCACGGTCGAGCAGGGCGACGCGGTTCTGCAGGCGCAGCGAGCGTTCGACGAGATCGCGGAAAGCTTCCGGCAGATCGTTCCAGCCGGGCGCGCTGCGGTCGACGTTGAAGCCGTCGAGCCGGACCTTGTTCTTTTCGGCCAAGACCTGGTCGCGCGACATCTCGCCATTGTTGACGGCGCGCTGCAGGAGCAGCCAAGAGGCCATCTGCATCAGGCGGGTGGTGAGCCGCATGGATTCGGCCGCGTAGAGAACGGAGGCCATCCGGGGGAGGGCCTTGGAGGCGACGCGCCCCTGGCCATCGAGATAGGCGGCAGTTTCTTCGACCAGGGACATACCTTCGGAGTAAAGCATTCTGAACTGCGCCGACGACGCGGCGTGGCCAGCAAAGCTGATCGTGTTCAACCCAAGTTCCGACATCGAAGAAATCCCTGCTTCACGCAACACTTTTGTTCAGGAAAAGCCGGCCAAGTCCAGGAGAACTCTCGGCACCCGTTCTTATGACTTCAGGATGCTGGTTTTAACTGAAATTCGCAAGGCGATTCTTAAGAAAGGGTTAATCTCCACAGTTTCGTCGAAACCGCCTGAAAAAGGTGAAAAAGAAGAGCCGCAGAAGCGGCTCTCAAGGTAAAACAGGGAGAAAAATCAGACCAATTCGACAAGTGGAGGAATCGTCTGAGTCCAGAGCAAATCTGGATGGGCATAGTAATATGTCGTAAAGCTTAATATTCTGTTGAGCATGTCGTCATCGGTGTCCCGCGGCGACGAAATTCGAGTGGTGAAACGGGCTCAGAAACGGAAGAGATTCTCGGCCGCCTTGCGGCCGGATGCCTTGGCGGCGATTTCCTCTTCCAGCCGGGCGATCTCCGCAGTCAGAAGCGCCACCCGGTTCTTGAGTTCATCGACGGAAAGCAGCGACAGATCGCTGCCGATCTCGTGGGCGGTTGGCTTCTGCGGGCGGTCGTCGTCAAAAATACTCATCTCGGCTCCTCCTTGCCGCTGGAGCGCCGCGCGTTCCTCTGAACGCACGAAGGCGGCTCCAGTCCTTATGACTCCGGGGCAAGAGACCCCGGTGGGCTCAGGTGCCGTAATTTACAGTGGTATCGTCTTTTTTTGAAGACTCGCTGCGTGCAAGCGCCATGCTTTCGGGCGTGATCATCTGCGCATTGGCCGAGGGCATGGTCGTATAGGCGTCGCGATCGGTGGCGGGTTTTGCCGCACGCTGGCGGCTGCGGAAGATCGCGTAGGCGGTGATCAGCACATGGGAGACGGCGGTGACGAAAAACAGCGCGTAGGGGCCGATGATCGACATGACCGGGCCGCCGAGCGTCGGGCCGATGATCGTGCCGATGCCGTAGAGCAGCAGGAGGCCGCCGGAAACCTTGACGAAATCCTCGGGCGCGGCGAAGTCGTTGGCATGGGCAACGGCGATCGGATAGAGCGTGTTGGCGACCGCGCCGTAGATGACCACCATGCCGATGAGGAAATAGGGGCTGCCCGGCTGCAGCAGGAAGAGCAGCAGGCCGTCGAGTGCCGCGACCGCGGCCATGCCGGCGAGCACGTAGCGGCGGTCTATGCGGTCGGAAAGGCGTCCGGCCGGAAATTGCATCAGGGCGCCGGCAAAGATGGTCGAGCTCATCATCAGCGCGATATCGCGCTCGGGCAGGCCGGCATTGGCGCCGAAGACGGCGCCGAGCGTGCCATAGGCGCCGTTGGCAATGCCGACGAGCAGGATGCCGAGGGAGGCGACCGGCGAATTGCGATAGAGCGCCTTCAGGTCCAGGCTGACGGTTTTCAGCGGCTGCGGCGACGCCGCGGTCGACAGCGTCGTCGGCAGCATGGCAACGCAATAGCAGATGCCGCAGACCATGAAGAGGATGGGCGTATGCACGTCGGCGAAGGGAACCATCATCTGCCCGGCGACGGCGCCGATCAGGGTGATGCCGATATAGAGGGAAAAGATCGCGCCGCGGCTCTCGTTGGTCGCCCGTTCGTTGAGCCAGCTTTCGATGATCATCGAGGTGCCGGCGGTGCAGAAGCCGGTGACGGCGCGCAGCCCCACCCACCAGTAGGGATCGACGATGATGCCGGTCAGCAGCGCGATGATGGCGATGACGGAGATGAAGCCGGAGAAGGCGCGCACATGGCCGATGCGCCGCACCAGTTTCGGCGCGGTCAGGCAGCCGAGCACGAAGCCGGTGGCCCAGGTCGTGCCGAGCAGGCCGAGCGTCGTCGTGGCATAGCCTTCGGCGGTGCCGCGCACGGGCAGGAGCAGGCCGTGCAGGCCATTTCCCGTGAACAGGAAGAGCGTACCGAAAAGCAGGGCGAGAACGGGCAAAATATTTCTTTTCATGTCCCCCACTTTCAGTCGATTCCGCTTAAGGAACCGATAAGGCAGGAATCGCGCCCTGCCAGCTTTCGCTATTGATTGTGCCCCGGATTGCCGCTATCGGCGTGTAGAAACAGTCTGTTGGCGCGGAAAAATGTCCGTCCTATGACATTTAGAGCATGATCTTAAAAACTGCGCTGCGGCTTTTCGACAGATCCTGCTCACTCTTGCGCAAACGGGGAAAAATAGCGTGACAAAAGCGATCGGGGCGCTGCTGTTGCTGGCCATGGCGGTGCAGATCATCAAGCCGCTTGGGCTGCCCGGGCTCAAGCGGCGTGGCGATTTCTGGAAAATCGCGATCATCGCCTTCGTGGCCTGGACCATTGCGCTGGTCATCAACGAGACGTTTTGACGCATGAGCCCCAAGCTGGGGTCTTGAAGCTAGCTTAAAAGGTGACTTCGCCGCGCATGACGCCGACGCAGTCGCCAGAGACGAAGACGTCGGTGACGGAGCCGGCGGATTTCCTGACATCGAGACCGATCAGGCTGCGCCGGCCCATTTCCACGCCCTGTTCGATGGTCATCCGTATCTCGGCGTCGGCTGCGGGCAGCAGGGAGGTGAGATAGGCGCCGAGCGCCGCGGAAGCGCTGCCGGTTGCCGGATCTTCGAGAACATTGTCCAGCGGCGCGAACATGCGGGCGCGGATGTGCCACGGCCTGTCGGCCGAGCGCGTATAGAGGAAGAGCGAAAAGTCGGTCTTCTCATCGCGATGGCGGGCGGCTGCCTCCGCGAAGACGGCGGCGTTCGGGCGGGCCCTGCCGAGGGTTTCGAGACCATCCACCTCGGCGAAGGCGAAGAGCAACCCAACGGAGGCGAATGTCGGGCCGTGCGTCGCATGACGGATGGATGCGGGATCGATCTCGACGCAGCGGGCCACAAGTTCGCCGGCGATGGCGCTGCCCACCCGCAACGCGCCCGGCGCCCGTATCTTGGCGCCGCTGACCTCGGCGCCATTGCGCAGGAGCTGCACTTCCACCAGCCCGGCCTTCTCTTCGAAGAGGAGCCTGTCGCCGGGCGCCTTTCCGAAGATCTCCGTTTGCCGCCCGAGCACGAAGGCCGTGCCGACATTGGGGTGTCCGGCGAAGGGGATTTCCTTGGTTGGCGTGAAGATGCGGACGCGCGCCGTATTGCCTGGATTTTCCGGTGGAAGAACGAAGGTCACTTCGGAATAATTGAACTCCGTCGCGATCTTCTGCATCGCCTCGTCGCTTAAACCGCGCGCATCGGGAATGACGGCGAGCGGGTTGCCGGCAAAGCGTTCGTGGGTGAAGACGTCGATGGTAAGATAGGCGGCGGTGGGCATGGGCGGCTCCTGCTCATCAAGAAACGATCAGGATATAGCCACTGGCCATTCTCAGTCGGAAGCTGAAACTTGTGCGGGTGACAATCTTGGGTGAGGCGCTGCTGGGTGGGTAATCCCTTCTCCCCGAGGGGAGCGGGAGAGACGGCGCCCCAAAGCAGAAGGCCCCGACCGCATTGCGATCGGGGCCTTGTAGAAACATATTTCGCAGGGGATCAAGCGGCCTTTTCGCGTTCCTTCGTCCAGTTCCCCTTGGCGGCGAGATAGTTCATCTCGGCGCGGTGGGTGAAGGCGCGCTGGCCGGCGGCGATGTTTTCCGGCTTGCCGCCCCATGCCTTGAGCGCGCTGTCCTGAAGGGCGCGGCCATAGGAGAAGGTGACGAACCAGGGCAGGTCGTAGCCGTTGATGGCGGAGAGGTGCGCTGTCGCTTCTTCGGACGACTGACCGCCGGAGAGGAAGGCGATGCCCGGAACGGCGGCAGGAACGGTTTCCTTCAGCACCTTGACGGTGCGCTCGGCAACCTGTTCGACGGAAGCCTTGCGGGCCTTCTTGCCGTCGATGACCATGCTCGGCTTCAGGATCATGCCTTCAAGGCTCACGCGGGCTTCGGCGAGCTCCTGGAAGACGATCTGCAGCGTCCAGCGGGTGACTTCCTCGCTGCGGTCGAGGCTCTGCGTGCCGGGCTCGCCGTCCATCAGCACTTCCGGCTCGACGATCGGCACGATCTTGGCCTGCTGGCAAAGGGCGGCGTAGCGGGCGAGCGCATGCGCATTGGCCTTGACTGCGCCATAGGTGGGCAGCGTGTCGGAAATGGCGATCACGCCGCGCCATTTGGCGAAGCGGGCGCCGGCGTCATAATATTTCGCTAGACGGTCGGCGAGGCCGTCGAGGCCTTCGGTCACGGTTTCGCCGGGGAAGGCGGCCAGCGGCTTGGCGCCGACATCGACCTTGATGCCCGGAATGCTGCCGGCGGCCTTGATGACGTCGACGAAGGGGGTGCCGTTGGCGGCCTTCTGGAAGAGGGTTTCCTCATAGAGGATGACGCCGGAGATGTACTTCTTCATCGCGTCATCGGAGCGGAAGAGCATTTCGCGATAATCGCGGCGGCTCTCTTCGGTCGAGGCGAGAGCGATCGTGTCGAAGCGCTTCTTGATCGTGGCGGTGGATTCGTCCGCGGCAAGCAGGCCCTTGCCATCGGCAACCATCTTTACGGCAATGTCTTCAATTCTTTCGCTCATTTTCGTTCTCCAAGGCGATTTCAAGTCAACGACGAGTGCAATATGGGTCGCCGATAACAGAAGTGTAGGAGGAGGGAAATGGGCAGCTAACTAATTGAAACGATTGAAATGATTTCAACCGTTTGAAAGTTTTGGAGAGGCTTTCGGTCTCCTGGGGAAAGCCGCGAAACTCATGTCGTCGCGGCTTTCCAGATCGTCACCGCGCGGGTGTTATTTCGCCGCGGTGAGAACGGCGACGCCCGGCAGGACCTTGCCTTCCATCCATTCGAGGAAGGCGCCGCCCGCCGTCGAGACGTAGGTGAAGTCGTCGGCGACGCCGGCATGGTTCAGCGCGGAAACCGTATCGCCGCCGCCGGCGACGGAGGTCAGCTTGCCGGCCTTGGTGCGTTCGGCCGCGTATTGGGCGGCCGCGACGGTGGCGGCGTCGAAGGGGGCGATTTCGAAGGCGCCGAGCGGGCCGTTCCAGACCAGCGTCGTGGCGCGCTCGATCCAGGCCTTGACGGCGTCGACCGATTTCGGGCCGACATCGAGAACCATGGCATCGGCCGGGATGGCGTCGATGGCGACGAGCTCATTGTCGGCGCCGGCCTTGAATTCGCGGGCGATGACGCCGTCTTCCGGCAGGACGATGGCGCAGCCGGCGGCCGCAGCCTCGATCATGATCTGCTTGGCGGTGGCGGCGAGATCATGCTCGCAGAGCGACTTGCCGACATTGGTGCCGCGCGCGGCGAGGAAGGTGTTGGCCATGCCGCCGCCGATCACCAGCGCGTCGACCTTCTTGACCAGGTTCTGTAGGAGGTCGATCTTGGTCGAAACCTTGGCGCCGCCGACGATGGCGACGACGGGACGGACCGGATTGCCGAGGCCCTTTTCGAGCGCCTCGAGCTCGGCCTGCATGGTGCGGCCGGCATAGGCGGGCAGGTGGTGGGCGAGGCCCTCGGTCGAGGCATGGGCGCGATGAGCGGCCGAGAAGGCATCGTTGACATAGATATCGCCGTTGGCAGCCAGCGCCTTGGTGAAGGCGGGGTCGTTCTTTTCCTCTTCCTTGTGGAAGCGGGTGTTTTCAAGCAGCAGGATATCGCCGTTGTTCATCTTCGCAACGGCATCCGCGGCCGGCTGGCCGATGCAGTCGGAGGCGAAGAGAACGGCGTGGTCGAGCACTTCCTCGACGGCAGGCACGATCAGCGAAAGCGACAGGTCCGGCGAGGGACCATCCTTCGGGCGGCCGAAATGAGCGAGCAGAATGACCTTCGCACCCTTGCCGGACAATTCGAGAATGGTCGGCGCGACACGCTCGATTCGGGTCGTGTCGGTCACCTTGCCGTCCTTGACCGGCACATTGAGATCGACGCGCACGAGTACGCGCTTGCCGGTGATGTCGGTGAGGTCGTCGAGGGTCTTGAAGGCTGGCATGGGCAAGGTCCAATGTTGTTGGTGGGCGTGAAGTGCGCCGACCATACTACGGATGATCTGAGACGCAAGGCGTCTCAGGCGTCGTTTTTGCCCGCCTCGCCGGCGCGCTCCCGGCGCCTGCGCAGGAGGCTGCGGATGCCGTTCAGGATGTCGTGCAGATTGGCGAAAATCGGCAGCGTCATGGCCGGTTCCAGCGCTTCCAGCGACATGCCGACGGACTGGATATGGTCGTTTTCATCGAGATCGCGGACGATCAGGATGATCTCGCCGAGCCGGACGCGGTCGGCGTAATCGGCCTTGCCGCCAAGGCGCTGGCGCATGAGCTCGGCGATGGTCAGGCCCTTTTCCTGCTCGGTCAAAAGCCCCGGCCCATAGGCGGCATCGAGGTCGGCGGCGGGGCGCAGCGGCGAGATCGAGAAGGCGCCGAAGAAATCGGCATCGTCCGGATCGACAGGCGCGCGGCTGGCAAAGAGGCGGTCGAGCAGCCGCGAATAGCTGGGCGGGATGAAGAGATAGACGAGATCGTTTTCCCGCAGGCGGCCGGCATATTGATAGCGCATCGATTTGCCGTCGCGCACGATGAGCGACGGTGTGGCCCAGCGCGGGATGCGCTCGCCGCGCAGGACCGGGCTGTCCTTGACGACACGGTAGGACAGCAGCTCATGGTTGACGGCGCCGGGCAGGTCGACCTCGACCTTGTCGACGGCGCCCATGCGCGGCGGCACGATGAGGCCGAGACGGCGGGCCATCGGCTTGATCGTCCAGCCCTGGACGAGCAGTGACACCAGCACGACGATGAAGGCGACGTTGAAATAGGTCTGGCCGCTCTCCAGATTGCCGAGGATCGGCATGATGGCGAGCAGGATGGAGACGGCGCCGCGCAGGCCGACCCAGGCGACGAAACCGGTCTCGCGCTGCGTATAGTCGAAGGGCAGCAGGCACAGCCAGACGGCGATGGGGCGGGCGATGAAGATCAGGAACAGCGCCAGCGCCACCGCCGGAATGGCGATCGCCGGAAATTGCGACGGTGTTGCGAGCAGGCCGAGGACGAGGAACATGATGATCTGCGCCAGCCAGGTCATGCCGTCCTGGAAACGCTTGATGCTGGCGGATGCCGGCATGCGGCGATTGCCGGCATAGATGCCGGCGACATAGACGGCGAGGAAGCCGCTGCCGCCGACGGCGCCGGTGAAGGAGAAGACGAGGAGGGCGAGCGCCAGCACGAAGATCGGCGTCAGGCCGCGATCGGTCTCCAGATGGCTGACGATCAGCACGATCATCATGCCGCCGAGCAGGCCGAGGATGACGCCGAGGCCCATCTGCTGGACGAAGGTGATCAGCATGGCGAGATTGATGCCGCCATAGCCTTCGCCGCTTGCCAGCAATTCGACGAGGGCCAGCGTCAGGAAGATCGCCATCGGGTCGTTGGTGCCGGATTCGACCTCTAGCGTGGAGCGCACCTTGTCGCGAATGTTGATGCCGCCGATGCGCAGCAGGAAGAAGACGGCGGCTGCATCCGTCGAGGCGACGATCGAGCCGAGCAGCAGGCCCTGCAGCCAGGTGAAGCCGAGCAGCCAGCTGGCCGCGAGGCCGAACAGCGCCGCCGTCACCAGGACGCCGACGGAGGCGATGGTCAATGCCGGCGCGGCCGCGAGCTTGAAAGCCTGGATCGGCGTGCCGTAGCCGGAATCGAAGAGGATGATGGCAAGGGCCAGCGAACCGAGAATATAGGCGAGATAGTTGTTGGAGAATTCGATGCCGAGCCCGTCCGTGCCGGCCATCAGGCCGATCATCAGGAACAATAAGAGCAAGGGCGCGCCGAAACGGAAGGCAAGCAGGCTGGAGAAAGCCGCAATCAGGATCAGAACCGTGCTCACCAGCACGATGACGTAAAATGCCTCCACTCGTTCTTCCCCTTTCCCGCGCGCCGCTATCCGGACCGCCCGCCCGGATCATCTGCAATTCCCCCGCAGCCATCATGCTGCCGCACCGCTCGAATGCGCAAACACAAAATATCATCGAGGCGGAGGCAGGGATGGAAACCCGCTCCGACGACTGCGACTTCATGGTGTGATGCGGTTCGCCAGAACGACGAATCGGCCTGGAATGCCTGGGGGAAATTCCTAGCAAGAATTTATCGGCGAATCTGGACGATAGCAGGGCGGGAGGAGGAAAGATTTGAGATGTTTTTAAGATGATGTAGTGATTTACATCAGTCCTGCCTGATGGTATCGATTCCATCATGGAAGCGAAGCTGATCCAGAAAACGAGGCGTCAACTCCGTGAGGGGGCGTTCTTCGAAATTGTGCTCTGGCAGGTGCCTGTTCCACTCCGCGGCAGCCAGCACACTATAAAATACCGGCTGGCGCTTGTCGTCGAAAGTGTTTGTGTTCTGCGTTACGACAACGAGGCGGGAAAAGGCGATCACAAACATTTGGGGGCCATCGAGATGCCCTACGTCTTCGAGAGTGTCGACAAGCTGCTCGCCGATTTCATGCACGACGTGAAAGGATGGTTCGATGACAACGCTTAAGGTCAGAATAGAGACGATGGAGGAGACGTTAAGTCGCGCGGCGGAAGCGTGGAAGTCCGCAGAGGCTGGGCAGGAGGCTGTGGCCGAAGAGAGTCTTGCGTTTGCGTCATGGGATATGATGCACCGTGTTCTCGCGCCTAAACGCCTTGAAATCCTGCGAGCCATGAGTGGGCAAGGGCCCATGAGCATGCGCGAAGTGGCGCGCCGCGTGGAGCGGGACTTCAAGGGCGTTCATGCCGATGTCGAGCTTTTGCTGCGCAATGGAGTCATCGACAAAACGAATGGCGGAATCGTCTTTCCCTACGATCGGATACACGTCGAGTTCGATATCGAGGCAGCGGCTTGATCGGCAGTCTCAAATATCCACGCGCTTGAAATAGATCGGATAGTCGATCACCAGGCCGTCGTCGTCGACGGGCAGGTCGATGGTAAAGGCCCGGTCTTCCGCGGCGTAACGGTAAAGCTTGCCCGGCGTGATGCAGGTGTAGCGCTGGCCGTCCCGCACAGGCTCGAAACTGCCGAAGGGAATATAAAGCATGGAAAGTTTCACCGTTCCGTCTTCCGGCTTGAGTTCGAGCCGGCGGATCGGCAGGCTGTTGGTGAAGGGCGATCCATGGAGATCGATGTCGATGCAGCCGTCGAATTGCGGAAGGGCGTGGCCGTCTTCGTCCTGCCAATGGCCATTGCCGTCGGAGCGCAAGGCGAGGCGCCGGCCATCGGTGGTCTCGACCGAGAAGGAGAGGACGCGCCAGTCGCTCGTGCAATCGATGCGATAAAAGACGCCGTAGGGCGAGCCGCCACGGCCGCCGATAATGGTGCCACAGGCGCGAATGGCCGCGCCGGTGGCAGTATTGATGGGAGCGATCGTCAGATGCTCCAGCCCGTCTCCCTCCAGTGGCCGCCAGCGAACTGTCGTCGGAAGGAGGGGGCCGAAAGCCATGATCAGATCAGCTTGGCAAACGCGACGGCCGTGTCGGCCATGCGGTTGGAGAAGCCCCACTCGTTGTCGTACCAGGTCAGGATGCGCACGAAGGTGCCTTCCATGACCTTGGTCTGGTCGGTCGCGAAGATCGACGAGTGGTTGTCATGGTTGAAGTCGCGGGAGACCAGCGGCTCGTCGGTGTAGCCGAGAACGCCCTTCAGCGGGCCGTTGGCGGCTGCCTTGATGGCTTCGTTGATTTCCTCGACGGTCGTGGCGCGCTTGGCGACGAACTTGAGGTCGACGACGGAAACGTTCGGGGTGGGAACGCGGACCGAGGAGCCGTCGAGCTTGCCCTTGAGTTCCGGCAGCACGAGGCCGACGGCCTTGGCCGCGCCCGTCGAGGTCGGGATCATCGAGAGGGCGGCAGCGCGGGCGCGGTACAGATCCTTGTGCATCTGGTCGAGCGACGGCTGGTCGTTGGTGTAGGAGTGGATCGTGGTCATGAAGCCATGATCGACGCCGATCAGGTCGTTCAGAACCTTGACGACCGGAACCAGGCAGTTCGTCGTGCAGGATGCGTTGGAGATGACCAGGTGGTCGCGGGTCAGCTTGTCATGGTTGACGCCGTAGACGACGGTCAGGTCGGCACCGTCGGCGGGCGCCGAGACGATGACGCGCTTGGCGCCGGCGGTCAGGTGCAGGGCGGCCTTGTCGCGGGCGGTGAAGATGCCGGTGCATTCCAGCGCGATGTCGACGCCGAGGGCGGCGTGCGGCAGGGTTGCAGGGTCCTTGATGGCGGTGACCTTGATTGGCTTGCCGTTGTTGATGATGATCGCGTCGCCCTCGACCTTCACGTCGGCCGGGAAACGGCCGTGGATGGAGTCGTAGCGCAGAAGATGGGCATTGGTCTCGACCGGGCCGAGGTCGTTGATGGCAACGACTTCGATGTCGGTGCGGCCGGACTCGACGATGGCGCGCAGAACGTTACGGCCGATGCGGCCGAAGCCGTTGATGGCAACTTTTACAGTCATTCAATTCACTCCCGTTTACTCAGGGCGGTTTATCTAGCGGAGTTAAGAGCGCTTGTCAGCGCCCTCAGGAAAGCTTTGCCTCGGCGGCGGCGACAACGGCTTCGGTGGTGATGCCGAAATGCTTGTAGACGTCCTTGTACGGCGCGGAAGCGCCGAAGCCCTTCATGCCGATGAAGGCGCCTTCCGGACCGATGAAGGCATCCCAGCCTTCGCGAACGCCGGCTTCGACGGCGACCTTGACCGGTGAGTTGCCGATGACGTCCTTGCGGTAGGCCTCCGGCTGCTCGAAGAAGAGCTCGGTGCAGGGGACGGATACGACGCGCGTCGAAATGCCCTTGCCTTCGAGAACGGTGCGGGCGGCGACGGCGAGTTCGACTTCGGAGCCGGACGCGAAGATCGTCACCTTGGCGTCGGCATTGCCGGCCAGCGTATAGGCGCCGAGTTCGCAGAGGTTCTTCTCGCTATATTCCGTACGAGCGGCCAGCAGGTTCTGACGGGTCAGCGCGAGGCCGGACGGACGGTTGGTCGTCTTGATGGCGATCTGCCAGCATTCGGCCGTTTCCGTTGCGTCCGCCGGGCGGAACAGCTGGAAGTTCGGGATGGCGCGCAGGCTGGCGACCTGCTCGACCGGCTGGTGGGTCGGGCCGTCTTCGCCGACGCCGATGGAATCATGCGTCAGGACATGGATGGCGCGGATGCCCATCAGGGCGGCGAGACGCAGCGGCGGGCGGCAATAATCCGAGAAGATCAGGAAGCCGCCGCTATAGGGGATGAGACCGCCATGCAGGGAAATGCCGTTCATCGCGGCAGCCATGCCGTGCTCGCGGATACCCCAGTGCACGTAGCGGCCGGAGAAGTCGGTCGGGGTGATCGACTTCATCTGGCTGGTCTTGGTGTTGTTCGACGGCGTCAGGTCGGCGGAGCCGCCGATCGTTTCCGGAATGAAGCCGTTGATGATTTCGAGCGCGTCTTCCGATGCCTTGCGGGTGGCAACGGTCGGCTTGGTCTCGGCGAGCTTCTTTTTGTAGTCACTGATGGCGGCGTCGAAGCCGGCCGGAAGCTTGTGATCGAAGCGGCGGGTGAACTCGGCCTTCTTGGCGGCGTCGGCAGCTGCGAGGCGGCCTTCCCAGGCTTCACGGACGCCGATGGAGCGTTCGCCGGCAGCGCGCCATTCACCGAGGACGTCGTTCGGAATGACGAAGGGCTCGTAGGGCCAGTTCAGCGCAACGCGGGTAGCGGCGATTTCCTCGGCGCCGAGCGGCGAACCGTGGACCTTGTGGGTGCCCTGCTTGTTCGGGGCGCCGAAGCCGATGATGGTTTTGCAGGCGATCAGCGTCGGGCGGTCGGACTTCTGAGCGGCCTCGATGGCGGCGGCGATGGCGGCCTGGTCGTGACCGTCGACTTCGATCGTGTTCCAGTGAACCGCCTTGAAGCGCATGATCTGGTCGGTCGAATCCGACAGCGAGACGGCGCCGTCGATGGTGATGGAGTTGTTGTCCCAGAACAGGATCAGCTTGTTGAGCTTGAGGTGGCCGGCGAGCGCGATCGCCTCATGGCTGATGCCTTCCATCAGGCAGCCGTCGCCGCACATGGCATAGGTATAGTGATCCTGCAGCTCCGCGCCGAACTCCTCGCGCAGCTTGCGCTCGGCGATCGCCATGCCGACGGCATTGGCAATGCCCTGGCCGAGCGGGCCGGTGGTGGTTTCGATGCCGGTGGCGTGACCATATTCCGGATGGCCGGCGGTCTTGGAGCCGAGCTGGCGGAAGCGCGTCAGCTCCTCGACCGTCATGTCCGGATAGCCGGTGAGATAGAGGAGCGAATAGAGCAGCATCGAGCCGTGGCCTGCCGACAGGACGAAGCGGTCGCGGTCCGGCCAATTGGGATTCTTCGGATCGAAGCGCAGATACTTGCTAAAGAGAACGGTGGCGACGTCCGCCATGCCCATCGGCAAACCGGGGTGACCGGAATTGGCCTTCTCGACTGCATCCATGGCAAGGAAACGGATCGCATTCGCCATCCGGTCGTGTTGTTCGCGAGAGATCATGGGTTTTTCCGCAATGTTCCGGGTTCGAGGGATGGCCGCACGCTTGGGAAGCCGAGCCATCGGTTGAAAGGCGGCTGAAAAGGAGGCGTTCCTCCGAACTCCATTTTCAACGTCGCCTCAGGCGGCTGAGACATAGCAGTTGGGGCGCGCAAGTCAACAAATCCACGGGCCAATCCGGGCCTCCCAAGGCAATTTTTTGACATTTGCCCGCCGACTTTGACAAAAGACGACAATGGCAAGACAAAGCCCCCGGCAAGCCACAAAGGCGACCTTCATCCACAGATTAGGCCACCTGCCGCATGGCTGCCTTTATTGACGTCCAGTTGCCGAGTTGAATATTGTTGGGAAATCAGACAAGTGGCCGGATATTTTGATTCGGGCCTTGCGCGGAGACTCGGAAGACATGACGTCCTCAGGCAAAACGGTGGATGTGGCGCTCGCTCAATTGCGCCAGGCGCTTTCGTCCTTGGAGAGCGCCGTCGACGGACGCTTCGAACGCGAACGTACGCAAAGCGATGTCGAAGGCGAGGTTCGCCGGGTACATGCCGATCGTTCGCGGCTTGCCCAGGAACTCGACCAGGCCGAGTTCCGTGCGAACCGGCTGGAGGAAGTCAATCGCGAGGTGTCGCGTCGGCTTGTGACGGCGATGGAAACCATAAGAGCCGTGCTCGACCGCTAAACCCTCCGGGGCGCGGCGTCGCGATCAGCGGCAATGATCGGAAAGTCGAATGGCGCAGGTAACGGTAACGATCGACGGCAAGGCCTATCGGATGGCTTGCGAAGAGGGGCAGGAAGCGCATCTGACGGATCTCGCCACCCGTTTCGATCGCTATGTCATGCATCTGAAGAGCCAGTTCGGCGAGATCGGCGATCTGCGCCTGACCGTGATGTCCGGCATCATGATCATGGACGAGGTGTCGGAATTGACGCGGCGCGTCTCGGGGCTTGAGGAGGAACTCGAGACCCTGCGCGGCAATCGCGACAGCGCATTGGCGGCGACTGCCCGCAACGAGGAGACGCTGGCGACCGTGATCGACGAAGTCACGACCCGCATTCGCGGCATCACCGAAAAGCTGACGGCGCGTCCCGGCTCCGAGGCAAACTGAGATTTTCACCGATTTCCCGAACTGCGCCGTCGCACCCTCTGGTGCAAGGCAAGAATCCTCTTTATATAGAACGAGCGGTCTGCGCTTCCCGACAGGAACCACAATCCCTGGGGCCATACTCGATCCAAAGGGAGCTGTCCCTGACCAGGCCCGTGGGCTTGGACATATGGCGCCCACCTACGTTTGTAGGCACCCAGGATCGTAAATCTCCATCGGTCGCCGTGGATCGCACTTTTCCCTGCTGCTTCAATGATTTCAGCTGAATGCTGGCATTTGACACCGGTGTCAAAATTGCCCCTGTCGCC
>JASGEG010000009.1:0-5599 GCA_047606605.1 Rhizobium sp.
CGTGCCGCCGGTCGTCCTCCTCTCCTTCGCCGTCGTCGCGCTGGCGATTGCCTGGTCGCTCGCTCCCAGCCTGTTTACCAGCTATAGCCCGGTCAACGGCATTCCCGCCCAGAAGCTGCTCGGGCCCAGCGCGGCGCACTGGTTCGGCACCGATCACCTGGGGCGCGACCTCTATGCGCGCGTCGTCTATGGCACGGCCTCCTCGGTCGCGAGCGCGCTCATCGCCGTGGTCATTGGCGTTGTCGCCGGCGGCCTCGTCGGTCTTCTGGCCGGCTTCTTCGGCGGCTGGGTCGACATCCTCTTCGCCCGCCTGGTCGACGTGCTGCTCGCCATTCCGAAATTCCTGCTGGCCGTCATCGTCGTGACCGCGATCGGTTTCGATACCACGAACGCCGCCATCGCAACGGGCGTATCGGCGGTGGCCCTCTTCGCTCGGGTGATGCGCTCGGAAGTCATCAAGACACGGGCTGCGACCTTCGTCGAGTCGTCCTTTCTGCTGGGCGGGTCGCGCTGGCACATTCTGTGGCGCCACGTGCTGCCGAACGCGTCACGCTCGGTGTTGCCGCTCGCGGTGCTGCAGTTCGGCGACTCGATCCTGGTGATCGCCAGCCTTGCCTTCCTCGGCTACGGCGACCCGCCGCCGGCCTCCGACTGGGGCCTGCTGATCTCGATCGGTAAGGACTACCTCAAATGGCCATGGCTGGTCTACGCGCCCGCCTTCGTCACGATCGCGACCGTCCTCTCTGTAAACAGGATCAGCCGATGGCTCCGCAAGACAGACTGACCGCCTCCCTCACCCGCGCCGAGACCACAGCCGCACCGCGCAGGCCAGCCCCCTTGCTGCGGGTGGACGACCTCTCAGTCTCCTACGGCCCGCATCAGGTGGTTAACCGCGTCGGGTTCGAACTCGGCCGCGGCAAGAGCCTCGCCCTCATAGGCGAGTCGGGATCGGGCAAGTCGACCATCGCCCGCACGGTGCTGCGGTTGCTGCCAAGCGGCGCACGCGCCACCGGTCGCGTCGAGTTCAACGGCCAGGAAGTGCTGGGGCTCTCCGAGCGCCGTTTCCGGCCTTTCAGGGGCCGGGCCATCGGCTTTGTTCCGCAGGACCCCGGCAACTCCCTCAACCCGGTGCGAACGATCGGCGCCCAGGCAATGGAGGCGGCAGCGCTCCTCGACGAGCCCGACAGGGCTATCCGCAAGGCGCTCATCCTGGAGACCTTCGCCCAGGTCGGGCTGGACAATCCCCAGCGCGTCTACGATTCCTACCCGCATCAATTGTCCGGCGGCATGTTGCAGCGCGTGCTGATCGGCCTTGCGGTCCTGCCACGGCCGCTGCTGCTGGTAGCGGACGAGCCGACCTCCGCGCTCGACGTCACGATCCAGAAGCGGATTCTCGACCTGCTCTCGCGGTTGCAGCAGGAGCTGGATATCAGCCTGCTCCTCATTACCCACGACCTGGCGATTGCCGCCGAACGGGCGGACTCGCTGGTGGTGCTGAAGGATGGCGGCATTCAGGAGGCCGGCCGCACCGCCGCTGTCTTCTCCTCGCCGGCCTCGGCCTACGCCAAGAAGCTGCATGCCGACGTTCCGGCCCTCAACCCCAACCGCTATGCCGGGCTGCGCGACCCCGGCTTTCGCCTCCTAAGAACGGACGCCGGCAAGACGCCGAAGATCGAGGTCAGCGCCGTCACCAAGACCTTCGCGGTCGACGGCAAGGCATTGACAGCCGTCAACGACGTATCCTTCTCCGTGCCGGCCGGCACCACGCATGCCCTGGTTGGCGAGTCCGGCTCGGGCAAGACGACGACGATCCGGCTGCTGCTCGGGCTCGACGAACCCGACACGGGAACCATTTCGGTCGCCGGCGAAGCGCTCACCGGTCGCTCGCGCCAGTCGCTGCGCTCTGCGTGGCGCCATCTCCAGCTTGTCTACCAGAACCCGTTCACCTCGCTCGACCCGACCTGGACGGTCGAACGGCTGGTGCGCGAACCGCTCGACCGGTTCAAGATCGGAACCGCCAGGGAAAGGGCCGAAAGCGTCCGCGAGGCCCTGGCCAATGTCGGGCTCGGCGATCACTTGCTCTCGCGCAAGCCGGCGGCCCTGTCGGGCGGCCAGCGCCAGCGCGTGGCCATCGCCCGGTCGCTGGTCCTCAAGCCCGACGTGATCGTGCTCGACGAACCCACCTCCGCACTCGATGTCAGCGTCCAGGCCGACATCATCGAGGTGCTGCTGACGCTACAGGCCAATCTCGGCCTGACCTACGTGTTCGTGTCGCACGACCTCGCCCTGGTGCGGCAGCTCGCCCACACCGTCTCGGTGATGCAGCGCGGCCGCATCGTCGAACACGGGACCGTCAGCGATATCTTCGACAACCCTCGGCAGCCCTACACCGTGTCGCTGCTGGACTCGATCCCGTCCGGCCTTGCCGGCATCGCCCGCGCCCCCCAGCCGCAATCCCGGCGGATCATCAACGAGGAAAAGATCGCATGACCATCACCGCGCCGGCCGGCGCCCTGTCCGTGCCGTTCCGCCTGAAGCAGCGGCTCGGCTTCAACACCCGCGTGTCCTTCAACGACGATGCCGGGCCGGCGCAGGGGCTGCGCGACGGGATCGAGCTGTTCAAGGCGGCGGAACGGCTGGGCTATCAGTCCGGCTGGGCCTATCAGCGGCACTTCGATCACTATCTGTCGTCACCGCTTCCCTTCTTCGCCGCAGCCGGCCAGCACACGCGGCATATCACGCTGGGTTCGGCCGTCATCCCGATGCGCTACCAGGACCCGATCCTGCTTGCCGAAGCCGCCGGCACGACCGACCTGCTGATCGGCGGCCGGCTGGAACTGGCCATCTCGACCGGCGCAAACGCCGCCTTCGACGCGGTCTTCGGCACGGTCGACACCGATGCCCGCACAGAGGCCAAGCGCCGCCAGGCCCGCTTCCTCGCCGCGATCGCGGGCGAGGTCCTCCACACCGTCGCGGGGCCTGGCCAAGGCGCCCCGCAGGGCGCGGAGTTGCGCGTGACGCCGCACAGCCCCAGCCTGCGCTCCCGCATTCGGCAGGGCTCGGCCAGCCTCGGCTCGGCGGTGCAGGCGGCCGAGCTCGGCATCGGGCTGATCTCCGGTACCGTGCAGCACGACCACGCCGAGGGCGAGAGCTTCGGGGAATACCAGGCCCGCAGCATCAAGGCTTTCCGCGCGACCTGGCGCGCGACATGGGGCACCGAGCCGCCGCCGGTGGCCGTTGCCGCATCGATCCTGGTCGGCACCACCGCAGAGCTGCGGGACAAATACGCCGCCTACGATTTGGAACGCCGCACCTTGGGCATCGCGGCATCCCGTCCCAAGGGCGCCCTCGCGCCGGCCAATCAGCCCGTTGGCGCTCAGATTTCACCCGTCTTCCAGGGCACCCCCGACCAGGTGACGGAGGCGGTACTCAACGACCCCGGCCTCGCCGAAGCGGACGAGGTCGTGCTCTTCCTGCCGCCCGCCTTCGGCCTTGCCGAGAACGTGCAGCTTCTCACCGACCTCGCCAAGACGGTGGCTCCGAACCTCGGCTGGTCGCCTACCGCCTAGAGCCGTTCAGCGTTTCACGGAATCGCTGAACAGCTCTATCCTATTGTTTTTACGCACTTCCGGACGGAAAACCGCTCCGCACTTTTCCTGGAATTGCTCTAAGCGCGCATTCCGCAAACCAACATGACCGCGATAGGTATCAGCATGCCGCCAGAATTCATCAGCCTCCGCCATCCGACCGCATCCGCCGACCGGACAGAGAGGGCAGCATCATGAGCCGCTATGTCATCATCGGTGCGGGCGCTGTCGGCGCCAGTCTCGCGGCTGAGTTCGAAAGCGCGGGCATTGCCTATGCGCTCGTCGGGCGCGGGGAGCAGGTGCGCCACCTCCAGGCCCATGGCCTGACCTATCGCAGGCCGTCCGGCACGCAGCAGATCCGTCTCAACGTCTTCGATGCGCGGGAACCGCCGGAGCTGACCGACGACGATATCCTTGTCCTCGCCGTCAAGGCGCAGGATGTGGAGGCCGCGACGGCGTTCTGGGCGCACCGCCCCGTCGCCGGCAGTCCCGAAACGGCAGGCTACCGGCTGCCGCTCGTCACGCTTCAGAACGGGCTTGCGGCCGAGACGCTGGCAAGCCGGCGTTTCGCTAAGGTCTATGGCGCCAGCATCCTGACGCCGGCCCGCTTCACCGAAACGGGCACGGTCGTGTGCGCCGGCTCGCCGCAGGTCGGGGCGCTCGTTCTCGGCGTCTATCCGAAGGGCACGGACGCAACCGCTGAGGCAATCGGCGCAGACCTGACCAGGGCGAACTATCTGGTCGAAGTTCGCGATGACGTGCTGCGCTGGAAGGCAGTCAAGCTCGTCTACAATGTCAGGAACGTCCTGGAAGTCTTCGATGGCACCGCCGAGGAAGCCGCAGCGTTTGGGGACGCCCTGTCTGAGGAGGCGGTCCGGGTTCTGACCGCCGCCGGCTACGAGATCGCCGAGCAATCGGAGCGCCGCGTCAGCCTGGCAGGCTGGGGACGGGCTCCCGACAGCGGCATCGAAGCGGGACAGCAATCAACCTGGCAAAGCTTCGTGCGCGGCGTTCCGAGCGAAGTGGATTACCTCAATGGAGAAATCGTGCGGCTCGGCCGGCGTCATGGCCTCGCCACGCCCTATAATCTCGCCGTCCAGGAGGCGGCAGCCCGGCTGGCCTTTACAGGCGGCCGACCCGGCTCGATCTCGCTTCACGAGGTTCGCGCCTTTGTAAAAGAGAGCGAGACCCGGCTCTGATATCCCATCCGGGACCTCGCTGCCATGATCCCAAGGAGAACCGGACTATCCGGAAAGGTCTATGAGAGTTTCAATTCGCGACGAAATACTGAATGTGGCCGGCGCCCTGTTCTACAAGGAAGGTATCCGCGCGGTCGGCGTGGAGCGCATCATCGAGAAGGCGGGTGTCGCCAAGGCGACGCTCTACCGTCATTTCCCCTCCAAGGAACATCTCGTCGCCGCCTATCTGAGCGAACGGCACGAGCGCGTGCTGCGCTCGCTTCACGACATCCTGTCGAGCATTCCCGATGCGCGCGGCCAGTTGCGGACGATCTTCGAGCAACTGCACGAGAAGGCCGACAGTCCGGAATTCAGGGGATGCGCATTCGCGCTGGCCGTGGCGGAACATGGCGAGTCCGAGCGTGTCGTGACGATCGCGCGCGAGCACAAGCGTTCGGTGCGCGAGATCTTCGCCACGGTGCTGGCGCGCGCCGGCGTCACCGCGACGGCACCCGTTGCGCATCTGGCCCTGCTCTATGAGGGGGCGCTGGCGACGGTCGCCGTCAATCGTGATCCCGCCCAGGTCCTGGCGGCCCGCAACGCCGCCCTCGACGTCCTCGACTGGTCGTCGAGGCACGTCCCTAATCCGCCCGGCGAGATCGCGGGCGAAGGCTGACACTGTCCAGCAGCAACGCCGTGCTTTGAGCGGCGTCTGCGCTCGCCCTGCAAATTATCCCGGACATCGCGTGTCGGAATCGCGCCTAGCCAAACGTCTTCAAGACAAACAGGCGATGGAGAACGACGATGACGATTACAATTACCGCCTTTGAAAAC
>JASGEG010000010.1:0-4271 GCA_047606605.1 Rhizobium sp.
ACCATTACGATCCGGCATTCGATACCGGCGCAGTCAACAACACCACCCAACGGTGGCAAGCCGATGCCCTCGAACGACAAACCGCGAGGCTCTGACAAAAGTTACCTTTTGCGTTCGGGGCGTGAGGCCGCCAAGATGCGGCAGCATTGCGGCCATGGCCGAATGCCCGATACGTCCGAATTGGCCGAACCGTGATCAGTCGGTGATGATGATGCGCGTGTTCTGGAGCCCGACTTCCGACGTCATTGAAAAGAAGGTCGCGGCGTTGCGCGGCTCAAGGCGCACGCAGCCATGCGATGCCGGCCGCCCCAGGCGCTTCAGTTCATAGGTGCCATGGATGGCATAGCCGCCGTTGAAGAACACCGCGTAAGGCATCGGCGCATCATCATATTTCTTCGAACGATGATCGCGCGACAGCCACTTCGCCGTATAGGAACCGATCGGCGTCACATAGCCCTTGCGCGCGGTCGATACTTTCCAGCGATACTTCAACACACCGTCCTCGGAAACGGTCATCGTCTGCGAGCGAAGGTCAATTCTGGCGAGAACGCTCTCGGCCTGCGCCGAAGCGACATGAAATTGCAGGCATAGGCATGCGGATGCGGCTATCACTACCCTTTTCATCTTGTCCCCTTCCATCGTTTGCTTCTTTTCGAAACAATTCCGATGAGGAGAAGACTAGCGTATATACGATTATACTAAATTAATACGCATGGTGAGCAATTCATTAACGCAGATGAGGCCTGTCACAGCAGCAACAGGAATCCCAGGAAGGCGAGAGCCGTCAGAACCGAGCAGGCCGAATAGAAGATCGAGATGCCCGTCTCGACGTCGTTGACGGTTGCCGTGTCACGGCCGGCACCGTTGATCATCGGCTCGCGCACCACCTCGCCGGCATAGACGCGCGGCCCGGCAAGCTGGATATCGAGGGCGCCGGCCATCGCCGCTTCCGGCCTGCCGGAATTGGGCGAACGGTGCAGACCGCCGTCGCGCACCGCGACGCGGATCGTATTGCCGAGCGCCGATATCCCTTTCTTGACCATCGCTCCCACCGCAATCAGCAGGATGGACAGCCGTGCCGCCGGCCAGTTGGCGAGGTCGTCGAGCCGCGCTGAAGCCCAACCGAAATCGATATAGGCCTCACTCTTGTGGCCGATCATCGAATCGGCGGTGTTCAGCATCTTGTAGGCAAACAGGCCAGGCAGCCCGAAGACGGCATACCAGAGCGCCGGCGCCACGACGCCGTCGGAGAAATTCTCGGCAAGGCTTTCGATCGCGGCGCGGCAGATGCCCGGTTCGTCCAGCGTTTCCGGATCGCGGCCGACGATGCGCGACACGGCGCGGCGCCCGCCTTCCAGCCCTTCGCTGCGCAGCGCATTCGAAACCTCGCCGACATGGTCGGCCAGACTCTTTTGCGCCAGGAAGATCGCCACCAGTCCGGCCTCGGCCAGATAGCCGAACCAGCCGAAGACGGCGAGCAGCCCATGAATCAACCAGCCCAGCACGGCGGCGCCAAACAGCAGCGCAACGATCGACATCACGCCATTGCGGCGACGCGTCAGATCCGGCAGATGCCGCGCGTTGAAATGCTGGTCGAAGACGGAGATCGCCTTGCCGAACAGCACGACAGGGTGCGGCAGGCGCTGCCACAGCCATTCGGGATCGCCGATGATGCGATCCAGCAGCAAAGCCAGAATGAGGATAAGCAGATGTTCGTCGATCGTCATGTCGAATAGTCCTCTAGCACCCCGGCCAGTCTGCGATCGGCCTCCTCGTCGGGAGCAAGACCGAAGCGCAGCCAATCCGGCGCATAATCGAACTTGCGGACAAGAATATGATGGCGGCAGAGATGCGAATATAGGTCCTTTGCCTGGTCGTCGGCAACGAGGGCGAAGAGCCCCGTGCCGCCGGCGACATTGAGTTTGGCCCTTTGAAGGGCGACGTCGAGCGCCGCGCGGCGATCGAGAATGCGGTTTCGGATAGCGGTCGTATCGCCGGCCATCAATGAAGCCGCCAGCGACAGCGCCGGTCCGGACACCGCCCAGGGGCCGAGCCAATCCTCGAAGCGCACGAGGATGGAATCCGCCGCAATGACAAAACCGAGGCGTAGACCCGCCAGACCGAAGAACTTGCCGAAGGACCGGAAGAGGATGAGGTTGGGCATGGAAGACGCGTAGGGCGCAAGGCTCGCCTCCGGCTCCATGTCCCCGAAAGCCTCGTCGACCACCAGAAACCCGCCTTGAGCCCGCTGCCGGTCATGCAATTCCCGCAGGCGATCGACGGCCAGCCGGCGGCCATCCGGATTGTTGGGATTGACCACGACGATCAGGCCGGCACCACCCGCAATGTCGTCGATGCCGGCAACCTCCCTGACAGGCAAGCCGGCGAGACCGAAGGCCCGTGCATATTCGCCATAGGTCGGCGACAGGATCGTGACGGTGCCGCCGGACACGAGCCGCGGCAGGAGCTGGATCACCGATTGCGTGCCGGGAACCGGCAGCGGCAGGATATCGCCGCTGCGATAATAGAGGCGCGCCGCCTCCCTCGCCCGGTCCGCCAGATGCTGATCCGGCAGGCGGTGCCAGGACGCGACGGGAATGCCCGGCAAGGCGACGGGATTGGGGTTGATGCCGGTCGACAGATCGAGCCAATCCTCGGGCCGCCCGCCATGGAGCCGAGCCGCCGCGGTGATCCCGCCGCCATGCACGATCCTGCCCGTCATTGCGCATCCCCGGCAAGATCGATCAGGTGCATGTAGGACCCGGCGACATTGCCGCGCTGCAGGCCGGCCGCCCCCAGATCGGTTCCGAGCGCATCCGTGACCGCGAACAGCCGGTCCGCGGCACCTTCCGAGACGATGGTCGAATAATGAAACTCATGCGCGGTCATCGGGCCGGCGAAGAAGGAACCGGCCAGAGGCTTCACCCGCCGATAGCCGAGATGGCGCTGGCGCTTCTCATAGCTGGTGACGACGGGAAGCAGGCCAAGCATGCCATGGCGCGCCCCACCCGCATCCACCAGGCCCTCGCCCAGCACCATGTAGCCGCCGCACTCGCCGTAGATTCGCGCGCCCCGCGCCGCGGCGGCCTTGATCCCCTCATGAAAACGCCCCGCAGCCGCAAGCTTGTCCGCATGCAGCTCGGGATAGCCGCCCGGCAGATAGATGGCATCGGCATTGTCGGCCGGAGCCTCGTCGGCGAGCGGCGAGAAAAACGAGATCTCCGCCCCGCGCCGGCGCCAGCCGAGCAGCATGTGCTCGTAGCAGAAGGCAAAAGCGATATCGCGGGCCACCGCGATGCGCTGCCCGAACGGCATCAGCCGCGCGATATTGGCAACCGAGGGCCGCACGACATGCTGCTGCGCGGCGCGCAGCAGCAGCCCGAAATCGCAGGCCTGGGACAGCGTTTCCGCCGCATGCTCGATGAAGGCTTCCAGCCCCGCATGCTCGCCGGCCTGCACCAGGCCGAGATGCCGCTCCGGCAAAGTCAGCCCCTTGTCGGCGCGGATGACGGCGACGACGGGAATACGCACAGCCTCCAGCGCCTGCCGCAGCATCGCCTCGTGCCGGTCGCTGCCGACCTTGTTGAGGATCACGCCGGCGATGCGGACATCGGCGCGGAAATTGGCATAGCCGCTGACGAGGGCAGCGACCGATTGCGACATGCGCGACGCATCGACCACCAGCACCACCGAAAGGCTGAGAAAGGCGGCAAGATCGGCCGGCGTGCCGGAACCGTCGGCCGCGCCGTCGAACAGGCCCATCATGGCTTCGATGATCAGCATGCGGCCGCCGGCGCGATGCAGCGCCGAATTGGCGGAGATCAGCTCGCGGCGCATCGCCCAGGGATCGAAATTGAGGCAGGCGGAACCGCTTGCGGCAGCGAGAAAGGCGGGATCGATATAATCGGGACCGGCCTTGCCCGGCGCGATCGCAACGCCCCGCTTCCGCAGCGCCCTCAGCAATCCGAGCGTAATCGTCGTCTTGCCAGAGCCGGAAGCCGGCGCCGCGATCAGCAGGCCGCTCATGCCGGCACCTTGTGGCCGAGGCCGGTGCGTGTGTCCGCCGCCGGCAGAAGCGTACGGCCGGAAAGCGCCCCCAGCCAATCGAGAGAGGGACGCAGCCGCACGACATCGCCGACCACGACGATCGCCGGCGGCTCCAGGCCTGAGGCGGCAACATCGGCTTCGGCGCGGCCAAGCGTCGTTTCCAGCACCTGCTGCGCGGAAGTCGCTGCATTGCAGACGAAGGCGACCGGCTCGTCCGCCGAACG
>JASGEG010000011.1:0-16110 GCA_047606605.1 Rhizobium sp.
CACGATCCGGGCGCGGACCACGATCGCCGAAGCTGCGCTCCGGACGGTCGCCATCGCGGCGCGGACGGTCGTCACGGTCGCGCTTCTGCATCATGGCAGACGGGCCGTCTTCGTGCTTCTCGACAGCGATCGTCATGTAACGCAGGACGTCTTCGCTGATGCGCATCTGACGTTCCACTTCCTGGATCGCAGCGGCCGGTGCATCGATGTCCATCAGGGCGTAATGAGCCTTGCGGTTCTTCTTGATGCGGTAGGTGAGGGACTTGAGGCCCCAGTTCTCGATACGCCCGACTTTACCGCCGTGAGCTTCGATGACACCCTTGTACTGTTCTACGAGGGCGTCGACCTGCTGAGCGGAAATATCCTGCCGGGCAAGGAATACATGTTCGTAAAGAGCCATGGATAGCTTTGCCTTTCTTGCGTTGGTCTGAACCCGATATTCGGCGGCTAAGCCTCAACGACTGCTCCTGAGAGGGGTGACCCCAAGCAAGAAAAGCGTTTCCGAGACGGTCGAGAGCGGAGACACGGGAGGCTGGAACGCTTCCGTTCCGAACGGCTCCCCTTGCGGAAAACCGGCCCTCCGTTCAGCCACCAGCCAGAAGACCGGGTTGCGAACAGGGCGGCTTATACGGATTTTTGCGGGAAAGGCAAGGGGAGGAACGAAATTGCGATAGTCGCCCGCGCCGGCGCCGCTTCAGGATGCTGGCGCGGTGATCTCGATCGTCTTTCCGTTCCGGAGCCTGTCGGACACATACCAGCCGTCCCACTGGGAGAATTGTTCGAATACTCGCCTGTATCCCTTGCTCTCCAGCAGCTTTTGTATCGCGCTTTCGGTCTTCCGATTGTTCTCCACGGATATCAGGTCGAATTTGCGATCGAAGCTGTAGGCCGACAATATGTCGAGCTCGCTGCCTTCCGTGTCGATCGACAGATAATCCACCAGCGGCGGCGCCTGATATTTTTCCAGCAGATCGTCGAGCGAAATGGTGTCCACCTGAATAGGCTGCCCCCGGCTGCGGACGTCGGAGAAATGGTCGCCCTTGGAGAAATCGGCGATCGAGCTGAGTTCCGGGTCGGTTTCGTCCGTCGTGATGAAGGTGACGGTGTCGTCGGATTTCGAGGAGACGCATTTATGCTCGATGAAGGCGGTTCTGTTGGCCGCGAGGTCGGCATGCCAGACAGGATTGGGCTCGGCCAGGATGCCGCTCCATCCGAATTTCTTTTCGAGCAGCCAGGTATTGCTGTTTTTCAGTCCGTTCGTCGAACCGAACTCGACGAAGAAGCCGTTTCTCTTCTCGGAGAGCTCGAAGCAGACCCACAGGTCCTGCATGATCTGCGCTCTGGACCAGTCGCGCCTGGACAAGCAGTAACTAATGAAACGGATATCTTCGTTCAGGATGATATCCGATATATGGGGCCTGTTGAGACGAATGGCGTTGAATATCGCCTTCTGTATGGATTTGTTGTCATGAAATCTGTTGCAAGCAGCCGCTATGCTGGAGAAAGCAAATTTTCTTGTGCCGAACATCCTGGCTATCCAAGTCCAATTACAGCTTAGATTAGCTTAGAATAATTTTGTGCTTCAATCAATATTTGCACCGCCGTCCAGGCGGTGCAATTTCAAGTAATATCTCCGACAGCCACGTCTTTCGGTCTGCGCCATGCCGATGAACGGGATGCGTCGAACCGTCGCCTTGCCGGCATGGCAAGACGCTTCCTGCCGCCATCACATCGGCAGCGGATAAAGCCGATGCACCGCCTCGATTTCGGCGATGGCTTCCGGCGGCAGCGTCACGTTGGCTGCGGCGATGTCGGTTTCGAGCTGGGCTGCCGTGGTCGCGCCGATGATGACGGAGGTCATGAAGGGCTTGGTGAGGCAATAGGCGATCGCCAGCTTGGCCGGATCGAGCTGATACTTGGTGGCGATCTCCAGATAGGCCTTCACCGGGGCTTCCTGCAGCGGCTGCAGCCGACCGCCGAGATCCGCGTTGATCGAGCCGCGCGAGCCGGCCGGGCGCGCGCCGCCGACATATTTGCCGGTGAGAAGGCCGGCGGCGAGCGGCGAATAGGCGAGCAGGCCGACATCTTCGTGATGCGACAGTTCGGCCAGATCGAGATCGAAATGCCGGTAGAGCAGGTTGTATTCGTTCTGCGTCGAGACGACGCGCGGCAGGCTGTTCTGTTCGGCGATCGTCAGATATTTCTGGATGCCCCAGGTGGTTTCGTTGGAAAGGCCGATGGCGCGGATCTTGCCGGCCTTCACCAACTCGCCCATCGTCTCCAGAATGTCGGTGATGTTGGCGATGGTCTTTTCGCGGTCCTGCGTGAAGGGATTGTAGCGCCAGTTCTGGCGGAAATGGAAATGGCCGCGGTTCGGCCAATGCACTTGGTAGAGATCGATATAGTCGGTCTTCAGCCGCTTCAGGCTGGCGTCGATCGCCGCGCGGATATTGGCGGCGTCCGCCCCCTGTCCGCCGCGCAGATAGTCGCGGCCGGGACCGGCGACCTTGGTGGCGAGCACGACTTCCTTGCGCTTGCCGGTCTTTTCGAACCAGGTGCCGATATATTCTTCGGTGCGCCCTTGAGTCTCCGCGCCGACGGGCGTCGTCGGATACATTTCGGCGGTATCGAAGAAATTGACGCCCTTGTGCAGCGCATAATCCATCTGCTCGTGCGCTTCGGCCTCGCTGTTCTGCGTCCCCCAGGTCATCGTGCCCAGGCAGATCTGCGAAACGGAAATGTCGGTGCGGCCTAAATTCTTATAGTTCATGGGAAAAACCTTGCCGGTAACGGGAAAATCTCTGTGGGAGGGATCGAGCAATTTAGGCTCGAATTGAGCGAGCGCAAGAAGAAAATCTCTTGATTTCGCAGGCGCAAAAGCCGGTGGCTGCAGGGTTTACGCTATTGACTCCGCGGCAAACAACGTCAATGGGAAGCGAAACGACCCCCAAAGGGAGCCTGATACAATGACTGTAGCTTTCACATTTCCCGGCCAAGGCAGCCAGACCGTCGGCATGGGCAAGGACCTCGCCGACAATTTCGCCGAAGCGCGCGCCGTCTTCGAGGAAGTCGATGAAGCGCTCGGTGAAAAGCTGTCCGAGGTCATCTTCAACGGCCCGGAAGACAAGCTGACGCTGACGGCCAACGCCCAGCCGGCGCTGATGGCGGTCTCCATTGCCGTCATCCGCGTCCTGCAGGCGCGCGGTCTCGACCTGAAGAGCAAGGTCTCCTATGTCGCCGGCCACTCGCTCGGCGAATATTCGGCGCTCTGTGCCGCCGGCACCTTCTCGCTTGCCGATACGGCGCGGCTGCTGCGCATTCGCGGCAATGCCATGCAGGCGGCGGTTCCGGTCGGCGTCGGCGCCATGGCCGCGATCATCGGCTTGGAACATGCGGATGTGGCGGCGGTCTGCGCCGAGGCGTCGGCTGTCGGCGCCTGCCAGATCGCCAATGACAATGGCGGCGGCCAGATCGTCATTTCCGGCGAGAAGGCGGCCGTCGAGAAGGCGGCCGAGCTTGCGACGGCCAAGGGCGCCAAGCGCGCCATCCTGCTGCCGGTCTCCGCACCGTTCCATTCGACCTTGATGGCGCCCGCCGCCGAAGCGATGCGCACGGCCCTTGCCGATGTCGCGAAGTCCAATCCGGTCGTGCCTGTCATCGCCAATGTCCGCGCCGCGCCGGTGACAGATGCCGCCGAAATCGCGGCGCTGCTGGTGGAGCAGGTCACGGGCCAGGTGCGCTGGCGCGAGACGGTGGAATGGTTCGCCGCCAATAATGTGACGACATTGTATGAGATCGGTGCCGGCAAGGTGCTGACGGGGCTTGCACGGCGTATCGACAAATCGGTGAACGGCATCGCGGTGAATACCGCCGCCGATATCGATGCCGCGCTCGCAGGCCTGCTCGGCTGATACGACAATTTGGAACGAGGGACACCAAATGCTTGATTTGACCGGCCGCAAGGCCCTGGTAACCGGCTCGTCCGGCGGTATCGGCGAAGAGATCGCAAGGCTCCTGCATAAGCAGGGCGCCATCGTCGGCCTTCACGGCACGCGTGTCGAAAAGCTTGAGGCGCTTGCCGCCGAGCTTGGCGATCGTGTCAAGATCTTTCCGGCCAATCTTTCCAATCGCGATGAAGTCAAGGCGCTCGGCGCCAAGGCGGAAGAGGAACTCGGCGGTGTCGACATCCTGGTCAACAATGCCGGCATCACCAAGGACGGCCTTTTCGTGCGCATGAGCGACGAGGACTGGGACAACGTGCTGGAAGTCGACCTGACCTCGGTCTTCCTTCTCACGCGGGAACTGACCCATCCGATGATGCGCCGCCGCTATGGCCGCATCATCAACATCACCTCCGTCGTCGGCGTCACCGGCAATCCCGGCCAGGCCAACTACTGCGCCGCCAAGGCCGGCATGATCGGCTTCACCAAGTCGCTGGCCCAGGAAATCGCCACCCGCAACGTGACGGTCAACTGCGTGGCGCCTGGCTTCATCGAGAGCGCGATGACCGGCAAGCTGAACGACAAGCAGAAGGAAGCGATCATGGGTGCCATTCCCATGAGGCGCATGGGCAACGGCGCCGAGATCGCCTCGGCCGTCGCTTATCTGGCTTCCTCGGAAGCAAGCTATGTCACCGGCCAGACGATTCACGTCAATGGCGGCATGGCGATGATCTGAAACGGAAAAGTCCATTGGCGGGAACTTTCCCTCCAATAGCATGTTGAGCAACGCGGAACCGGCTATTTTCTGGCTTTGCGACGGACTTAAACCGTGTTAAGCGGGCCATGACTGTGAACAGTCGTCCCGAAAATGCAAGACGGACCGGGCCGCATGTAAGGTGGCTGGGCCGGCTCTCAGGGCGGGGTTGAACAGATTTGCCGGCGGTGCCAATAGGGGTGTTGCGGGCTTTGAACAGGGTAGGGATGTCACACGGCATTCCGATCAAGACATAGGTCGAGGAAACCGACATGAGCGATATCGCAGAACGCGTAAAGAAAATTGTTATTGATCATCTTGGCGTCGAAGCCGACAAGGTTGTTGAAAGCGCCAGCTTCATCGACGATCTGGGTGCGGACTCGCTCGACACCGTCGAACTGGTCATGGCTTTCGAAGAAGAATTCGGCGTTGAAATTCCCGATGACGCTGCCGACTCGATCCTGACCGTCGGCGATGCGGTAAAGTTCATTGAAAAGGCCCAGGCCTAATCATTTGCGCTTAGTAAAGGGCGGGCTCTCGGAGTCCGCCCTATTTCGTCCGGCCGGGCCGGACGCATCCTATTCATACGCATGGCATAAGAGGACGGGGGTCTGCGGGCGATGAGACGTGTCGTTATCACGGGTACCGGCATGGTATCACCTTTGGGCTGCGGCACGGAGGTGTCCTGGTCACGCTTGATCGCCGGCCATAACGGCGCGCGTCTCGTGACGGAATTCGAGGTCGAGGATCTTCCCGCCAAGATCGCCTGCCGCGTTCCGGTCGGCGACGGCAGCGACGGCACCTTCAATGCCGACGACTGGATGGAACCGAAGGAACAGCGCAAGGTCGATCCTTTCATCATCTACGGCATGGCCGCCGCCGACATGGCGCTGGCCGACGCCGGCTGGCATCCGACCTCGGATGAGGATCAGATCGCGACCGGCGTCATGATCGGTTCGGGCATCGGTGGCCTGGAAGGCATTGTCGAGGCTGGCTATACGCTGCGCGACAAGGGCCCACGGCGCATTTCGCCCTTCTTCATTCCCGGACGTCTCATCAATCTCGTATCCGGCCAGGTCTCGATCCGCCACAAGCTGCGCGGTCCGAACCATGCGGTCGTCACGGCCTGTTCCACCGGCGCGCACGCGATCGGCGATGCGGCACGCCTGATCATGCTCGGCGATGCCGACGTCATGGTCGCCGGCGGCGCCGAGGCCCCGGTCTGCCGCATCTCGCTCGCCGGCTTTGCCGCCTGCAAGGCGCTGTCGACGGAATATAACGATACGCCGCAGAAGGCCTCGCGCCCCTATGACCGCGACCGTGATGGCTTCGTCATGGGTGAGGGCGCCGGCATCGTCGTTCTGGAAGAGCTGGAGCACGCCAAGGCGCGCGGTGCCAAGATTTATGCCGAAGTGGTCGGCTATGGCCTTTCCGGCGACGCCTATCACATCACCGCTCCGTCCTCGGATGGCGAGGGCGCGTTCCGCTGCATGACATCGGCGCTGAAGCGCGCCGGCCTGACACCGGCGGATGTCGACTATATCAATGCGCACGGCACGTCGACCATGGCCGATACGATCGAGCTCGGCGCCGTCGAGCGTCTGGTCGGCAATGCCGCATCGAAGATCTCGATGTCTTCGACCAAGTCGGCGACCGGCCACCTGCTGGGTGCCGCCGGCGCGATCGAGGCGATCTTCTCGGCGCTTGCCATTCGCGACAATATCGCGCCGCCGACGCTGAACCTCGACAATCCGGAGCGGGAAACGGCCATCGATCTCGTTCCGCACAAAGCCCGCAAGCGGGACATCAACGTCGCCCTGTCGAATTCCTTCGGATTTGGCGGCACGAACGCGTCGCTTGTCCTGCGGCGCTATCAGGCATAATAACTGCGCGTAAGTTCGGGAGGCAGACATTGCCTTCCGGCAAGGCCATGCGCCATCCTTGATTGTTATCGCGTGCTGTTCGCGCCTCCTTGAGCAATTCCAGGAAAAGTGCGAAGCGGTTTTCCGCCCGGAATTGCGTAAAGCCAAAACGCTCTTGAAGCGCATTGCGGTAATGTCTGATCGGTCGAAAGCGGAGCTCCGTCAGGCTCCGCTTTATCTCCTGAACCTGTTTTTTGCCGCATTGCTTGGCCAAAGAGCAGGCAATGACAAGAGGAAGGGATTGCCGGTGAGCGATACGAATCAGAGCAACGGAACTCCGAACGGGCAGAAGGGGCCGATCATCCCGAAATCGGCCAGCGAAGCCCTGCGTCCGGAGCGCGTTCCCGATCCGCCGAAACGCTCGCGCAAAGCCCGCAGCCAGATGGTGATCTTCCTGAACTTCCTGATGACGCTGGCTGTCTTCGTCGTCGCCGTCGCGGTCATCGGCGCCTATTATGCCATCTCGGTCTATCAGAGCCCCGGTCCGCTGACGACCAATACCAATTTCATCGTGCGCAACGGCGCGAGCCTCAACGAGATCGCCACCCGGCTCGAAGCCAACAATATCATCTCCGATCCGCGCATCTTCCGCTGGTTGACCACCACCTATCTGCGCAACGGCGAGACGCTGCGCTCCGGCGAATACGAGATCAAGGCCGGCGCTTCCATGAAGGACATCATGGAACTCCTGAAGTCCGGCAAGTCGATCCTCTATTCGGTGACCCTGCCGGAAGGGCTGACGGTGCGCCAGATCTTCAACAAGCTTGAGGCCGACACGGTGCTGGAAGGCGATCTGCCGTCGGCGCTGCCGCAGGAAGGCAGCCTGCGCCCCGATACCTACAAATTCACCCGCGGCACCAAGCGCACCGAGATCGTCCAGCAGATGGCCGCGGCGCAGGAGAAGCTGGTCGACCAGATTTGGCAGAAGCGCGACCCGAACCTGTCGCTGGCCGGCAAGGAGGAATTCGTCACGCTCGCTTCGATCGTCGAAAAGGAGACTGGTCTTGCCGATGAGCGCGCCCACGTCGCCTCCGTCTTCCTCAACCGCCTGGGCAAGGGCATGCGCCTGCAGTCCGACCCGACGATCATCTACGGTCTCTTCGGCGGCGACGGAAAGCCGGCCGACCGCCCGATCTATCAATCGGACCTGAAGAAAGAGACCGCCTACAACACCTATATCATCAAGGGCTTGCCACCGACGCCGATCGCAAATCCCGGCCGGGACGCGCTGGAAGCCGTCGCCAATCCCTGGAAGACGCAGGATCTATACTTCGTCGCCGACGGCACGGGCGGCCACGTCTTCGCCGCGACGCTCGAGGATCACAATGCCAACGTCAAGCGCTGGCGCAAGCTGGTCGCGGAGAAGGGCGGAGATCCGAGCGCGATTGCCGTCGATGGGCAGCCGGATGACGGCGCCGCCGCGACCCCGGCCGCGACCCCGCAGCAAAAGAAGAAGACGAACTGATCCCTGCCATCCTGTGCTTTCGTGGGGACGCACGGAGGGACTCACTTTATATTCGTCCGCAATCGGCCGAGTCTCGGCGAATGAGGGACCAAAGCAATTCCCGGAAAACCGCGAAGCGGTTTTCCGTCCGGAATGCGTGAAGACTATAGGATGGAGCGTTCCGGCGCGGTGCTGAAACGTTTTGGAATTATCGGAGGCTTGCATGGCATTGCAGTCCATGACCGGTTTTGCCCGGCGTGAAGGAACGAGCGGGCGCTGTCGCTGGGCATGGGAATTGCGATCGGTCAACGGCAAAGGCCTCGATGCCCGCCTGCGCCTGCCACCCGGTCTCGAGCGCCTGGAGACCGATGCGCGCAAGCGGATCGCCGATCGGTTCATGCGCGGCAACCTGCAGGTCGGCCTTTCCGTATCTTTCGACGAAAGCCGCGTCGAGGCCGTCGTCAATCAGAATGCGCTGGCGACGGTGCTGGGCCTGCGCAATCAGCTTGCCAGCGTGATCGATCCCGCGCCGCTGCGGCTGGATACGCTTCTCGGCATTCGTGGTATCGTGGAGTTCAAGGAAGCCCAGGAGAGCGAGGAAGCGCTCGCCGCTCTCGATGCCGATATCATTGCGGGTCTCGACGCGGCACTTGGCGATCTCGGCGAGATGCGCAAGCAGGAGGGGCGGGCGCTCGGAGATATCCTGCTCGGCCACGTCGCTTCGATCGAGACGCTGACCGTGGCCGTGGAACGCGATCCGTCGCGTTCGCCGCAGGAGGTCGCCGCGAAGCTGGCGGCGCAGGTTGCGCTGTTGCTCGACGGCGCGGCCGGCCTCGATCGCGACCGGCTGCACGCCGAAGCCGCGCTGATCGCCACCAGGGCGGATCTGCGTGAGGAGATCGACCGGTTGAAGGCGCATGTGGTCGCCGCCCGCGATCTGATCGCCAAGGGCGGCCCCGTCGGACGCAAGCTCGATTTTCTTGCACAGGAATTTAACCGGGAATCGAATACTATCTGTTCGAAATCCAACGCCGCGGCCGTCACGGCCGCTGGTATCGAGCTGAAAGTAGTCATCGACCAGTTCCGTGAACAGGTCCAGAATCTGGAGTAGGCCATGAAGCCGGCGACATCCACATCCATTCCGATTGCCCGCCGGGGGCTGATGCTTGCCATTTCCTCGCCCTCGGGCGCCGGCAAGTCGACCATCGCGCGCACGCTGCTCGATACCGACAAGCAGGTCGGCCTTTCCGTCAGCGTCACGACGCGCCAGCGCCGGCCGAGCGAGATCGCCGGCGTGCACTATCATTTCGTGTCGCAGCGCGAGTTCGAGCGGCTTCGCGATTCCGATTCTCTCCTGGAATGGGCCGAGGTGCACGGCAATTTCTACGGCACGCCGCGCGAGCCGGTGGAAACGGCGATGGCCGAGGGCCGTGACATGCTGTTCGACATCGACTGGCAGGGCGCGCAGCAGCTTCAGGAGAAGATGCCGGCTGACGTCGTTTCCATCTTCGTCTTGCCGCCGACGATGACGGAACTGCAATCGCGCCTGCATCGCCGTGCCGAGGATTCGGAAGAGGTGATCGCCACGCGGCTTGCCAATTCCCGGGCCGAGATCGGTCATTGGCGCGAATATGACTATGTCATCATCAACGACGACCTGAACGCGGCCTTCGACGCGGTGCAATCGATCGTCAAGGCCGAGCGCCTGCGCCGCGACCGCCGCCATGGCATGTTCGATTTCGTGCGTGGCCTTCTGGAAGAAACGCCGCAGCTCTAAAAGGGCGGGGGCGGCGCCGAGCGGCTCCATGGTGCTTCGCATTGCCGGAGAATCTTGTCGCGCAGGAGCGGGACACGAAGATCGAGCCGAGCCACGCCGATCTCTCCGGCATGCCATGGGACGGCCTGCAGATTGCCGGCTGTTTCTTGCCGGGGAGAGCGTTGAGCGATGACCTGTGACGACTACAAGCGGAGTGTCATCGCCTGGACCCCGACGGGCGATCGCGAATTTCCGTACGGGGCGGAGGTTTCGGGAAACTCGCTGCTGCTGCGCCTGAATGATTTCCCGGAATTCCCGCTATATACGCTCTTCGTGAACGGGCGGGAGGTTTCCAGTTTCGATGACTGGCCGGGTCACTGGCGCCGATGATGATATGGGGAGCGAGCGGCATTGTCCTACGAAGAGCCTGAAAAGATCGCCCTTCATCTGAGTTCCGACGAAGCTACCGTTCTCTTCGAGCTTCTGGCCCGCTGGATCAACGACACGGAGCATCCGGCGCCTGATGGCGCATGTTTCGAGGATGCCAGCGAATGCGCGGTGTTGCGCGGCGTGCTGAGCGATCTCGAACGACAGATGGCCGCCCCGTTTCGCGGCGATTACAGGCAAATCCTCGAGAGCGCGCGTCGTCGAGTGACGGAGCGATGGGGCAGCACTGGATTGCGAGAATGATCGCGCTCCGCTGGGGCGCATGGGGTTATGGGCAGGCTTTACGCAATTCCGGGCAGAAACCGGATTTGCGTTAAAGACAATTCGCCAGCCGGCAGAACTCCTCGACGGAGAGCGTTTCGGCGCGGCGCTGCGGGTCGATGTCGGCCTTGTGCAGCAGGGCCTCGCCGCCGAGTGGCTTCAGGCTCTGGCGCAGCATTTTGCGCCGCTGGCCGAAGGCGGCCTGCGTCACCTTTTCCAGCTTGTCGACGGAGCAGGGGATCGGGTTTTCCCTCGGCGTCAGATGCACCACCGTCGAGGTGACCTTCGGCGGCGGCGTGAAGGCCTGGGGCGATATGTCGAAGGCCATGTGGGCCTGCGTGCGCCAGCCGCAGAGAACGCCGAGACGGCCATAATGGTTGTCATCCTCGTCGGCGACGATCCGCTGCCCGACTTCCTTCTGGAACATCAGCGTCAGCGATTGCCAGAAGGGAGGCCAGCGATCCGGCAGCAGCCAGTTCACCAGCAGTTGCGTGCCGACATTATAGGGAAGGTTGGCGATGATCTTGACCGGGCCTTCCGGCGCCATCGCGGCGAAGTCCACCTTCAGCGCGTCGCCTTCGATGACCTCGAGCCGGCCCGGATAATGATCGGCGATTGCGGCGAGCGCCGGCAGGCAGCGCGCGTCGCGCTCGACGGCGATGACCTTGGCGGCGCCGAGCGCCAGGATAGCGCGCGTCAGGCCGCCGGGGCCGGGGCCGACTTCGAAGACCGTGACGCCCTCCAGCGATCCGGCGGTGCGGGCGACCTTCTGCGTCAGGTTGAGATCGAGCAGGAAATTCTGGCCGAGCGCCTTGCGCGCATCGAGGCCATGGCGCTGGATCACGTCGCGAAGCGGCGGCAGTCCGTCGAGAGCGGCCATCAGCGATCGCTTCCCGAAGTGCGGCTGATCTCGCTTGCGAGCTTGAGGGCGGCTACGAGGCTGTCCTCCTTGGCGACGCCCTTGCCGGCAATGCCGAAGGCCGTGCCGTGGTCCGGCGAGGTCCGGACGAAGGGCAGGCCGAGGGTGACATTGACGGAATCGTCGAAGCCGAGCGCCTTGGCGGGGATCAGGGCCTGGTCGTGATACATGCAGATGGCGACGTCATAGCGGCGGCGTGCATCGTCATGGAACATCGTGTCGGCGGGCAGGGGGCCGACGGCGTCGATGCCATCCTTGCGCAGCGTTTCGATCGCCGGCTGGATGATCTCGGCGTCTTCCTTGCCGAGCGCGCCGTTCTCGCCTGCATGCGGATTGAGGCCGGCGATCGCCAGCCGCGGCTTGGCGATGCCGAAGCGGGTTCTGAGATCATGATCGGTGATCCTGCAGGTCTCGACGATGAGATCGGTCGTCAGCGCCCCGGGCACGTCCTTCAGCGGGATATGGATGGTGACGGGGATCGCCCGCAGCTTCGGTCCTGCCAGCAGCATCACCGGCATGACGGGCTTGCCCGTCGCGCGCGTCGCGAGATCGGCGAGAAATTCCGTATGGCCGGGAAAGCCGAAGCCGGCATCGTAGAGCACCGATTTGGCAATCGGGTTGGTGACGACGGCGGCGGTTTCGCCGTGCATGCTGAGCGCGACCGCCGTTTCGATCGCGGCGATCGTTGCCTTGGCGGTGGCGACATGCGGCGTGCCGGCCGTAACTTCCATGCCGGCGGCTATGCGCTGCACCGGCAACGCGTCTGCGAAAATCTCGCTGGCGGTCGAGGCGTCGGCTTTCCGCAGAGGCACATTCAGCTTCAGTTGCCTGGCCCGCGCGGCAAGCACATCCGGATCGCCGAGATACAGAAAGGGCGACAAGCCAAGCTCGCCGCGGCGGAGCCAGGCGGCGAGCGTGATGTCAGGTCCGATACCTGCGGGGTCCCCCTGCGTGAGTGCCAGGGGGCGGGAAGGGCGCTGCGGCATCGCGGCGATCAGCGATAGAGGATCTGCGCCTTGGAGCGCAGTTCGTCCACATACTTCTTGTCGTTGGCGCTGACGCCCTGGGCATTGGCCTTGCCGAGATCTTCCGCCCGGAAAACGGCTGCGGCGGCAACGTCGTCATTCACCTGGCGCTGCGAGCAGATGGCGACATATTCGACGCCGCGGTCGGTCACGACGGAGCTGGTCGTATTGCCCTGAGCCTTTTCGAGCAGCGGCCGCCAGACCTCGGGAAGATCGGGAGCCAGCACGCGGCCGAGATCCTGGATGGAGACGTCATGCATCGTGGCGGCAAAGACCTTCGCCTGGTCGCAGCCCGGGAATTTCGAGCGCGAGGCTTCCGCCTCGGCCTTGCGCTTGCTGAGGATCGCGTTGCGCTTGGCAGCCGGGACGACAAAGACCACCTGCTTGAGGAAGTATTCCGTGGTGACCGGCTTGGTCTTGTTTTCCGTCATGCGTGTCACGAGGGCGTCGTTCGACAGGCGATTGCTGTTGCCGGAACCGAAGCGGGCATTGACGACACGCGGCCAGCTCATGGAGATGGCGATATAGGATTTGAAGTGATCGACGCCGACGCCCATCTTGTCGAGGATCTGGCTCAGCTGCTGCGGCGACATCTTGTTGCTGGCCGCGAAGCGGTTGAAGGCGTTATCGACGTCCGTCGTCGAGACCGACATGCGCACGCGGGCGATTTCGGCGCGCTTCAGCGACTCGTCGATCAGCTGTTCCTGGGCCAGCTTGCCCAGGTTGCCCTTCTGGCGCTGCAATTTCAGGAAGTTGACGCGCTTGGCGATATCGCCCGAGGTGATCGCCGAATTGTTGACGACAACCCTCACTTCGCTTGCCGCAAAGGCAACATTGCTGCTCGGCACGGCGAATGTGGCCATGACCAACGCCGCGGCCCCGAATAGCACAGCGCGCATCGGTGTCTTTCCAGAGAACATCAATTATCCCTTCCCAAAGTCCCTTACCCGCACTGCATCACATTGGGACGCCATTGGCGCAATACGGCAATTTTGGGCCACATGTCTACAACAAGCACGACGAATTGCAAAATCCTTGCGGCGAAACAATGACGTGAGAGTAATGACCACAGGTTTCAAAGCAAAAGGGCCGGCTTTGAGGCCGGCCCTTTGTTTGCGCTCGATCGATCAGAACGTCGCGTCCTGGGTATTGCCGAGGTTGACGTCGCCGAGCGTACGGAACGTCAGCCTGGCGCCGACCGACCAGTCGCTGGCCGATGCATCCGTCGAATCCTTCTTGTTCAGGAAGGAGATGCTGAAGATCGTGCACTCGTCCTCGTAGGAAAGACCGACACCCTGGCGCGTAATCTCGCTGTTGTTGATGTCGTAGTTGATCGTTCCGAAGACCGACCAGTATTCCTTGAACTTGATCTGGGCACGCGACTGGATTTCATCCTGGTTCGACGTGAAGCCGTATTGCGGCTGCGCCGCGATATGGGTGTAGGTCAACGAGGTCTGGAAAACATCGTTCGCGAAGCCGAGCGAGGTGTCGCCACGGCGGAAGGCGAAATCCTTCTCGTCGAAGCGATAGGACGTCGACAGCGAAATGCCCTGCGGCGTGGTGATGCCGAACATCGTCACATAGTCGGACCGGGTGGTTTCGAGCCCCGAATCCGCGCCGACGCCAGCAAGGTCGCTGGTCGCGAAGGAGTTGCGGCCGGCAAGTTGGAAGGACTGCCCGAAAATATGCTGCAACTTGTAGCCGTTGTCGAAGCTGCCCGTATAGCGCCAGCCGACATTGGCACGCGTACCGCCTTCGACACGGTCGAAGCCGGAAAACTTGTCGCGATCGAACAGGTTGGTCGCATCGAAGACGAAGCTCTGGGCATCCTCATTCGGCAGGCGTCCGGCAAGCTGTTCGTCCGGTCGCACGTAAAGCTGCGCGATCGGCTCGAACACATGCGTGCTGTTGCTCGTCGTGATGAGGAACGGATACTTGGCCTCGAGACCGGCCGTGACCATGCCGCGTGTGGCGTAGTCGCTGGTGTCGTAGTTGCCCGAATAATCGCCGCTCGGCGCATCCATACCCAGGCCGTAAACATCGCCGCGAGCCGCAGCCAGAGGTGTCAGCACCAGGCCTTGATCGGTGGTGAAGGTGCGCTGCCACTGCAGTTCCGTGCTGAGGCGGGTATAGTTTCCGGAAAGACCGAGAAAGCGGTCGTTCAGGCTGGCGTCGCCAAGGCTGTTGACGTTGTCGAGCACCGAGGCCTTGTCACGCGACAGATGCGTGAAATTCACGGTTGCCGACAGCTCGCCGCCATAGACGGAGTTCGGATCGACATAGTGATAGTCGACGCTCGGATAGACGACCGCCTGCTGTTTCTCGGCGGTGCTGTTATTATCCGTATCCTGGACGTCGTAATAGAAGGCGCGCATATCGAAATAATTGCGCTTGCCGAGGCCGGTCAGGTAGGCTTGGCTGGTATGGGTGCTCTGGTTGAGGCCATCAAGCCCGTAGGTGCGCGAGAAGTTGTTGTCGCTCTGCACCATGACATCCCAGCCGAACGTCCAGCGCGGATTGATTTTGAAATCCGCCTTGGAGGCGATCATGCCGCGCGCCTTGTGCTCGGCGTCGCTGGTCCCGGCGGTAAACGCTCCCGGGTCCATCTGGTTGATACCGGCAACGCGCAGAATATGCGTACCGTTCTCGAACCGCTGCCGGAATTCGCCTTCGAGCAGGAGACCCTGGTTCGTATAGCCGGTGGCAGAGATGGTCGCATCCATGCTCGGCGAGATGACGTAGTAATAGGGAACCTTCACGCCGAAGCCGAGGTGCTGCGAAATGCTCGCCGACGGGAACAGGAAGCCGGACTTGCGCTTCACCGTGTTGTCGGGGACCGTGATCCACGGAATATAGGCGATCGGCTGGCCGAACAGTTCGAAGCGGGCATGCTCGAGGCGGACGGTGTGGGTGACGCCGTTCTGCACCACGCGCTGCGCCTTGACCTGCCACAGCGGCGCGCGGCCCTGTTCGGAGCAGGCCTGACAGGCGGTGTAGACGCCTTTGGTCAGAATCATCTGCGTGCCGCCGACGCGCTCGCCCTTTTCGGCGGCGAGGCGGGTATTGTCAGGCATTTCAATGCGCAAGGCATTGACGAACCCGTCGGAGAAGCTGTCGGTGACATCCATTTTGTCACCGTACATGCGGTTGCCGTCGGGGCTGATCAGCTCGACATTGCCGAGAGCCGTCATCCGGCCGGTCTTCTGATTGTATTCAACTTTCTGGGCGACCATCTTGTAGCCGCCATAGTTGATCTGAACGGCACCGGTGGCGGTGACGATCTGCGTATCCTTGTTGTAGACCAGTTCGTTGGACGAAAGGACCAGCTTGGAGCCTTCCGGAACATTGACCTTGATCGGGGCGGTCGCAGCACCGGCGCCGCCATTGTTGTTATTGTTGGCCTGGGCGTAAACCGCAACCGGGCTCATGACATATGCGCATGCGGCCGTGCCCGTAACCAGGGCAGCCACAAACTTCCTAATACTCTTGCGGTTGCCTGCCGCCACTTAGCCGTCCTCCTGATGAAGCAGGATCGTTGCTCCGAATGCCAATGCGACGATCACGGGTATCCATGTCGCCACGAAGGGAGGAACCACTCCGCTGCTCCCGAATGCCTTTACAAGCACGGTGACAACATAAAG
>JASGEG010000012.1:0-3336 GCA_047606605.1 Rhizobium sp.
GATTGTGCATAAATGCGTGATATGAGATGGACTGCACACAAACCCTTCCTCGGCGCCGCAAAAGCAGCGCCGGCCAGATTACCAGAGACGATGCCCTATACGATCGCCAAGCGCCTATTCGACTTCCTTGCCGCCCTCGCCGCAACCGTCGTCTTTTCCATTCCGATCCTGATCGTCGCCGTCGCCGTGCGGCTGACCTCGCCCGGCCCGGCCCTCTACTGGTCGAATCGCGTCGGGCGCGGCAACCGGATCTTCCGCATGCCGAAATTCCGCAGCATGCGGACGGATACGCCGGCAGTCGCCACCCATCTCCTGAAGGATGCCAACGCCTATCTGACGCCGATCGGCTCCTTCCTGCGCAAATCCAGCCTGGACGAGCTGCCGCAGCTCTGGTGCATCCTGAAGGGCGAGATGAGCATCGTCGGCCCCCGCCCCGCGCTCTTCAACCAGCACGATCTGATCGCGCTGCGCACCGAGCGCGGCGTCGACGCGCTGCTGCCGGGCCTGACCGGCTGGGCGCAGATCAACGGCCGCGACGAGCTGCCGATCCCGCAGAAGGTGGCGCTGGACGAGGACTATCTGCGCCGCCGTTCCTTCTTCTTCGATCTCAAGATCATCTTTCTGACGGCATTGAAGGTCCTGCGCAGCGATGGTGTGACCCATTAGAGCAATTCCAGCAAAAGTGCGGCGCGGTTTTCCGTCCGGAATTGCGTCAAAACAATAGCCTTAGGCGGAAACGGCAGCGAGGGACAAACCTGCGCCGAAAATGCCGTATTCCTGCCCCTTTGCAGCCCTACTGGCCATCATGAAAGCTCGACAGGCCGAACGAATCGAACCCGGACGAAGGCGGAGACACCATTGGACGACGTGCGCGCGAACAAACCGCAGGCCGATCTCGCGGCCGGAGCCATAGCCGGCACGATCCCCACAGGCATCATGCCATGGCCCCTGGCGCTCTTCGGAAGCCTGCTCTGGATTCTCGTCGCCTCCCCGACCCTGGTCGAGAGCGATGCCTATCGCTACGCCTGCGCCCTCCTGTCGCTGATCGCGCTGTACTACTACAGGAAGGCGCCAATACGGCCCAGGACCGACTGGATCGGCTGGCTATGCATGGGCTGGGCCGCCTATGTGCTCGCCCGCTTCGGCATCACCTACTGGCTGACGCCCGGCCATGACATCGGCGCTTCCGACTGGCTCTATGCCTTCCCTTTCTTCTTCCCGATCCTCGGCGTCGCGCTGCTGCTGCACGAGGCGCTGCTGGAGAAGATCATCGCGGCCTATTTCGCCGCAGCCCTTACCATGCTCATCGCCACCCAGCATTTCCGCGAGGTCTTTGCCGGCGAGACCGTCAAGCCGCTGATCATGAACAACCAGATCCACGGCGCCGTCGCCTGCGGCATGATCGTGATCTTCACGCTGTTCTGGCTGCTGCACTATCTGACCGACAAGTCGAGCGACCGGCGCATCGCGCGTTTCGCCTATATCGTCTCGCCCTTCATCGTCGGCCTCTGTTTCATCGCCATCTACGGCGCCAAGTCGAAGGGTGTCTGGCTGGCGCTCGGCATCACCCTGCCGCTGCTGGCGCTGGTGGCCCTGAGCTATCTGCGCCTGAAGCTCGGCGGCATCGTCATTGCCGTCGCCGCCGTCCTGCTGGTCGCCGGCATCTACAGCGTACGCCACAATCTCGACAAGACGGCTGGCCCGACCGTTGCCGCGACCGTTACCATGCTGGAAAACGTCACTGGCGGCCACGATCTCGGCGGCGCGGTGACGAATACCATCGGCTCCACCAATACGCCGGTGTCGATGGACGAGCGGCTGCAGCTCTGGTCGAACAGCTGGGAGGTCTTCTCCTCCGCCCCCGTCTTCGGCTGGGGCAACCGCTGGCTCGAGCGCTGGAGCGAGACGCGCTATTCGCACATCCAGTACACGCTGCTGCACAACGGCTATCTCGAGATCCTGGTGCGCTACGGCCTGTTCGGCGCCGCCGTTCTCGCCTTCATGCTCGCCACCTTCGTGCGCACCGTGCGCCGCGCCTACAAGGCCGCCATCATCCCGCGCGCCGCCTGGCACGCCTATGCCGTCTGCCTGTTCTTCTTCGCGCTGACCCTGCTCAGCAACTCCAACAACCGCCTTGCCATCGGCGAAAGCCTGGCACTCGCCAGCTCCGCCTTCGCCTGCTGGTGCAATATGCGGCTGAAGGGGGAATATCTGGCGATGGCGACGGTGGAAACGAAGTCCGCCTGACCCGGGCGGACGCCCGCCAGCAACACAGCACGGACCATGCCATAGGCATCAGCCACGGCAAGCATGGCTACCGCCTCAAATGCCGTCACCGCGCTTGACGATCGCCTTCTCAAATATACGCTCCAATTGGCGCGCACTTTCACTCCAATCGAAACGAGCCGCATTCGCCTTGGCGTTTACAGCAAGGCGCGCATGAAGCAGATCGTCGATGGCGAGGCTTTCCAGACCATTGCGGATCGATTGCACATCCTTGGGATCGACGAGCAGGCCGGCATCGCCGGCGACTTCAGGCATCGACGACATATTCGACGTCAAGACGGGAATACCCATCGCATTGGCTTCGATGATCGGGAAACCGAAGCCTTCGTAAAGCGACGGCATGGCCAGGAACCGCGCCTGGCCATAGAGCTGCGCCAGATCGGCATCGGACACATAGCCGGTCAGCCGGACGGAAGATTCGATGCGCAACGCCGCGATATGCCCCTTCAGATCCCCCAGCCGCCAGCCCTGGCCGCCGGCCAGCACCAGCAGGAACCGCTGCCGTATCGCCTCCGGCAAGGCGGCATAGGCCTGCAGCAGCCGCAGCAGGTTCTTGCGCGGCTCGAGCGTCCCGACGAAAAGCATATAGGGGCGGTCGATGCCGAAGGATGCGAGAGGCTTGGCATCCGCCGCCCCCCCGATCGCCGTCAGGCCGGGATGGATGACGTGAAGCTTGCCGGCGCAGGCCGGAAACTCCGATTTCAGTACCTCGGCCGTGGCAGCGGAAACGGCAACGATCTCGTCGGCCACGGCAACGCCCGGCTTCATCAGCAGCCGATCGGCCATCCAGGTCTGCCACCGCATGGTCGCGGCCATATCTCGCCAGACGAGGTCGTGAATGGTGATGACGCGCGCGATCCGCCGGTCGAGGCGATAGGGCAGGCGATGGGCCGGCCCCCAGAAGACATCGACCCCATCCCTCGCCGCAAGCCGCGGCAACACGGTCTGCGCCCAGACCATGCGGCGCACGCCACCGGGAAACCCCGAGACCCGCACCTGCCCCGCCGGCAGAGCCTCCGGCCCGGCATGGGGCGCTTCCGGCAGATAGAA
>JASGEG010000013.1:0-5837 GCA_047606605.1 Rhizobium sp.
CCACCATCATCAGGGATGGACTTAAATGAAAAGTACGCTTCGTATATCGCTCAAAGCCGGGGAAAAGATCTTCATCAACGCGCAGCACGGCCCCGTTGATGAAGATCTTTTCCCCGGCTTTGAGCGATATACGAAGCGTACTTTTCATTTAAGTCCATCCCTGATGATGGTGGTGACATCGATGATGCCTTGATAATTTTCCGACTGGCGCCGGCGTATCCTGTCGCATTCCTTCAAGATCCAGATTGCGATGGAGATCAGATTGGCGCGCAGTTCGACGTTGAGCTGGTTTTCGGGACTTTTCAGGTCCTCGATGAAGCTCATCCAGACGCGCCTGGTATAGAACAGCGCCTCGATGGCTTCGCGGCCGTATTTCTCCTTGTCACGGGCGGCAGCAAGCAGAGCTATCGACCGGTCCAGAACTTGACGTTCTCGCTCCTTGGCGTCGGCCACTGCATCCTGCATGACTTCCGCATATGAGAACTGATACATTCATGCATCCTTCCTGGTCATTCCATCCCTTTGATCATCAAAGGTAATTTACAAGGCTCAGCTGCTGGATCTTGGAGACGATGGTGTAGGCCGTCTCGAGCTGAGTTTCGAGACTGTTGACCTTGGTCGACGCCTCGTAGGGATCGACACCCGTCAGATCACCGATATTGGTGTTGAGAATGGTCTTCTGGGCATTCAGCGACGTATTGGCGTCGGTCAGACGCGCCTGCGACAGGCCGAGCTCGCTTGCCTGATTGTTGAGGCCGTCGATCGCCTGGCGCGCATAGCTGGTCGCCTGGTCGGTGACCGCGTTCAGCGCGTCCTGGCTCAGCCCCTGCCCCGCCAGCGCATTGGTGACGGTGGTCGCCAGCGCCAGGTAGCGCATGCCCGGTTCATTGGCATTGGTCGAGGATTCGATGACCTCGGAATTGCTGATGCGGCTCGACATGTTCTGATCCGAGGCGCTCGACCAGTCCGACCAGCTGCTGTCGTCGGTGAACATCGGCTCGACGGTGTTGGTGATGAAATCGGTCATCTGGTCGCCGGTGAGCTGATCGACGGTGGTGCCGTTGGCCGTCGCATAATCCGACAAGGCCGTCTGGATCGCCGTGGTCGCCGCATCGGAATTGTCGGTTATCGGCTGCACATCGGTATTGGTGCCGGCAAAGAGATATTCGCCGTTGACCATGGTATTGGCGCCGGCGATGACGTTCGACAGCGTCGCGGTGGCCGTCTGCTGCGTCAACGCGATGCTGCTGTCGTCGCTGTTGCCGCGCAGGGCCACGAGCTGGTCCATGAATTTCTGCGCCTGCGACGACATCTGGCTCAGGGCCGTCTGCGACGACGTCATCCGCTGATTGACGATCGAATTGCTGCTGAGAATGGAATCGATGCGCGATACGTCGCGCGTGAGGTTCACGCTCTGCGTGGTGCCGCTGCCGAGCGAGACGCCGATATCGGCATAGACGCCGGTCGTCGCTTCGGTCGAGGCACTCGTCATTTCGTTCTGCGCCTGACGGATCGTCTGGCGCATCGAATTCTGAATGGCTGTGCTCGAAATGAAGGAAAGTTTCATAGCTTAGCTCGCAATATCCAGTACCGACTGAAGCATCTCGTTGACGGTGTTCAATAGTTTGGTTCCCGCCTTGTAGGATTGCTCGATATCCATCATCAGCGTCAGCTCCTCGTCGAGATTGACGCCGGTCTCGTTCGAATAGGCTTCCGAAGAGCGCGACAGCGCGGCGGAGGTGTTTTCCCCCGCGGTCGTCGCCGTGCTGCGCTGGCCTTCGAGCCAGCCGATGGAGCTGGATGCATAGTCCATGAGGCTCGCGGAGGTGTCGGAGCCGGCGGAGGCATCGAAATCCATCTTCGTGTTCATCGCCGTGATGTAGGCATCGAGCTGGGTGGAGTAGCCGCTGTCGCCGGTGGAATTGACGACATAGTCGGAACCGTTGATGCCGCCGTCGCGCAGCAGCGTCGGATCGCCCGTGGTCGACGAGGTGCTGACCACCGCCGGATTGACCGTGATCGAGCCAGCGATGCCGGTGACCACGGAGGCGCCGCTCGGCACCGTACCGTCGCTCCAGGTGAAGAGGCCCACAGCCTGGGTGGAGTCGGTCTGATTGGTCTCGGCAAAGGTGGTCACCAGGCCGCGCGCGATTTCATCGAGCTGCTTCTGATAGGTCGGAGCAACATCGTCGCGCACCTGAAGCGATGCCTGCAAGGTGCCCTGCGCGGTCGTGCTCGCCCCCTGGCCCGCCGTCAGCGCGACACCGTCGATATAGACATTATTGCCGGTGGTGCCGGCCGTATAGGAATTCGTCGGGGTGAAGGTCACCGAGCGCGGGATCGTCTCGAACAGGGTCGCGCCGCCGGTCGTATAGAGCGCCACGTCATTGTTGGCGCGCGTCACCGTCGTCACGCCGACGATTTGCGAGATCTGCTTCAAGACCGAATCGCGCTGGTCGAGCGCGTCGGCGGTCGCGCTCGATGTCGCGCCGGCGGTTGCGGTTGCCGTCTTGACCGCATCGTTCGCCGTCTGGAACTGCGCCAGCAGGCTGTTCAGCGTATCGACGTCGGAGCTGATCTGCTTGTCGGCATCGGCGCGGACGTTCTGGACGGCCGTGGTGGCATTGTTCAGCGAGGTGGCAAGGCTCTGCGCCGCATTGATGGCCGATTGCGCCGCCGTGGTGCTGGACGGCGAGCCGGCATAGGTCTGCATCGCCGTCTGGAAGGTCGACAGGGAGGTGGCCGCCGAAATCTCGTTGTCGTTGCCGCCGAGCGTTCCCGACTTCAGGCTTTCATAGGCCTTGAGAAGCGCCTGCTGGGCGGCGTCGGCCGAGGTGCTCGACAGGAATGCCTTCTGCAGGGCCGACTCGTCGGCCCTGGCAATCTTGACGACCTGTGCGCCAGACATGTCGGTCGACAGCATCGCTTGGCGACGGGAATAATCCGTGTTGCCGGCGTTGGCGATATTGTTCGAAACGACACTGCTCTGCGTGCCGCTATTGTTGAATATCGCTTGTGCGTTGTTGAGTGCTGTGGTGAGCGACATGACTGACCCGATACCCTATCGTGTTTAACGCTGCAGGTTGACGAGAACGTCCAGAAGGTCGGACCCGGCCTGGAATACCTTGGAATTGGCCGTGTAGCTCTTCTGCGACACGATCATGTTCGTCAGTTCGGTTGCCAGATCGACGTTGGATTCTTCCAGGGCGCCGGACTGGATGTAGCCGAGACCGCTGCTCTGCGGCCAACCCGTGACGGTGACGCCGGATTCGCCGTTGGCCGAATAGACGTTGCCGCTTTCCAGCGTCAGGCTGTCGGGGCTTGCGACCGTTGCGAGCGGGATGCGGTAAAGCTCCTTGGTCGTGCTGTCCTTGTAAACAGCGCTGACCGTACCGTCCTTGGAGATCGTGACGCTCGACACCGGGTTGGGGGCCTGACCGTCCATCTCGCCCGTGGCGCTGAAATCGGTGGCAACCTGGGTGAAGCCCGTCATATCCATCGCGATGGTTTGCGTCGACGATCCGCTCGCGAAGCTGAGGTCGAACGATCCGCCCGAGGTCAGGGCGCCATCGTCATCGAAGGTCAATGTCGTGCTGCCGACCGGGTCGCTGCTGTAGAGAGCGCCGCCCGACGTCGGATCGGAGACCAGATCCGCCTGATTGTAGACCTGCACATCCCAGGTGTTGTCGTCCGTCTTGGTGTAGTAGATGTCGAAGGTGACGGCATTGCCCTGGCTGTCATAGCCCGTGATCGAACTCTTGCTGGTGTCGGTGGTCACCGGATAAGTATTTTCGGAGGGGAGATAACCGGTGCTGCTGCTGGTCGCGACCGTAGCATTGGAATTCAGGTTGCCGGTCATGCTGCCGATCGTCGTCGCCGCCTTGCTGGTGCCGCTCGGCGTGACATTGACCGGCACCATGCCGCTGAAGCCGTTGACGACCACCGAGGGGGCGCCGGAGGCGCTGGAATAACCCATCAGCGTATAGCCGGAGGCATTGACGAGGTTGCCCGAAGCGTCGGCCGAAAAATCGCCCGCGCGGGTCAGGAAGGTCTGCCCGGCGGCGTTCTGGACGACGAAGAAACCGCTGCCCTGGATCGCGAGGTCGGTGGACGAGGTGGTGGCCGAGACGGTGCCCTGCTGCGAGATCGCATAGCGAACGGTTGTCTCGACACCACCGGAATTATAGTTACCGCTGGAAGACGGCAGCACGAGGGAGGAGAAGCTCGTGGACGCCTCCTTGTAGCCGGTGGTGCTGGAATTGGCGATATTGTCGGAGACGGTTGCCAGACGGTTCGCCTGGGCATTCATCCCTGAAACTGCGGTTTTCATGCTGCCGAAAATGCTCATCTGGAATCCTCGTTATTCCTCATGCTCCCAAGAGTAGGAAGCGGGCCTTGCGTGAAGCTGTCTGAAAAGAGGAAAAGCCGGTCATCATGAAGCAGCCTTTCGGATTTTGCCGCGCAACCCGCCGAAACGCCGAAAGAGCATGGCAACGGTAAGGATTGGCGCACGTTTTGCTCAGGAGCCGCAACGGCGGCAGCCTATTGTTTCGACGCAATTGCGGACGGAAAGCCGCTGCGCAGTTGTCCCGGAATCGCTCTCGAGCGCATGCAAAAGCCCGAGACTCGGATGATGTCTCGGGCTTGCAACAGGTTCAGGGCATTATCGGGCCGTGTCCGGCGAGAGCATCAGCTCCAGTCGATGCAGTAGCCGAGGAAGCGCTTGGAATCGACGGGATCGAAACCGAGCTTCTTGCGCAGCTTCTTGCGCAGCTTGGAGATATGGCTCTCGACGACGTTCTCTTCGACCTCTTCGTCGAAGATGCCGTAGATGGCGTTGAAGATCTGCGTCTTGGTGACGCGACGGCCACGGTTGGCGATCAGATATTCCAGGATGCGGCGCTCGCGCCGCGGCAGGGCGAAGACCTCGCCGTTGACTTCCGGATCGCGGCCATCGGCAAAGACGCGGATGGGACCGATATCGGTATAGTTGGAGATCGCCTTCAGCCTGCGGCGGATCGCGGCCGCACGGGCCAGGATCTCACGCGGGTGCACCGGTTTGCGCACGACATCGTCGACACCGCAATCGAAGAGCGCAAGCGTCGATTCCAGCGACGGTTGGTCGCTGACCGCGATGACCGGCGCGGCCGACCGGTCGCGAATTGCCCGCGGCAATTCGTAGACCTGCTGCCCCTGTCCGATCAGGAAAGCCTCGACAGCTGCGATATCGCCCTCCGCAGCCGTCGTGACCCATTCGCCGAATTCCCGGGGATCAAACCCCGTCGACGGGATGCCTTCCCGCCCAAAGAGAGATGTGTATCCGTCCTTAACGAGCTCTCGCTCGTCAACCACTACGATCATTCGTCCGCCTCCGAATCAGTGTGGTGTTTCGATGTAATATCGGTACGAATCGGGCGAATCACGAACAACTGTCGGAAATGAATGACGTAAATTAATAATTGATTAAGAATTGGGGGGCGATTTGCACTAGATGTAGTGGGTACCTTCGATTTTACACCGATAAAAAAGTCGTTAGTTATCATATTACGAATATACGTAATTCAAACCATTCGCTTTCTGTCAATCACGCTCAGACCGGCGCCAGTAACAATGATGAAACAATATACAACCTATAGGTTGTTCAATTTTGGCAAAAGTTTGCCGCATTCGAGGTCCACTTCCCATATCCGGTCGCAACCAGATTGGCGATGACGCGGCAGACATACACCTTTTGGGCGGGGTTATTGTTCGGACCTGCATGGTATCTAGCTACCGCCATGGTCCAGGTCTCATGCCTGTCATGGAGGTCGCGAAGGAATCTCGCGGCATATTCGACA
>JASGEG010000014.1:0-3115 GCA_047606605.1 Rhizobium sp.
ACGGTTTGCCTTCGTCCACATCGTTGCCATGTCCTCGTCGAATCAAATCAACTGCATGGAATCACAAGCGATTCATATCATTCAACTTCTTTGTGAACAGACACTTATATGTTAAGGGCTTCGTCCCGATCTCTTCAGCATGACGAATAGGAGCCATATGGTCTCGCAGCTTGATTTCTTCGCTTCCACCGGCGCAAACGGCTCCAAGCCTCAGTCAGGGCACGTTGGCATCTGCAAAGAAGCCGTCGAGGTTTCCCTTGATGACGAGGCCATGGTCCGGCAGCTGGAAGCAACAGGCAACTATCGTATCCTGCGAAAGCTCACGCCACGTTCGGTGGCCGAACTCCCGCGTCCCGAATTTTTGCGCCGTGGGGTGATCCTCGACACCGAGACCACCGGTCTGGATCATCGCCGTGATGACATCATCGAAATCGGCCTTGTTGCCTTCACCTTCGATGATCAAGGTAGGGTTGGAGATGTCACCGATGTCTATGGCGGCCTGCAGCAGGCGACGCATCCGCTTGCGGCCGAGATTACCCGTCTGACGGGCATCACCGATGAGATGATTGCCGGGCAGAGGATCGACATCGCCCGTGTCAAATCCTTGATCGAAGCGGCAGATCTGATCATCGCGCACAATGCGGGCTTCGACCGTCCGTTCTGCGAGGCATTCTCGTCAATCTTCGTCAACAAGGCCTGGGCTTGTTCCGTCTCCGAGATCGACTGGTCGGCCCGCGGCTTTGAAGGAACCAAGCTTGGATATCTGATAGGCCAGTCAGGATATTTCCACGAAGGTCACAGGGCCGTCGATGACTGTTTCGCACTCCTCGAGGTTCTTGGGCAAGCGGGCAAGGGAGCCCCGGGAACCCCGCTGGAAGAACTTTATCGCACAAGCCAACGGTCTCGGGTCCGCATCTATGCCGAAAATAGCCCGTTTGAGATGAAGGATCATCTGAAGGCGCGTGGCTATAGGTGGTCTGACGGTTCTGACGGTCGCCCGAAATCCTGGTGGGTCGAACTGCCGCAGGAAAAGCTCGAGGAAGAGCTGCATTTTCTGCGAACGGAGATCTACCGGTGGAAGGATGTCGATCCACTGGTCAAATACCTGACGGCGTTCGATCGTTTTCGGGCCGGCTAGATGGGAAACGCACCCTGATGCAAGCAGACCCGGCGCCCTCCGCGAACGTCGTGGAAATCACCACCAGGATGCAGGGTGCCGTCCTTAATAGCCCTATCGGTGCCTGTCGTCCGCCACATTCAATCTGCTTTTCGATGCGCTGTGATATAGAGGCTTGAAGACGCTGGATTTATCCATTCATTGAGGTTGGCTGCGACATAGTGCACCTGAGGGCTGGGCCGCTTCCTGTTATGCCACGGCATTGGTCGCTGGCCGTTTCACCAGGGACGAACCTAATCCCTGGTTCGTACGAAGGCACGGCTCTTGGATAGCGATGCCTCGATCGGATGCACCCATCACCGAGTTGCCGCTTTTGATCAGCGTCCTGTGACCACCGCCAAGGCTGAGTTCATCAAGCATTCCGGCCGGAGGGAGCTTTTTGAACCATGAGCAGGAACGGCGCTTCGCATCCAATAGAAGAGCCGCCATACCTTGAGATGCGTGGTCATGCCTTCTGTGACGCACAAACTCTACACCGGGTAGGCTTTCTATCGATCATTTCGGGGGGCATCCTTGCCGTAAAGATGTACGCGGCGCCTTCTGGAAATCGGAAGGTAATGGGCGAAGCCGTGCTGTTCGAGCGCGTTCAACCCACCTGCACCACGTCCAGGCGGAAGATATTTTGCAGTGAGGTAACGGCGTGCTTCCAGTTCGCTTGCGAACCCGGGCGGATGTAAACGGCTTGAGCCATGGGTTCCAGCTGCCGGCTCTTCAACAGGTTGTCTATGGCCTGCCGATCCAAGCCTGTATCCCGACGCATGAGCCGCGACTTGCTCACCGGCGTTCCTTCGGGGAGCAAGTCAAAGAGGCGCGATCGTCGTTCGGCGTCGAGAAGCGTGATTTGCCATTTTGGTGGTTTGCGGTGATGTTCGCCGCAAATGGTAGATGCCGTAAACCAAAACCGCGCTTCGCTATCCCATGGCGGAGTTACCAACCATCGCAAACCAGATTGTTGATGGCGCCATTGGGTATCAGAATCGTCACTGACGGTCGAGCATCGGAGCAGCACAAGCCGGCAATATCCCTGCCGCCTAAGGTGACCCCTTCAGCACAACGACCCATCCCCGCTCTCATGCAATGGCTACCTGGTCCAACGCCGGATCTTTTACGATCAACGCACCCTGGGGTCGGCTAGCCAGCTGCCACTGCTACGGCCTTCGCCTTCGCGCTGATCGCGCCCGGCGCCGGACACTGACCGAAGCCATCGAGCGGGAATGGCCCGCTCCAAAGATGGAGCCTTCATCATGTCGCACAATCTGTCTCTCGCCCAAAACCACGCTTTCGAACTTGCCCGTACCCTGATGGTTCCGATCACCCTCTTTCGCTCCGGCGATGAGTTTGGTGTCCTGCCACGTGAGGAGATCGATGCCGCCAACGATCTCGACCTCATCCACCAATTCGACCCTTACGATCGCCGACCGGCTCGTCGAGCCGGCTTTCTTGCCTCCGGCGGTGCCACTTGCGAGCTGTGACGGCAAGGGAGGCTGCGCCGCGGCAGGCCGCAAGCGGCCGACCCCAAGGTGCAGAATAGCACCTTGCGAGCCGCGCCCTTGCCATCTTCGCCCTTCGTGGCCGTCCGGCAGCCACCCCGCAAAATGCGAGGAAAAGCAAGCCAAAGGAAAGGCGGACGCCACGGGCGCCGAAAATGAGAATGGAGAAAAACGAAGTAGACGAGCTCAAGAAACGCGTCCGTTGCGCGGCCGTGCTGGAACGGGCGGGATTTACAATCGATCTGAAGCAGAGCACGCGGCGCGCCGTCAAGCACCGGCGCGGTGATGACATCATCATCGTGATCCACGACGGCAAGGGCTGGTTCGACCCGTTATGGGGCACGGAATAGAAATAGTGCTCGAACTCGACGTGATAGTCGGTCGACACCCGCGCCAGCTTCCACTCGGCGTATTCGTAATCTTCTGCCGGAAGCGCGGCGAGTGCCGG
>JASGEG010000015.1:0-8043 GCA_047606605.1 Rhizobium sp.
CCTGCACAAGGCCATGGGCAGGATCACCAACTATACCGGCGTGATGAATTATCTCGGCGGTATAGTTGGTGATCCTGCCCATGGCCTTGTGCAGGCTGTCGATGTTCTTGCCCGCTGGCTGCGAGGTCAGGAGCGTATCCGGCCCGGGATTGTTGCCGGGATAGTCGAAAGGTTCGAGCGGCACCTGGATCAGGATCTCGTGTCCGCCGCGCCGCGCCTCCTGCATCCAGCGCTGCAGGCTGTTGCCGCTGGCGGCGAAGGCGAGCGTGATATCTTCCGGCAGCTTCTCGATGGCGCGCTGCGTGCCGGTCTGGCTGAGGCCGAGGCCGCTGACGACGATGGCGACGCGCGTGCCGCGGGCGCCGGACCAGGGCCGCGCATATTGGTCCATCGGCCGCAGTCCGCTCGGCGCGGTGATCGGCAGCCTGCCGAAGGGCGAATCCTCCAACAGGCTGTCGTTGGGCGTCGCCGCCATGCGCGGGTCCTGGCCAACCTGCCTGGCGTTGATCAGCACCGGGCCATCGGCATCGCGCGTGTTCGGGCTGAACATGGTCACGACCGAGCCGTCGCTGGTGACGATGCGCGAGCTATTGGCGCCGGATTGCGGATCGACCTCCGTCAGGCCGGTTTGCGCGGCAGGTGCCGGCTTGTCGCCAGCCGGCGGCGTCGGATCTGTCTTTTCGGTGGTGACGATGGGCTGGGTTTTCTGGAGATCGTCGCGCAACAGTGCCGAATAGAGGGAAAAGCTGGCGATCGCGATCAGGCAGAGGCCGCCGAGGATGCGCCCGAAGGGCGGGCGTGGCCGTTTCCGGCCAGGGCCGCGATTCTGGCCGAGCGGTGCATGCAAATCCGTTCCCAAAGTCCGTATCCACCCCCAGCGGGAAACTGTCTGCTCCGGAACGCTCCGACATCGGCTGCGCTGAGGATGCCCCGGATATGAAAGCGCCGGGTCTGTTTCCAGCCCGGCGCCGCTTCCTTATTTGGAGGAGACCGCCTTTTCCGGATTCGGCGGGAAGGCCGGATCGGTCTTGGCGCCGCGCAAGAGGTCCAGCGCATAGCTGAGCTGAACGTCGTCCTTCGGGTCCGGCGGCACGTAGGCGGCCGAACCGGAGCCCTGGTCGGTCTCGCTCTGGCCCTTGATGTGGCCCGGCAGGCTGGATTCGCCCTCGGTCAGGAGCTTGCCCTTCAGGTCGTCGGGCAGCGGCTGGTCGACCTTGATGTCGGGCGTGATGCCGGTGCCCTGGATCGAGCGGCCGGACGGCGTGTAATAGAGCGCCGTCGTCAGGCGCAGCGCACCGTTGCCGTCGCCGAGCGGGATGATGGTCTGGACCGAGCCCTTGCCGAAGGATTGCGTGCCGACCACGGTGGCGCGGCGCAGATCCTGCAGGGCGCCAGCGACGATTTCCGAAGCCGAAGCCGAGCCGCCATTGATCAGCACGATGATCGGCTTGCCGTCGGTGATGTCGCCCGGACCGGCATTGAAGCGGCGGGTCTCGTCCGGATTGCGGCCGCGGGTGGAGACGATCTCGCCGCGCTCCAGAACGTCGTCGGCAACGTTGATCGCCTGGTCGAGCAGGCCGCCCGGATTGAGGCGCAGGTCGAGGACATAGCCCTTCAGCTTGTCGGCCGGAATATCCTTCTTGATCTTGGCGATCGCGGCTTCGAGGTCCGGCGTGGTCTTCTCGGTGAAGGAGATGATGCGGAGATAGCCGACATCGCCCTCTTCGCGCGACTTGACGGCGGCAACGGCGATCACGTCGCGGATGATGGTGAGTTCGATCGGCTTGTCGGCGCCCTTGCGCATCAGCGTCAGCTTGATCGGCGTCTTGACCGCGCCGCGCATCTTCTCGACGGCGTCTTCCAGCTTCAGGCCGCGAACCGACTGGCCGTCGATGGCGGTGATATAATCGCCGGCGAGAACGCCGGCCTTGGCGGCGGGCGTGTCGTCGATGGGGGTGATGACCTTCACCAGGTCGTTGTCCATGGTCACTTCGATGCCGAGACCGCCGAATTCACCCTTGGTCTGGGTGCGCATGTCGTCGGCATCCTTGGCATTCATGTAGCTCGAATGCGGGTCGAGCGAAGACAGCATGCCGTTGATGGCGGCTTCGACGAGCTTATCTTCCTGGGGCGGCGTCACATACTGGGCGCGAACGCGTTCAAAGACATCGCCGAAAATCGACAGCTCCTTGTACGTGGACGAGCCAGCGGCTTCCGCCGGCACCACCGCCGTGTAGATGACGCTCATCGCGGTCGCACCCATCAATGCGCCAACGAGAACAAGAGAAGCCCTACGTATCATTGCGTGCCTTTCCAGTGTCTTTGGAGGTCCACCAGGGTCGAGAATCGACCGGTTTTCCATCTTTTCTGAATTCAATGTAAAGCGTTGGCCGGTCCGTTTCCAGCGCCAATGCGGTCGCGCTCGCGACTCTTTTTTGGCCCATCACGGCGAGCGGCTCGCCCGCGAAGACAAATTTGCCCAGGCGCGTCTTGATCGCGTCCATGCCCGACAGCACCATATGATAGCCGTCGCCGGTATCCAGAATGATCATTTGGCCGTAGCTGCGGAACGCGCCGGCATAAACGACCGTCGCATCGGCGGGAGCGGTGACGAGCGCATCCGGGCCGGTCGCGATGGTCACGCCCATCGCCGTGTGGCCCGTACCGTCGTCGTCGCCGAACTGGCGGAGAATGTCGCCCGCCACAGGCAGCTCCAATTTCTGTTTAAGGTCGGAAAACGGATATGCGGGCGTAATGCGGTTTTTATCGGGCACGCCGCTTTCGGCCAGGGCCTTGGCCTGCTCGCGCTGCTGCTCGGTAAGCTGCTCGCGGCGGAGCTGTTCGGCCCGCGCCGCCGCCGCGGCGTCGCGCACCGAGCCGATCTGGCTTTCCAGCGAGGCGACGAGGCCCTCGAGGCTGGTCGCCTGGCTCGCCAGCTCCTGGGCGCGTCGGTGCTCGAGATCGAGCTTGGCGGCATTCTCCTGGCTGAGCTTGTCGTTCTCGGCGATCAGCAGGTCCATGCGCCGCTCTTCCTCCAGACTGCCGGTCATGGTGGTCGTAAGGTCGGTTTTTTCGGCCGCGGTGGCGGCCTGCAGCTTGGTGAGATCGGTGAGATCGGCGAGGAGCTTGTCGGTCGCCTTGCGCATGCCGGGAACGACGGCGCCGAGCAGGATGGCGCTGCGCACGGAGGCGAGCGCATCGTCGGGCGTGACCAGCAGCGCCGGCGGCGGATTGCGACCCATGCGCTCCAGCGCGCCCAGCACCTCGGCCAGCAGCGCGCGGCGGTCGTGCAGCGATTTGCGGATCTTGTCTTCCTTGACCGCGAGATCCGTCAGCGTCTTCTCGCTTTGCTGGATCTTGCGGTCCATGTCCCTGCGGCGCGCGGCGCTGTCGATCAGGGCCTGGCGCAGGCTGGCGGTGCTCTTGTCGAGCGAGGCGATGCTGTCTTCGAGAGCCTTCGTCTTGTCGGAGGAAAGATTGATCGTCTTCGACAGTTCCTCCAGCGCCGCGCGCGTCTCGTCGCGCTTGCGGGCGAGATCGGCAGCCGGATCGGCCGGTCCCGGCGCGGGGGTGGCCGAGGAGGGTGGATCGGCCGTCGTCTGTGCGGCTGCGCCGTCGCTATCCTGCGCCAGCGCGATATCGTGGAACGGGAGCGGCCCTGCGACAAAGGCGCTCACACCGAGGCATGCGGCCAGCGACGGCAGCAGCAGACGGGAAAGCATGGTCGGGCTTGTCTTCATCCAGTCGGTTCGAGCCTGGTCCCTTCGGATCGCGTGAAACTAAGCTGATTTGCCGCGATTACCTAGGAAGCATCGTAATTTTTTCGGCGGGAATCAAAACACGCCTGTGTGAGCGTTCCGTTAACTCAAAACAGCGGAAAGCCAAACTGTTTTCGCAAGCCCGGTGGCGAGCGGCGCCGGATCAAACGCGATGATAGGGATGGCCCGACAGGATCGTGACGGCGCGGTAGAGCTGCTCGGCGATCAGGATGCGCACCAGCTGATGCGGCCAGGTCATCTTGCCCAGGCAGATGGTGGCGTCAGCCTTGTCGTAAAGCGCGGGGTCCAGGCCGTCGGCGCCGCCGATGGCGATCGTCAGGTCGCGCTTGCCCTGATCGCGGAAGGTGCCGAGCAATGCGGCGAAAGCTTCGCTGTCCAGCGCCTTGCCGCGCTCGTCGAGCAGAATGAGGATGCCGCCGTCCGGATGCGCCTTGGCAAGCTGGGCGGCTTCTTCACGTTTGCGTGTTTCGCCGTTAGAGGCGCGGCTTTCGGCAACTTCGATCATGCGCGCCAGTTCCAGCCCGATCGCCGGACCGGCCTTGGCGAAGCGGTCGAGATAACGGGCCGCAAGATCCTTTTCAGGGCCGGTTTTCAACCGTCCCACGGCAAAAAGACCTATTCGCATTCCCGCTCCCAAGCATTTCCGCCGTCATGGCGGCGCAAATATAGATTGTTGCCGGGCAATGCTGTCCGGCGATTCAAAATTGCCAACCGGAACCGGGAGTGCGTCCGGAACCGATTTAGTGCAGCGTGCCCTCGTCGAGATCGGGTGCGGCCCACATCTTTTCGATGTTGTAGAACTCGCGGATCTCGGGACGGAACACGTGGATGATGACGTCACCGGTGTCGATCAGCACCCAGTCGCCGCCTTCCAGACCTTCGACGCGGGCATTGCCCAGGCCTTCGTCCTTGATGTCGGTGATGAGGTGGTCGGCAATCGCCAGGACGTGCCGGTTCGAGCGGCCGGAGACAACGACCATGTGGTCCCCAAGCGCGGATTTGCCAGCAATGTCGATGGTGACGATATTTTCGGCCTTGGAGTCCTCGAGGCTTGCGAGGACGGCTTGCAGGGCTCGGGCAGCGGCATCGGCGCCACGTTCCGGGCTCTTCGGGATAACGACATGCGTTCTTCCCTTGGCGTGTACTGTTGTCAGTGCTCTTCCTTCCTTGAGTAACAGAACATGCACATAGGTGATCTGAGTCGATCACACAAGAAAGATAGGCACCAAAGCATTACGGTTTCAAGACGCAGAACAATATCTATCGGCCGCGGATACAGGATTTATAGCAAAAACCGGCTCGTTCGCGCCATATCCGGGCGATTCTTCGCGAGAGAGGCCGGCCAGAGCTTCCATTCGTGGCAATCCCCGTCCCATTTTGCAGTCCTATCGTTCCATGTACAGGCGGGCGAAGGGCGCGTATACACGAGTCGAACCGAGACGTGCCGATACCATGACCAAAGCTCCATCAGACACCTTGAAGCCCATCCTCCGCATCACGTTTCCCGGTCAGGACCGGCTTGGACGCGGCAAGATGGAGCTTCTCGAACATGTTCGCGACACCGGTTCGATCTCGGCCGCCGGCCGCGCCATGGACATGTCCTATCGCCGCGCCTGGCTTCTCGTCAGCGAATTGAACCACATGTTTCGCGAGCCGGTGGTGGAATCGCAGCGCGGCGGGCAGAAGGGTGGCGGGGCGGCGCTGACGCCGTTCGGCGAGGAATTGCTGGCGCGGTTCCGCGCCATGGAAGGCGCGATGCGCACTGCGATTGCCGGCGATCTCGAATGGCTGGAAGCCAATCGCAATCACGACGTCGTCGCAACGAAGCCCTGACGTTTCAGGATTCCAGCGCCACGGTCTTGATGACGGCATAGACCGGCAGCCCGACGCGCAGGTCCATGCGTTCGGCGGAAAATTGCGTGATGCGGGCGAGCACGATATCGCCGCCGCAATCGACCTTCACCTCGACGGTGCCGTCGGTGGCGGCGCCCATCCCCAGAATATAGCCTTCGAGAATGTTGAGGGCGCTGAGGCCTTCCGGCCTGGCGGTCGCCAGCATGACGTCGCGGGCGGGAATATGGACGCGGACGGTTCTGCCGATGCCCGCCGCTTCGCCGGGCACGAAGAGTTTTGCTGCCTTCAGGGCGACAGTGGTCAGGCGATGCCCGCTGTCGATCTGCTCGACGCGGCCTTCGAGCAGGACGCCGGCCTCGCGGCGGTCGATGGCCTGCGGGCCGGAAAACTGGCTGAAGATCTCCACCGCCGGTCCGGTCGCCTCCACCTTGCCGTCGCGCATGACGACGACGCGGTTGGCCAGCCGCGCCACCTCGGCGATGGAATGGCTGACATAGATGATCGGCACCTTCGTCTCGTCGCGCAGCCGTTCGAGATAGGGCAGGATTTCCCCCTTGCGGGCCTCGTCGAGCGCGGCCAGCGGCTCGTCCATCAACAGCAGGCGCGGTGACGACAGCAGGGCGCGGCCGATGGCGACGCGCTGCTTTTCGCCGCCGGAGAGTTTTGCCGGCCGGCGGTCGAGCAGCGCCTCTATGCCGAGCAGGTCGACGACACCGTCGAAGCTTTCGCCACGTTCCTTCCGCGGTGCGAACCAGCGGCCGTAATTCAGGTTCTGCCGCACGGAGAGATGCGGAAACAGCCGTGCTTCCTGGAAGACATAGCCGAAACGGCGGCGATGGCGCGGCACGAAAAGATGCCGGTCGCTGTCGGCGAGCAGGGTGCCGTCGAGGCTGACATGGCCCTGGTCGGGCCGGATGAGGCCGGCGATGATGCGGACCATCGAGGTCTTGCCGGAGCCGGAGCGGCCGAAGAGCGCGGTGACGCCGCCATCGGAGGTGAAGGCGGCTTCCAGCGAGAAATTGCCGAGCCGGTGGCGGATGTCGACCGAAAGCGTCATTCGAAATCCACCCTCCGGCCGGCGAGATAGGCGAGGAATTCCGAGGCAAGCAGGGCAGCCATGGAGATGGCGACGGCGATGATGGTCAGCCGCAGCGCGCCGGCGTCGCCGCCCGGCACCTGGGTGAAGGTGTAGATGGCCGAGGACAGGGTCTGCGTCTCGCCGGGAATGTTGGAGACGAAGGTGATGGTGGCGCCGAACTCGCCCATGGCCTTGGCGAAGGACAGGATCATGCCGGCGATGATGCCGGGCAGGATCAAGGGCAGGGTCACGGTGAGGAAAATCCAGATCGGGCTGGCGCCCAGCGTTCCGGCCGCTTCCTCGAGCTTGCGGTCGACCGCCTCGATCGACAGGCGGATCGAGCGGACCATCAGCGGAAAGCCCATGACGCCGCAGGCAAGCGCCGCCCCCGTCCAGCGGAAGGAGAAGACGATGCCGAGATATTGGTCGAGCAGCGCGCCGACCGGTCCCTTGCGGCCGAAGAGGATGAGGAGAAGGAAGCCGGTCACGACCGGCGGCAGGATCAGCGGCAGGTGGATGAAGCCGTTGAGGATCGACTTGCCCCAGAATCTGCCGCGCGCAAGCAGCAGCGCGACGGCGATGCCGAAGGGCAGGCTCACCAGCATGGCGACTGTGGAGACGCGCAGGCTGAGCTCGATCGCCGTCCATTCGTCGCTGCTCAGGCCCAATATGTCCAAGTCCCGCCTCGCTAGAGTTTCCGCTTTCCTTCGATTTGCGGAAAAGCTCTATCCTTTTGTTTCTTAGCGCATTCCGGACGGAAGCCGCTGCGCAGTTGCCCTGGAAATGCTTTAGAACATGTCAGGCCCGCCGTCAGCCGGCGAGCCTGTAGACTTAAGCTCTTTGCCTATGGTCGACGATGCGGCTCACCGCTTCAGGACGGTGAAGCCCTCATGCGTGAAGAATGGTACAGCCTTAGCCGATTTCAGATAGTCGACATAGGCCTGCACATCCGGATTGCTGCTGCTGGCGGTGATCGCGATGGGATAGACGATCGGCGGGTGGCTGTCTTCCGGGAAGGTGCCGACGATGGCGACATCCGGATCGGCGGCGACGTCGGTCTGGTAGACGATGCCGTAGGGCGCTTCGCCGCGCGATACCAGGGCGAGGGCGGCGCGCACGCTTTCGGCGCCGGCGACCTTCTTTTCCACGGAGGACCAGAGGCCGAGCTTTTCAAGCGCCGCCTTGCCGTATTTGCCTGCCGGCACCGATTCGGGCTGGCCGATCGCCAGGCGTCCGTCGCCAAGGAGGGCGGCAAGATCCAGGCCCTGCTTGATCTCGACCGGCTTGGCCTTGTCCTTGGCGGCGACGAGAACGAGCTTGTTGCCGAGCAGG
>JASGEG010000016.1:0-11073 GCA_047606605.1 Rhizobium sp.
ATGTCGATAACGACGTCCGAATTTGTCGCCCATGTGTTGGAGAACCATATCAACAGAGAATTACTCGATCGCCTTCCTCTCCTCGGATTGCCGCAATGCATCCTCACTGCCGGATGCCTATTTCAAACAATATGGAATCGTAGGAGCGGATATTCGCCGACCTGGGGCGTGAAAGACTATGATGTCTTCTATTTCGACGATCGAGATTTATCGTGGGAAGCCGAAGACGACGTCATCCAGAAGGTGAAGCGGGCTCTTGGAAGCTTGTCGGATCGCATCGAGCTTCGAAATCAGGCTCGTGTGCATCTTTGGTATTCGAAGAAATTCGGAAAGCCGTACCCGCCTCTCAAGCGCGCGGAAGAGGGCATTGATCGCTATCTGATTTCCTGTGCGCGCGTCGGCATACGAGCCGACGATAGAAGCGTGTATGCGCCGGACGGATTCGATGACATGTGGAACGGCGTGCTGCGCATGAACCCTGCCAATGCACAGCCAGATCTCTTCAAACAAAAGTGCATAGACTTCCTGATCAGGTGGCCTTGGCTGTCCGTAAGGGATTAAAAGGCGCTGCGAGCTGGGACAAGCGCTGACCTGCTCCGTGTCTTGATGGATCGGATGATGCCTCGCACAACCTAAGCCGCCATCAACAATTGCATTTGGCCTTCCACGGATTTAGATCGTTTCCAAACATCTTCCTCCGCCACCCGGCATTGAAAGGTCCACGCATGGCTGATGATCTCTTTCCTCTCGGCGCCGACGCCACCCCCTACCGCAAGATTTCCGGCGACTATGTCTCGGTCGATACCTTCAAGGGACAGGATATCCTGACCGTCGATCCCGAGGGTATTCGCCTGCTCGCGGAAACGGCCTTCGCCGATATCAACCATCTGCTCCGCCCGGGCCATCTGCAACAGCTCGCCTCGATCCTCGAAGACCCCGAAGCGACCGACAACGACCGCTTCGTCGCCTACGACCTGCTGAAGAACGCCAATATCGCTGCCGGCGGCGTGCTGCCCATGTGCCAGGATACCGGCACGGCAATCATCATGGGCAAGAAGGGCCGCCGCGTCTGGACCGAAGGCGGTGACAGCGCAGCACTCGCCAAGGGCGTGCTCGACGCCTATGAGAAGAAGAACCTGCGCTATTCGCAGCTCGCCCCCATCAAGATGTTCGAGGAAAAGAACACCAAGAACAATCTGCCGGCGCAGATCGACATCTATGAGGAAGGCACCGACGCCTATGAATTCCTCTTCGTCGCCAAGGGCGGCGGCTCGGCCAACAAGACCTTCCTCTATCAGGGCACACCGTCGCTGCTGACCCATGACCGCATGCTGGATTTCCTCAAGGAGAAGATCCTGACGCTCGGCACGGCCGCCTGTCCCCCCTACCATCTGGCGATCGTCATCGGCGGCACATCCGCCGAGATGAACCTGAAGACGGTCAAGCTCGCCTCGACGCGCTATCTCGACTGTCTTCCCACGGAGGGCTCCGAAAGCGGACATGCCTTCCGGGATATCGAAATGGAAAAGGAAATCCACAAGCTGACGCAGAGCCTCGGCGTTGGCGCGCAGTTCGGCGGCAAGTATTTCTGCCACGACGTCCGCGTCATCCGCCTGCCCCGCCACGGCGCTTCGCTGCCGATCGGCCTCGGCGTCTCCTGTTCCGCCGACCGCCAGGCCAAGGGCAAGATCACCCGCGACGGCATCTTCATCGAGCAACTCGAAACCGATCCGTCGAAATACATGCCGGAGATCGACGAGGCGAAGCTCTCCGAATCGATGGTCCGCGTCGACCTCAACAAGCCGATGGCCGATATCCTCGCGGAACTCTCCCGCCATCCGGTCAAGACCCGGCTGTCGCTGACCGGCACCATCATCGTCGCCCGCGACCTCGCGCATGCGAAGATCCGCGAACGCCTGGAAAAGGGCGAAGGCATGCCCGACTACATGAAGAATCATCCGGTCTATTACGCTGGCCCGGCCAAGACGCCGGCCGGCTACGCTTCCGGCTCCTTCGGGCCGACGACGGCGGGCCGCATGGACAGCTATGTCGATCAGTTCCAGTCCTTCGGCGGCTCGATGGTCATGCTCGCCAAGGGCAACCGCTCGCGCGCGGTGCGCGAGGCCTGCAAGACGCATCGCGGCTTCTATCTCGGCTCCATCGGCGGTCCGGCCGCCCGCCTCGCCCAGGACTGCATCAAGAAGGTCGAGGTATTGGAATACCCGGAACTCGGCATGGAAGCGGTCTGGAAGATCGAAGTGGAGGATTTCCCCGCCTTTATCGTCATCGACGACAAGGGCAACGATTTCTTCCAGGAGCTCAATCTGGGCTGATCGCTTGCACCAGAAAAGACTAAAAGAAGGCGCCGCTCGGCGCCTTCTTTTTAAGTATATCAATATACGAATACAATTAATTTCAGCTCTTAGATTACAGATAAAATTTGATTTTAATTGACTTATTCCTTTTCTAAGATTCTTAGGCTAAGTAAAGTTAGTGCTTTCATAAATCGATATTATGGAGTTTGCCGATGAGTACGGTGGTTGCGCCCAAAGCGCAAGTTCCCGACGTGGCAGGACAGATTACCTATGCCATGCGATCCATGGGGGTTGCGCCCATTCCGCGCAATTACGAGCTGTTCTACGAAGCCTATATCGGCTCCAATCCCGCGCTGACCCGCGAACTCGCCGCGCTCGGCAGCAATGCCACGCAAGAAGAGCTGGATGCCATCGGCGCAAGATACTTCGCCCATCATGCCAGCCGCGTTTTCGATGAAGCGCATGCGCGCATCATCGTCGAACTGGATGGCGTCCTGCGCGCGCTGCAACAGGAACAGACCTCGCTCGAAAGCTACAACCGGCTGCTGGGCGAAACCTGCCAGCGCATCATGTCGAAGAATAACAACAGCGCCGAGCTGTTGCGCGGCGCCATCAGCCTTCTGGCCGAAGCCACCGGCGATACGATGGCGCATGGCGAGAAGACCGTCGAGAGCGTCAGCCAGCGCAGCCAGGAAATGGATCAGGTCCGCAAGGAGCTGGATGAATACAAGCGCATCGCCAATACCGACGCGCTGACGCGGCTATCCAACCGCCGCGCTTTCGACGATCGCCTGGCCGGCATCTTCGACAACCAGATGGCTCGGCCCGTCACCGCGCTGATCCTGGCCGACATCGATCATTTCAAGCGGATCAACGACAGTTTCGGCCATCCGGTCGGCGACAAGATCCTGGCCACCGTCGCCTCGGTCATCCGTGCCAATGTGCGGCGCGAGACCTTCGTCGCCCGAACCGGCGGCGAGGAATTCGCATTGCTGCTGGAAGGCTACACGCCGGAAGAAGCGATGGCGACCTGCGAGCGCATTCGCCACGCGCTGGAAACGACCCCTTTCAAGAACTCGCGCACCAGGGTGGATTACGGGCCGGTCACCATCTCGCTCGGCCTGTGCATGGCATCAGAAGCCGCCGATCCCGGCGAACTCTACGGCAAGGCGGATATCGCGCTCTATTGCGCCAAGAATGCCGGCCGCAATTGCAGCTCCGCCTATCAGGACGGCATGCAGAAAGACTTCAGCAAGAACTGGCTTATCTATAGGACCTGAGGCATGCATGAACGGGCTGCTGCCGCATCGACGGCTGCCCAATCACCACATGCTCTTGGCCGCGCGTGCCGGCCATTCCCGATCATAGGTTTCCTGATCGAAATCGTCCTTTGCCGCCTTCAGCAGCATGCCGGGGGTCGGCAGTTCGGCTGGATCGATGAACCGCTCGGTGTTCCAGAGCTCGGCACGCATGACCGCTCGCGCACATTGGAAATAGACCTCGTCGATGGTGATCACCACGACGCTGCGCGGATGCTTGCCGTCCATGTCGAAACTCGCCAGCAGGCTCTCCTCGACGGAGACCACCGCGCGGCCGTTGAGCCGCATCGTGGTATTCGAACCGGGAATGAGGAACATCAGCGCCATGCGCGGATCGCGGACGATATTGGCGAGCGAATCGACGCGATTGTTGCCGCGCCAGTCAGGAAGCAGCAGCGTCTTGGCATCCTGCACCCGTACGATACCGCCAAGATCGCCGCGCGGCGAGCAATCGAGCCCTTCCGGACCGACCGTTGCCAGCGCCATGAAGGGGGAGGCCTCTATCATCCGGCGATAAAGCGGCGTCAGCGCGCTCGTCACCTTGGCGATCGCGGCCTCGCCGGGCACGCCATAAAGTTCATTCAACTCTTCGACGGACGTAATGATCCGCATGTTGCCTCGCGCCTTTTCAAAGCCGGATTTCGGCGGTTTAGACACGAGGCATGACGTCGCTATGACACGCGTCGCGCCCGAGTCCGGGCAAAGGATATCACCCTTTCATCTTCGGTTTCGAGCGCATTTTCATCCGTTTCGGAGATTTGGCCCTCGGCCAGGAATTCGCCGATGGCCGTCAGCACCGGGGCGGCGCTGACGATGCGGCGATGGCCGAAACCATTCGCCCACAGCATGCGTACGTCACCGCCGGAACTCTCATAGCCGCGGGCATGATCGGCGCTCACTTCCTTGTCGTCCTCGGCGTGGACGACCAGCATCGGCCTGCCGGGATCACGCACGCTGCGGTCGATATCATAATCCTCAAGCGACCTGCCGGTGACGCGGCCGACCTCGGCCTCGAGCGCCGCCTGCGTCGCCGGGCCGAGCCGCATCAGTCCGCCAAAATCGGTAAACAGCCAGCTCATCGCGCTCGGCGCGCCGATCAGCACCAGCCGCTCCGGCCGGACCGGCTCGACATCCGGTAGGAAGCCCGCCGCAGCCAGCGCCACCGAAGCCCCGCCGAAGGAATGGCCGACGGTCGCATCGAAGGCACCGAATCGCTTCGCCGCCGCGGCGATTGCGGAAACGGCAAGACGCAGGTTGAGGAAACGCCCCGGCGAGCGGCCATGGCCCGGCAGATCGAGCGTGATCACTTCCGCGCCCGTATCGGCAAGAAAAACCGCGAGTTCCGACATATATTCGCTGCTGGAGCCCCAGCCATGGACGATCAGGTAACGCGGGCGTCTGCCCTTGGCGCCGCCATTGAAGCGGTAGGACATCGCGCGGCCACCCCGGAAGGACAGCATGATCGCCTCGGCGGAGGCAAGCCGCGCCCTGCCCTCTGCATGCGCGGCCTTGGCCTTGGCGCCCTGCGGTTTCCGCGACGGCGTCAGGCAGAAGAGCTTGAAGGCAGCCCGTCCGGCGAGCCTTGGCGAAACGCGACTGAGGCTGGACAATCCCAGCCGGGTGACCTTGAGCGCAAAGGGTGGCATAGTGGGACTCTCGAAATATGTTCAACTATGAACAATAAAGTACAACAATGAACAAAAATCAATCCCTGCCCTGGGATCATCCGCGTTTTCACAGCTGGATCGCCGTTGCCCGCGCCTGCCAGCTGATGCAGCAATCGCTCAGCCGGGCGCTCGGTCATCTCAACATCAAGACGCCGCATCTCGATATCCTCATCAACCTCTTCCGGTTCGAAGGCATTTCGCAGCAGGAACTGGCGCGCAAGCTGCTGGTCGGGCGCTCCAACATGAGCATGCTCCTGCCGCAGATGGAAAAGCGCGGCCTGCTCGAGCGGCGCGGCGACAAGAACGACAAGCGCATCCTGCGGCTTTATCTCACCGATGAGGGCCGGCGGGTGACGGAAGAGGCAATGGTCATCCAGAACGATCTCATAACGCGCATGCTCTCGGACGCGCCGGTCGAGGAATGCGAGCTCATGACGAAACACATGGAACGCATCATCGGCCTGCTGCTGCAGGACGAGCGCGAGCCTCTGGAAGCCCTCGGCGATCAGTGACTGCCGGGAGGGCGCGCCAACGGAACGGCGCGCGACAGCGATGCATATTCCCAGATCGCCACGACGATCAGCACGGCCGTCGCGAGAACGCCGAGCTGATAGACCACCACCATCGGCAAGGTCAGAAGCAGCAGCGCCAACCCGACGAGGCCGGCGATATGCGACAGCGGCGGCCTGCCGGTCGTCGCCCCCTTGAACCAGAGATTGCCGATAAGGAACACCGCCGGGCCGCCGAGAATGGCGGCCGCCGTGTGCAAGTCGGCCGGATCGCGGGCATGCGAGAACAGGAATTCGTCGCCGACGACGCTCAGGATGATGCCCGCAAGAATGAGGATATGCGCATAGGTGAAGGCCTGCCGCGCCAGGCTGCCGGGCGTCTCGTCGTGCTCGATGCGGTGTGCTGCGCGCTCATGGCCGAACTGGAAATAGATCCACCACATGACGACCGTGCCGACGAAGGCAATGATGAACACGGCGATCATCAGCAGCGACAGCGGCTCCTCGGCAAAGGTTTTCCCCGCCAGCAGCACGGATTCGCCGAGGCAGATGATGATGAACAGCGCACAGCGCTCGGCGAGATGCGCGCCGGAGACATCCCAGTCCTCGATGGTCGATTTGCCGAGACCGGGCGTGTGGAAACCAAGCGCGGGCGCTGCATATTCGATCACCAGCGCCGCCAGCCACAGCATCAGCTGCATCTCGCCTCCGAGGATCGCGCCGGCAATCCAGAAGATGCCCGACAGGATCAGCCAGCTCGATATGCGCAGGAAATTGCGATAGTTGCCGGCATTGACGCCCCTCAGCGCATAGGCGGTGAACAGCGAACGCCCCACCTGCATGAAGACATAGGCGCAGGCAAAGAAGATCGCCTTTTCGCCGAAAGCTTCGGGAATCGAGGCCGAGAGCACCAGCCCGGCGAACATCAGCACGAGCAGCATGATGCGCACCGGCATGCGCTCGGGATCGAGCCAATTCGTCACCCAGGCCGTGAACACCCATACCCACCAGACCGCGAAGACCAGCATGATGGCCTCCAGCGCGCCGAGCGGCGTGAAATGGCCGGCCAAGGCATGGGACAGCTGCGAAATCGAAAAGACGAAGACGAGATCGAAAAACAGTTCGACGAAAGACACCTTGCTTTCGTTCTTGCCGCCCTTGGTCCGCTGCCAGCTTTGCCTGCCCCTGCCCGTCATGCCTGCCCCCCACCTACAAAACGCTATTGATGCGACCTGCCTGCCGCATCGCGGCTCAGGCCCTTTTCCGTCAGCTCAGCCTCGTAGGCCGCGAAGAGCTCCGCACCTTTCTCGCCGAGTTCGCGCAGATAGGTCCAGGTGAAGATGCCGGTATCGTGCATGTCGTCGAAACCGATGCGCACGGCGTAGTTGCCGGTCGGCGTCATCGCCATGATGCCGACATTGCGCTTGCCCGGAACGGTGATCTTCTGTCCCGGCCCGTGCCCCTGCACCTCGGCCGAGGGCGACAGCACGCGCAACATCTCCGCCGACAGATCGAAGCTCTTGCCGTCATTGAAGCTCACCACCAGGTGCTTGCGATCCTTCGAGACCCTCAATTCGGTTGGCCAGACGTCGCTCATCGATCTTCCCATGCGTTTCAATAGCTATGGCGAGAAGTAGGCCGCGACACGTTCGCGCGCAAGTGCATTCGAAATGCATTTCCCTTGACGCAACAATCGCCTATGCACACATTAGCATGATAACGGAGGTTTTCGTGAACAGCATTGTCGGTACGATAGGCAGCGGGGCGCCGCTTGTGGCGGATGCATCTCCGATGGTCGATCCTTTCGGTCGGGCCGTCACCTATCTGCGCGTCTCCGTGACCGATCGCTGCGATTTCCGCTGCACCTATTGCATGGCGGAAAACATGACCTTTCTGCCGAAGAAGGACCTGCTGACGCTGGAAGAGCTGAACCGGCTCTGTTCCGCCTTCATCGCCAAGGGCGTGCGCAAGATCAGGCTCACCGGCGGCGAGCCGCTGGTGCGCAAGAACATCATGTTTCTGGTGCGCGAACTCGGCAAGCGCATCGAGAGCGGCGAACTCGAGGAACTGACGCTGACCACCAATGGGTCGCAGCTCTCCCGCCATGCCGCCGAACTCTATGATTGCGGCGTGCGCCGCATCAACGTCTCGCTCGACACGCTCGATCCCGACAAATTCCGGGCGATCACCCGCTGGGGCGATTTCGCCAAGGTGATGGAGGGCATCGACGCCGCCCAGAAAGCCGGCCTGAAGATCAAGCTCAACGCCGTGGCGCTGAAGAATTTCAACGAGGTCGAGATACCGGAGCTGCTGCGCTTCGCCCATGGCCGCGGCATGGACCTGACGGTCATCGAGACGATGCCGATGGGCGAGATCGAGGAAGATCGCACGGATCAATATCTTCCGCTGTCGAAGCTGAAGGCCGATCTCGAACAGCAATTCACGCTGACCGATATTCCCTACAAGACCGGCGGCCCCGCCCGCTATGTCGAGGTCAAGGAGACCGGCGGCCGGCTCGGCTTCATCACGCCGCTGACCCATAATTTCTGCGAGAGCTGCAACCGCGTGCGCCTCACCTGCACCGGCACGCTCTATATGTGCCTCGGCCAGAACGATGCCGCCGACCTGCGCATGGCGCTGCGCGCCACCGAGGACGACGCGCTCCTCCATGCCGCCATCGACGAAGCCATCACCCGCAAGCCGAAGGGCCATGACTTCATCATCGACCGCACGCACAACCGGCCCGCGGTCGCACGCCATATGAGCGTCACCGGCGGCTAGATTTCGATCAGCCCGAAATAGGAGAACGCCGGATTGCTCCGGCGCTCCTGTCATTTATCGCGATTTTCTAAAGTGAAATCTCACGCGGCGCGATATCGCTGCGGGCCGTTGTCGTCATGCGCATGAATCTCGTTTCCGTCTCCGGTCCGGAAACGGTCGATCTTCTCCGACAGCATATCGACGCGCTGGCGCAGCCCGTGGATCTCGGCGTTGTTCTCTTCGACCATGGCCGCATTCCGCTGCGTGATCAGCTCGACTTCGCCAACCGCCCGCGTCACTTCCTCGATGCCCGTGGATTGCTCGGCCGTCGCCGAGGAAATGTCGGCGACCAGCCGCTGGACACCGCTGACGTGGTCGATGATCTCGCTCAACGCGGCACCAGTCTGCTCGACCAGATGCACACCGCTGCGCACCTGCGCCGAACTTGCCGAAATCAGCCCCTTGATCTCCTTGGCGGCATTGGCGCAGCGCTGCGCCAGCTCGCGAACCTCCTGGGCGACGACCGCGAATCCGCGGCCCGCCTCGCCGGCACGAGCCGCCTCGACGCCGGCATTCAGCGCCAGAAGATTGGTCTGGAAGGCGATCTCGTCGATAACGCCGATGATGGTGGCGATCTTTTCCGACGAGCGATTGATCTCGCCCATCGCGCCGACCGCCTTGGCGACCACTTCGCCGGATTGGCTGGCATAGGCCTGGGTCTCGTTCACCGAGGCGGCGGTCTGCTTGGCGCGATCGGCGGTCGAGCGGACAACCTCATTCAGGCGATGCAGCGCCCGCGAGCTTTCCTCCAGCGCGGCCGCCTGCTGCTCGGTGCGGCGCGCCAGATCGTCGGCGGAGGTGGCGAGATTGCCTGTGCCGCCCTTGATTTCCTCGGCGGTGTAGCGGACATCCGTCAGGGTTTCGCGCAGAGCTTCCACCGCATGATTGTAGGTGAAGGCCATTTCCACGAAATCGGCGGAGAGGTCTTCCCGCATGCCGTCTTCGAGATTGCCGTCGGCAAGCTTGGCAAGCACATCCGCCAGCGCGTTCAGCGCCTGCTTCTGCTCCACCTCGATCCTGGCGCGCTCGGCCGCGCGCCGCGCTGCTTCTTCCGCCGACAGCGCGCGGGCGCTCTCCGCCTCCCGCTCCAGCCGGACATTCTCCAGCGCCGCATCCCGGAACACCGTGACGGAACGCACCATGTCGCCGATCTCGTCGCCGCGATTGCGGCCGTCGATCGCCACTTCCAGGTCGCCGCTGGCAAGCCGCGTCATGATCTCGGTCACCCGCTTCAACGGTCCGCGCAGCGTCTCCACCAGCATCAGGCCGCCGACGATCGCCAGCAGCGTGCCGAGGATCATCGCGATGACGGAGACATTGGCCGAACGCTCGCTGTCTTCCTTGCCGATCTCCTGTGCCTGAGCGACGAAGCCACGCAGGGACGTCATCGCATCCGTCAAAATGCCGTTCGCTTCCACCCGGCCCGTCTTCCAATCCGCCGCCGTCTGCAACAGGTCGGCCGAGCCCTTGGTGACGCTGTCGATCAGCGGCTTGGTGCGGGCGGTAAGATCCCGCATCGTCGCATTGGTCTGGCCGAGCGCCGAAATCCTGGCGGCGGCCTCCTGCAGTTCGGCCAGATCGGCCACCACGGCATCACGCGAGGCGGCGTCGCGGACGTTTTCCATGCGCGCCGCATGCAGGGTCAGGCGGTCGATGACGCTGAGCACCGCATCGACCCGATCCAGCAGCTCCTTCTGGCCGTCGATGATCTTGTCGAGCCCGACGAAACGACCGGCGGCGGTATCGCTGTTTTTCGCCGATTGCAGGGTCATATCGCCTTCGATCTTCACGAAACTCTGCAGGATCGGCCCTATGGCTTCGACCTTCTGGTCGGAGGTGCCGCTCCCCTTCAGGACGGCGTCGAGCTTATTGGCCGCATCGGCTGCATTGTTGACGAGACCGGCGCCGCGCGTGGAAACCAGCGCCTGCGAGGTCACCAATTGCTTCAGGATCGCATCCGTGTAGGTTCGTGCATCCGAAACCTCTTCGTCGGCATCGGTCGCCATCTGCACCTGGATGCGCAGGTTGCTCATCTTCTCCGACAGGCCCTTGTAAGCCGCTGCGTCGTAAAGCAGTTCCTTGGCAAATCTCTCCTTGTCGCTGAAATCCTTGCGGATGATGTCGATCTGCTTGGCCGCAGCGGCCCCGCTCGCCTCGATGGCCTGCACCGCCTTGCGGATCGCCTCGACATCGGCGTCCTGCTTCTGCCGGATATTCCAGAGCGTGGTCGCCTGGGCGCGCATCCTGTCGGCAAGCGCCTTCACGGCGGAGATCTTGGCGCGCTGCTCATCGCTGAGCAGGCCGTTCAGACGCTGAACGCCGGCCGCCTGCGCATCGATCTTGTCGCCAAGCGCCTGACGCGTCTCGTCGGAAGGCGATGTGGTGAATTCCTGGAGCGCAGCCTGCAGGTTCTCGAAGTCGCTGATATTCTCGATCGTCGCCC
>JASGEG010000017.1:0-16375 GCA_047606605.1 Rhizobium sp.
ACCACTACGCTCCGGACGCTGTCGTCGGTGTTGGCTACAAGGCTGGCAACTTCGGCTTCAAGGTCGTCGGCGGTTATGACTCGATCGTTGAAGAAGGCGCCATCAAGGCTCGCATCGATGCCGACTTCGGCGTCTTCTCGGCCTTCGTCATGGGTGGCTACAACACCGATGGCAGCAAGCTGAACAAGTACGCTGGCGCGAACGGTGGCGGCGACGCTGCTGACATCGGCTGGGGCGACTGGGCAGTTTGGGGCGGCGCGAGCGTTCCGATCAACGAAAAGCTGAAGTGGAACTTCCAGGTCGCCTACACCGACTCGAAGATCTTCTCCGCAACCACGAACGTCAAGTGGAACCCGGTCAAGAATCTCCTGGTCGAGCCGGAAGTCACCTACACCAACTGGGATTCGATCAACGAAGACCAGTGGGCTGGTATCCTTCGCTTCGAGCGGAGCTTCTAATCTGATCCGAATTTGACCTCCGATCAGAGAAGGGAGAAGGTCCGGTTTCCCTCCGGGCCTTCTTTCTTTTTGTGCCGGTATGCGATCCGATAAGCAGCAATAGAGATCCGAATTATTTGACCGTTGGCTGCCCCACAGTCGTTGCCGTTGCGGCAACTCCGCTGTTTGTCATGTGCGTTCGGATGTGACGGCCTATTCGGTTACTTGGGGATATGCCGTCTCCTCAAGGTATTTTCGCAATTGGATAGCAATTTATCGCCAAGGCATGGTTCCGCGATCTCTAGGGGGACGAACAGCGCCTCGTGGATTAGCTATCGCAGACACAACTTGAGGGCGGAGTATGGCATGCGATTTCGCTGCCGTCGCGCGGCGAGCTAGGCTACCGGCGTCCTTGTTTGTCAAGCACTACGACGCTATATTGGTTGTAGAAAGTTCGAGTGCCGAAGATGTCAATTGTTACGGTCAAGGTTCTGTCCACTGTCAACGCCCCTTACGGGACGATGCTTTCAGCTGAGCAGTTGGCATCAAAGATTTCTGATCCTGCCAGCGCCGATCATTTCGATCCGTCGGCATTCTCCTTCTTCTCTGAGGTGGACGAGGGCCTGCAAAACTCGTTTTTGGACGAAATGCATGTCGATCCGGTGACTGCCTCGGATCTCGCACGGAAGTTCTCAGAACTCGCTGGTTACACGCTGCCCTTGGCGCGGGCGGCATAGTTGGTCAAATATATCGGAAGCCGATGGGGCGACTTGTTCGACCAGGCTGCGAGTATCATCGACCAGGCAAACTCCGAATTCACATTAGTCGTCCGTTGGACTTTTGGGCGTGGCACAGCCCTGATGCTCCATATCGATCACCGCGAAAGCTTTGATGTCGACATCTTCTTCGAAGATCCGCAAGTTTTGCCGTATCTCAATCCGCAGACGCAGCGCTATACACTCGGTATCAACCCAGATGGTTATCAATCCGATGGATCGCGAGCGTGAAAGATCGCTTTTGAAGATCTCGGCGAGATCGATTTTATCTGCGCCCCAAGCTTGACTGCTAATCCGACGATGGAAGCCCGGTTGCGCGGGCGAGACATCTTGCTTGAGACTCCTGCGGAAATTCTTGCAAAGAAGATATACTATCGCGGGGCATCGATGCAGCCACGCGACATGTTCGACCTCGCCTGCGTGATGAAGACTTTAGGGATGAATTATGCTGTCGAATCCCTGTCACCCTTTAAAGATCAATGTGAGAAGGCCCTGAACGTCGCTCGCCAAATGAACCCGCAGTTCGCGGAAGCCATCATGAGGAGGCTTCTGTACCGCGAGGGCTTTTCAGAGATTCCTGCAAAAGCGCAGGCGATGACGATTGAGTTGCTGGGGACCGTCTGCGCCAATTCAACGGGCCCACGACCCGGCATATAATCGTACAACTCGCATAATCCCTCGCCAGCCGAGTTGACAAGTTGCCGTCCCCGCGTCGTTCAGGGATGCAAATGCGCCAACGAAGATCCCGAAACTGGCAGCTTGCGGATATGGTGGCAGTTGCTACCTAATTGTGGACATTTGCTGTTGAATGGCCGGCATTGGCTATGTGGTGACGGCTGGTTCGACACGGCCGGTGAATGCCATTCCATTGGCGCGAGCGCGTTCCGCTCGGGTCAAGTTGGGTTTGCCGGCGGCTCGTCCGTTCCCGAGCATAGATTTTTCCTTGACGCCAGAAAATCGATGAAGGTGCGAACCTTGGCGGAGAGATATTTTCTGCTGGGATAGACCGCATGCAGGGTTGCGGTGAATTTCACCGTTTCGGGGAGGACCATCTCCAGCCTGCCTTCGGCAACATCGCTTTGCGTCATCCATACGGGCAAAAAGACAAGGCCCATGCCCTCAAGCGCTGCGAAATGCAGCATGCTCTCATTTTCGCTTTGCATGATCGGCCGAAGGTTCACCGTTTCGGGGCCGTCCGCCCCCTCCATGGTCATGCCGCCGCTTGCATTCATGCCGCTATAGGCCAGCAGCGAGTGTCCATTGAGGTCGGTCAGCCGGGCCGGTCGGCCGGTGCGCGACAGATAGGCCGGAGATCCGACGAGGTGAAAGGTGATCTTCATCAGCGGGCGCGCAACAAGGCTGGGGTCCAGCCGTTCGGGCGCCGTCGCGCGCAAGGCGAGATCAAATCCCTCGTCGACGAGATTGACGATCCGGCCGCTCAGATCCATGTCGAAGCGCACGTCGGGATAGCGCTGGTGATATTCGGCGAATGCTCGCGCGATCAGCGTATTGGCGATCCATACAGGAGCGCTGAGCTTCAGAACCCCGCGGGGCATGACGGTGACATTGCTGACGGCGGCTTCCACCTCGTCCAGCCCGTCGAGCATTTGCCTGGTCTGGTTGAAGTAGAGCGTGCCGGTTTCGGTCATGCTGACATGGCGGCTGGTCCGGTTCAGCAACCGGGTTCCCAGCCGGTTTTCCAGGTGCATCACATGTTTGCTGGCCATTGCCGGCGAAAGGCCGAGACGTTCGGCTGCCGCCGTAAAGCTCTTCAGCTCAGCCACTGCGCAAAAGACCCGCAAGCTCGTCAAACTATCCATGGATCATCAATATATAGGAAATGTTCTTTCAACGTAAGGCGCATTGATCAACATTCATGAAAGGCTCAGATTGGCGGCAGGAACGCGGGCAAGGCTCTTTTCCGCGATTTCGCACTCGTGACCGGTGCGGCTCAACAAGGATATAACAGGTGACCAAGTTTCGGCTCCCGACTTATTTCGTCAGTCACGGCGGCGGCCCCTGGCCCTATATCACCGACGGATTCCGCCGCAACTTCGACAAGCTTGAGCAATCGCTGGTCGAGATGCGCGCCGAACTCGGCAATGTACCCAAAGCGGTTCTGGTGATTTCCGGCCATTGGGAAGAACAGGGCTTTGCCGTTTCATCCGGCGCCAATCCTGGGATGGTCTACGACTATCACGGCTTTCCCGAGTACCTCTATCACATCAAATATGGCGCGCCGGGCTCGCCAGAGCTTGCCCAGCGGGTTCAGGGCCTCCTTGAGGCGCGGGGAATCGATGCCAAGCTCGATCCGACGCGCGGCTACGATCATGGCACGTTCAGCATCATGAAGCCGCTTTACCCGGAGGAGGATATCCCTCTGGTGCAGCTTTCCCTGGATATCGGCTATGATCCGGCTCTGCATCTCGAAGTCGGACGAGCCCTGGCGCCACTGCGCGACGAAGGAGTGCTCATCATCGGCAGCGGCCTCAGCTATCACAATCTGCGGGAGATGCGGAACGCCAGCAGCCATGAGCCGTCCCGCCAGTTCGATGCATGGCTCCAGCAGACGCTGGTCCACGCGTCTCCCTATGAGCGCGCCGAGCGGCTGCTTGAATGGGAGCAGGCTCCCAGCGCTCGTGCCGCGCATCCGCGCGAAGACCATCTTATCCCGCTGATGGTGGTGGTCGGCGCGGCCAGGGACGAACCCGGTGCCGTCACCTACCATCAGACCGACTTCGCCGGCGGCCTCACCGCCTCCAGCTTCCGCTTCGGCACCGTGCCGGAAACCGTTTGATCGAAAGAAGCAATGCGCCTTTCCGGCGGTAGGGCGAGCCACCCACCCGCCGACATGCCGATGAGACCAGCGACATCGCAGGCGTGCTCAAGCCGGTGATGTCGTTCACGAACGAAAATCTTGCGCTCAAGGCGACAGCCATTTGAGTGCGTCAACAGCCAGTCAGGAGAAATGCCATGCCGAACACCACCAAGTGGACGCCTCATGTCCTCGCTATTTTGCGGATCGTGACCGCGTTGCTGTTCCTTGAACATGCGACGATGAAGTTCTTCCAGTTTCCGGCAGCGATCCCGGGCGTGCCCGATCCGCTGCCCACCATCATGTTTGTTGCCGGCGCAATCGAGATCGTGACCGGATTGCTGATAACGGTCGGGCTCTTCACGCGCATCGCAGCCTTCATCGCCTCCGGCGAGATGGCGGCCGCCTACTGGATGGCGCACGCGCCGCAGGGTTTCTGGCCGGCACTCAACATGGGCGAGGCCGCCATCATGTTCTGCTTCATCTTCCTCTATGTCGCCTTCGCCGGCGCGGGCAGCTTTGCCCTCGACAATGTCCTGCGCCCCTCGACGAAGCAGGTGTCGTCCACCCAAGGCGCATAGGACAGATCGTCCGCCCGGGCAGCGATCCCGCTGCCGGCTACGACCTCCGCGTCGACCGGCAGCGGGATATCTTTCGTTGATCCGTGGCGGCTTTTGCAGATATCGCCCACACAATGCGTCCGGCCGGACGCATTGTGTGATGGTGTCGAGAGGGCGTTTGATGCGCTCGTCGGCCTCGATCTGCTGAAGGACGCATTCGCGTTTCGCCAGCTTCTCACTCTACTGGCTGTTCGCAGATGTCACCATCTGTTCGGGCCGGATGCTGATTTCGAGAATGTCGTCCGGCCGGATCGGCGTGTCTTCCTGAGCGGCGATCTGCATCGTTTGCTCGCCGTTCTTACGGTAGATGACCAGTGAGGGACCACCCTGGTCGCCGCGCATCTGTGCCTTGACCGCGCCCGTATAGAGCAGCTTTTCACTCGAGGCTCGAATGCGGCCCGCAAGCTTTTCGATCTCGATCGAGGTATCGCGCAGGGAGTCGTTCAGCTGCGTGCTGTGCTGTTCGTCCTGCACCTCGATATTGCGGGCGAGTTCGTCCCTGTCGTGCCGGGCCTGCACGAGCCTTGCCTCGGTATCGCCCTGCTGGCTGCGGATTTCGGCGAGCGACCGGCGCTCATCGTCGACCCGGTTTGCCATGACGAGACCCTTGGTTGCCGAGATATTCATCCGGTCGACCGCGTCCTGCTGCAGCCGGATGCTTTCCTCGTTGCGTGCCTGCCTGTCCTCCAGCGCTTTCACAGTGTTTTCGGCGTTTCTGAGCGCAATCTGCAGGAATGTGCGCTGCTTGGCGTAGTTGTCGAGCCGCATCCGCAGATCGCTTTCCTCGAAGGCGGCAATTTCGTCCAGCGTCTTGCGCTGCAGCGGCGCGGAATAAAGGCTGTTGAGATCGATCTCGGGCCGCTTGTTCAGCTCCGCCTTCAGGCTGATGGCGCGGGCCTTCTGCCGGACGAGGTCGATCCAGAGGCCCTCATTCTCGCTCTTGAGATCCGGAGCGGCCATCAGCGGATTTTCGGTTCGAAATCGCAAGGCGTCATAGCCGCCGGCAAGCGCGATCGCATGCCTGACGGTCAAGCCGGGCCGATAGGGCACGGCGCCGGGACGCGACACGTCGCCGGAAATATAGAAGGGCCGGAGTTCGACCATTTCGACGGAAACGTCGGCCGATTGTATCCGTCCATCTTTCCGCAGGCCGTTGGTCAGCGCCACGCGCAGATCGCCAATCGTCAGGCCTTCGCCATGCAGTTCGCCCAGGAAGGGGACGGAGATGTTGCCGTCGATATTGACGGTCACGCGGCGTGTGAAGTCGGCAACGCCGAACACGCTGATCTGCAAGATGTCGCCGGGACCGAGCTTGTAGGCCTCCTGCTCATCGCAGAAACCCTTTTGAGGCAACAACGAAAGCGCAGCGACAATGCTGAACGCCGAGAGGCTGATGATCTTCATTGCGTGATCCCCTTTTCTTGTACTGCGTTACTCAACTCGGGCTGTTCGACCCGTATCCAATCGACGAAGAGATTTGCCGGCAGACGCGTCGATGTATCAGGTGATCCGGGCCATGTGCCCCCGACGGCCAGATTGACGAGAAGGTACATCGGCTTGTGCATGTCCGGCGGCGTCGGGGTCGAGAAGACGGTCTGTCCGTCCAGAGACCAGACGAGACTGTCCTTCGTCCAGGTGACGCCGTAGACGTGGAAGTCGCGGGACAGATCCGTGGTGGCGATCTCCGCGCTTTTTTGCGCCGATCTCGCGCCGTTCGGAACGTCGACGCCGCTATGGGCGGTCACATGCAGTTTTCGCGTGTCGTGACCGAGCACCTCGAAGATGTCGATTTCCGGTGGCCAGGTCCTGTCCGCCGGCAGCAGCCAGAAGGCCGGCCAAAGGCCCTTTCCGCCAGGCATCCGGGCACGGATCTCCACCCGGCCATAGGTGAATGAAAAACGGCCTGATGTCGTCAGCATGCCCGAGGCATAGGCAAATCCTCTCGCATGGCTGCGGAGGTTTTCGGGAATGTTCGACGCCCGGATGGCAAGGATGCCCTTGTCGATCGTGAATGGCGCCAAGGCCTGCAGGGCGGCATCGTCACCGTTCGGTCGCGGATCGACGTAGTATTCCATCTCTCCATTGCTGTCATTGCTGCGCGCACCCCATGGGTAAAAGGGCTTCCAGGTGCCCTTGCCATTCGCCTGAAGGTCCAGCGTCGAGAAATTGTCGGTGAAGATCGTCTTCCAGCCGGCGATCGGGGCGTGCGCCGGGGTCTGCTTGACGGCCGCCGCTTGTGCCGAGCCGAAGAAAGCGAGACAGGCCAGCGCGAGTGCCAAAACGCCCTGCAGGCCGACGATCCGCCATGAGGCGGTCATCGTCAGCATGCCCAGGCGGCGCATCAGCGCGACCATTGCGGCCAGCATCAGCAGGCCGGCGGCGACATTGCCCCAGGCCTGCCCATCGATGCCGGCCACACGGTTGCCGATCGTCATCGCGATCAACAGCGTACCGAGGCCGACGCCGAGCAGTTTCATCGAATCCAGGCCCGGCGAGTGCGACCTGACGATGATCATCGGCACGATCCAGACCATGGCGCCCAAGGATACGCAGGAGACCGCGAGCGCGATCGTCGCAGGCACGGCTTCCATATAGGCCGGAAAGATCGTGGCGATCGTGCGATCGCTGACGAAGACCGCGCAGAGGGCAATGAGACCGAGCGCCAGCGTGACGGCGAGGACCTCCTTCTCGACGACGGCCGAATCCTTGCTGACGGATTGGCCGCTCATCTTCGCCAGCATCTTCGGATAGCGGACCTGCGCGACGGCGGCCATGATGCCCAGGCCGATCATGGCCAGGCTTGCGCCAAACGACAGCAGCCCGAGATCGTGCGGCGAAGACAGGACGGACGATATCCAGCGGTTGGCACTCAGATAGAACGTCCATGACGCGTTGAAGGCGAAAAGCGGCAATGCGGCTTTCGCCATCAAGGCAAGCGGCGGTCGCTTCTTCAGGTGCGGCAGCGGACGGGCGAGCAGCAGCGCGCAAAGCGTGTAATAGATCGCAACCGCGGCAAAGGAACCGTCGACACCGCCCAGGAGCAGGCCGGCCAGACGCGGCACCGTCATGGCCAGCTGCAGAACCAGCGCGAGGACGGTGAATTCCCAGATCCTTGACGCGGCGCGGAACAGGGTGACCGGCCCGTTGGCAATCATGCCCGTGATGCCGCCGATGATGGCAAATGTCGCCCCGAGGACCGGCAGGTCCATCCCGAACCCGTCGACCAGCAGCACGATGGACAGGCTGCCCGCCAAGGCGATCGCGCCGACGATCCAGAGCGTCACGAGGATTTCAAGACCGGCATGGGCGGCAACGTCGTTCGATCGTCCCGGAATGCGCTTGTCGGCCAGTTGCGACATGCCGAGATCGGCGCGGCTGGCATAGGTAAACAGGCTTGTGAGAAGGGCGAAAGTGCCGAACTGGACAGGATCGAGCAGGCGGGCGGCCATCAGGGTCGTGCCGCTGCCGAGCATGGTCAGCAGCAGTGTGCCGACGGCATAGGTAATCGGCCAGCCGAACCAGGCGAGGCGGCGGGACACACGCAGCCGATAGAACACCGCCGGCACGCGGCTGGTGGCGAAGCCGGAGATCTCCGGCGTCTGGTTCGTGTCGAAGGCGGTCGTCATGATGCCACCGCATTGCGTGACGCGTTGGTGCCTGCTGCTGCAGCGCAAGCCGATCCGCAACCATGTACGAAAGAACACATCATGGGTTGATGCCCTCCGGGGCAGCGTCGATAGGGCTGTGAATTGCGGCGGGCTGCGGCGAAGACGAAACGTCGCCGGCAAGCACCATGAAAAAGGCAAGCGTCAGAAGACCGGGCGTGGCAAACAGGCCGACTTCGGCAATGCCGATGATCAGCACCAAGAGGACGACCTGATCCCGGATGGCGTCGGGCCTCGTCACCATCCGCTTGATCGCAATGCCGAGAAAGGCGAATGCGGGGAGCGATCCAAGCAAGCCCATGCACAGAAGCGTCTGGACGTACATGTTGTGGGCATTGACGGGATCGCCGGCGAAGTTGCGTCCGACGCTGCCCACCATGAGCGCCTCCGTGCCGTTGAAGCCCCAGCCCAAGAGCGGTTTGCGCGCGATGAGATCGGATGCCACCGCCCATAGTTCGGTGCGCCCGGTCAATGTCATGATCTCCGTGGCGGAGCCGGAGCGCGACAAGGAGCCCAGGAACGGCGCCAGACTTGGGAGCCCGCCGACTGCGATGACGGGAAGTGCGACGGCGCCGGCAACGAGAGCGATCGCCGCCATCGGCCGCAGATAGCGCCGCTCGCGCAGTTCAATGAGGATGCAGGCAGCGACGGCGGCGGCCGCACTTGTGCGGCTGTCGGCGGCGATCAGCGTTCCAAAGCCGGTCATCAGCATCGCGACGAAGAGCCAGCGGCTGAAGATTCCGCGGCGATGGCAGATGATCGCGAAGGTCACCAGCACCGCCGCCTGCTCGCCCAAAACATTGGGATGGCCGGAAAGACCGCGAAGGCGGAAGCTCGCTTCGAATGCCGAGGGGGACAGCCAGGCAGCGCCGGGCAGGACGATTGCCGCCACCAGTCCCAAGGCGACAAACGCCAGGAGGGTCAGCGTGGCCAGGCGCAATGTGGCGGCGAGCCCAAGTACGGAAATGCAGAGGCACGCCAGCATCAGATAGGCGACAAAGCCCAAGGCGTTGGCGACGGTATAGGCCGGTGTCAGCGACCACGCGCCCGAGGCAATCGCCAGCACGCCGTAAAGCGCACCGAGAAGGATGGTCGGCTCGCGAAGATAGGCGAGCAGGCGCTGAAAATTGGCAAGGCAGACGAGAGGGATCAGCATCCAGGTGACAAGCTTCAGCCCGTTCTGCCAATCCAGTCCCGTCTCGCCCGAGACGCGCTGGCGCAAGCTGAGATTCAGGCCGAAAATGACGAAGACGAGCAGTGCGGCCACGGCCCAGCGCCTGCCAAGGGCGGCGGCGATGACAACCAGAGCAAATCCGGCGGCGCCGATGATGCCGAACGGCGCCATGGCCGCTACCGGATGTTGCGGCATGGCCAGGCAGAGGCCGAGCCAGGCAAAGCCGACCGCAAGCGGGAAGGCAAGAGCCAGGCCCGGACCGCGCCGCCGGTCGAGCGAACTGTCGGCGCGCGCAGTCATATTTTCAACAGCCGCTTGGCATCGCGACGGATCGCGGACGCATTCATGCCGGCGCCGGCGAGAAACGCCATGCCGAGAGAGCCGGCCGCATAGAGCGGCAGGATCGGAAAGACCGGCTTGACCGGAACCGTTGCCGGCGAGAGCACCTCCGCATCGGGCTTCAGGGCCTCCAGCGTCGGCGCCCGGGTCTTCAGCCGCGTCTGGGCATCCGCCAGAACCTGGGCATCGTTTTCGGCCTCGCGGCGCAGCTGATCGAGGTGCAGGCTCGCCTTGCGCCGCTCGATCATATCCTGGCGGATCTTGTCGATCTCGGCGGAGAGAAGCTGTTCGCGCTTGTCCCAATTGTCGGCTTCGACGCGAACGCTGGCGACGATCCGGTCGCGTTCGACCTGCGCCTGCTCCTGGATGCTGCGCGATTCCGTCGACATGACCGCAAGCCGCGACATGCTTTCGGTCAGGCTCTGGTTCAGACGCTGTATCGTCGGCGATGCCAGAACTTCCGGGGCGCTGTCCAAAGTGCCCTTCGACTTCATGAGCTCGAGATTGTTCGCGCGGGTCTGCGCGTCGATGGCATGCGCGCGCGCCGTTGCAAGTTCCGTGCTGAGCGCGCCGAGCTGGCTTTCGAGCGAGATCTGGGCTCCCTGATCGATGAGGCCCGATGTCTCGAGGAAAGCCTCCATCGCGGCGGCCGATCTGTCGGCTCGATCGCGAGCCTGGCGCACATGATCCTCGAGAAGCCGGTTCATGCCATCGACATTCTCGGCCTTGCGTTTGACCTGGGTGTCGAGATAGGCCGACACGAGCGATCTGGTCAGCATGGCCGCCTTCAGCGGGTCATTGGAGCGAAAACCGACATTGACCGTGTAGGACAGGCGGTTCCGGTTGATCACCAGCTTGGCCCAGAGATTATTCCTGAGCTTGGAAGCGTCCGGTGCGTCCTCGGGGGACAAATTGCCCGCCATCAGGTCCTTCGCGGAGGGCGCGGGCGTGTCGCGCGCCAGGGTTTGCGGCAGAACGCTGTCGAGCATGCTGACGACCGCACCCTGCACCCTGCCGGTCAGCCCTTGTTTCACCTTGAACTCGTCGTCCATGGCGAGCTGATTGGCGTCGATCACGGTCTGGGCCAGTGCGACGGTGGTGAAGGCGTCGAGCGCGGAGACGATGGAGTTCTCGTCCAGAGGCTGCCGCATGGCCTGCGCATAATCTGTCTGGCCTTCATTGTCGGTCGGACGCAGCACCAGGGTCGCAGTCGATTCATAGACGCGTGGAAGCATCGGCCAGGCAAGCAGCGCGATTGCAATGACGGCCGTTCCGCCAAGAAGAAACCGGCGCAGCGAATAGTGGGCTTCCTCGTCTCCCGGCGCAGCCTGGATCGCATCGGCGCCGAACGCATGGTTCTCGGTCGCGGGAGCAAGACGCGCGATCGGAGAGACGGGATCGACTGGATTTTGTTTTGTCATTGCGTTTCATTGCCTCCCTGAGTGGTTTCAGTTGCGAACGAAGGCATACATTCTGCCCCGCAGGGTTCCGGAGATCATGCGGAAGCCGGTGTAGAGGGTCGTAACGACCAGAAACTGACTGAAGGACAGGAAGCCCGCCTTCAGGAAATGCAGCCTGAAACGCACCTCGTTGGTGACGTAGCGCCACCCGCCGCGGCGCTCGTTCAAGCCGATGCCGGTGCGTGCCTTGATCAGGACCTTCGGGATCACGTGAAAACGCACGCCTGACAGCACCAGCCTGATCCAGAGGTCGTAGTCTTCCAGAAGACCGAATTTCGAATTGTAGCCTTGGGCCGATCGCAGGAAATGCGCTCTCATCGCCACCGACGGATGCACGATGACGTTGCGCCAGCGCAGGGCCTGCACGACGGCGTCATGCGTTGTCGGCGCGACGCGCAAACGCGTCGATTGCGGATTTTCATGATAGAATTCCTCGGCCCAGCTCGCGACGAGACCGATCTCCGGATGGGCTTCGAGGAAGTCGACCTCGACCTCGATCCTGTCCGAAAGACAGATGTCGTCGCTGTCCATGCGCATGATCACCGATCGCGTGCAGACACCAAGCCCGGCATTGAGCGCGCGGGCGAGACCGCCGTTCTTCGGCAGCCGCAGCACCGTGAATTCCCACGGCGCGTCCAGAGCGGCAAAATTCGCGATGACCTTTTCCTGGGCGTCGTCTATCGCACCATCGATGACGAGCACGATCTGATCCGCCGGGCGCGTCTGGGTTCGCAGGCTTTCGAGACTTGCCTGCAGATTGGTCGCCTCTTCCCGTGCGTAGGTTGCCATGAGAACCGATACGCCGGCTGTTTCCGGGCGGATGCCGTCATCGATGGCGGCAGCATCGGAGGTGGGGACGGTCTCCATGGCTATCGGGCTCCCTTGCGGGACAGAAGAACGCCGGCCGTCCGTATCAGGATCTTGAAATCCATGAGGAACGTATGCCGCCGCACATATTCGCAATCGAGCTCGACGCGCCGCTCGTAGCAGAGATCATTGCGGCCGCTCACCTGCCACAGGCCGGTAATGCCCGGCAGCACGCTGGCATATTCGCTGACATGCCGGTTGTAGTGGCTGAGTTCCGCGCTGGTGACGGGGCGCGGCCCGACGAGGCTCATGTCCCCGCGCAGCACGTTGATCAGCTGAGGAAGTTCGTCGAGGCTGGTTGCCCGCAGAAATCGTCCCGTCGGCGTGACGCGCGGATCGAACAGGAGCTTCTGATCGCGCACCCATTCGGCCTTGGCTTGCGGATGATACGACAGATATTCCTGCAGGCAGCCGTCGGCATCCAGCATCATCGTGCGGAACTTCAGGCAATTGAACGGCACGAAGCCCTTGCCGACCCGTGTATGCCGATAGATGACCGGACCGCCATCCAGCGCGACCAGCAGGCCGATGACGGCGAATAGCGGAGCGGTGACCAGGAGCAGGGCAAGCGAGGCACAGATATCGAAAGCCCGCTTCACATGCGTGCTCAATGCCCCTTGTCGCTGCGTGTATCTCATCACCGGCATGGTCTGCGGCGATCTGATGTCTTGACCGAGTTTCGGCAGTTGGTTCACGGGACGCTCCTCTATGGGTGTGGTTACGGCAGAGATTGTCGGCCGATCCGTGTTTCCTCGGGCAAAGCACACCATTTGTGGCGTCAGGTTTGCAAGGAAACAGAGGGGGTAACTCCAAGGGGCATCGTTCGAACGAACTAATACGAGTTATGATACGAATATCGTTTCTTATGAAATAGGTATAAATACAATATAATAGCGTTGTTTTTGATCATATTTGGGTTGTTTTCGAGATATTCAAAGTTTCTGTTTTATAAAAGTATTTGACAACACCGATAAACTATTTATTAATTCAGATGCGCGTAATCGTTGCATGGCGGGCTCAAATAGATTGAAAATTGGGATTGTTCGTCTTTCTTGTCGGGAAAGGGGGGTATTTCTATGCTCAGCCCGGCGTATATATTTGATTCCAGCCGCTTATTCCGGGAGGGTGCGCGGCTGATCCTCAGACTGTCATCCTTTGATGTTGTCGGAATGGGGGAAACGCTGGAGGATCTCCATGACCTGCCAAAGATGGAGCCTCTTGCGGTATGTGTAATCGGAACGGTTGTCGATGTGGCGGTCCTGGATTTCGTGACGGCCGTGCTTGCAATCAATCCAAATGCGCGCGTCGTCGTGCTCGCCGATGTCTATAATCATGAAGAGGCGGCCGCTATTCTTGATCGCGGTGCGAAAGGCTATCTCCATAAAGGGCTTTCGTCGGAAAGCTTCGTGAAAGCGCTGCAGTTGATCTCCGAGGAATGCTCGGTGATCTCCGGCTGGTCCGTTTCACATGGGAATGGTCGGGAGGATTCGCGGACGGCCGCGTTGTCGGATGACAAGCCTGGCTTGCGAAGTCTGACGCTCGACGCCACGACGTCCTTTGCGGAGAAACAGCTTGTTCCGGACGACATGGTCGTCTGCCCGGAAACCGGTTCGAGTGCTTTCGATGTTCATGAGCATGACATGCGCATGGCTGCGGCAGCCGTTCAGGTGACGAAGGTCGCCAACGGCGTTCGCAATCTCTCTCCAAGGGAGAAGTCGATTCTCAAACTGGTCATGGGCGGGGAATCGAACAAGCAGATCGCACGCAGACTGGAAATCACCGAAAGCACCGTCAAGGTCCACATCAAGACCATATTGCGCAAGATCGACGTCAGAAACCGTACACAGGCGGCGATATGGGCAATGGCGGACCCGGATTTTCTGGAGTTCCGCCAGCACACATAGTCGGCATGCTGCGTTCAGGTGGCCGGTTTATCCATCCTGCATCTCTTGACATGCATCGGATGGCTCTACTGACCACCTGCCAGCTTGACGGCGAGTGCGACGCGCGGAATTCCCGATGGATCGAGAATGAACTGAACGGGCGCATAGGCGCGTGTCCGTGCGAGCAGCACTGCGGCCTGCCGCTCCTGTCCCTCGCCGAACTCGAAGGCCAGGCAGCCGCCAGGCTTCAGGAATGTCAACGCATCCCGGATGAGACGCTGCTGGATCGAAATCCCGTACGGGCCGCCGTCGAACGCTTCTCGCGGCTCGTTTTCCAGAAGATGCGCGCGGTCCACCTCCAGGCGGCTGGTCGAAATATAGGGCGGGTTGCAGACGACAAGGTCGACCCGGCCTTCCAGGCCGATCCCGCTGATATTTTCAAACATGTCGCCCTGGACGACGCTCATCCTGTCCTGCAGGCCAAAACGGATGACATTGCGCCAGGCGACCTCGACCGTCGCCGATGTCAGATCGCAGGACCAGATCTGCGCGTCGGCAATCTTCATCGCGATGGCCACTCCCAGATTGCCGCAGCCGCAGCACATGTCGACGACGGTCGGCGTGACGACGCCCTGACTGAGACGATCGATGCAGACCGCCCCCAGGAGCTCCGTCTCCTGGCGCGGCACGAGAACGTCCGGTCCCAGCTCGAATTCGAGATTCATGAAGGTCGCGGTGGCTTCTTTTCCTGTCGGCATGATGGGAAAGTCCTCGGTCTGTCGCGTGAAGTGAGGTTCGTCGTTCGTTGTCCGCGTAAGGTTCGCTCTCGCATCGTCTGTCACGATTTTCATCCTTCTTATCCTGTGAGCCGGACGCGCCCCTTCGCTTTGCCTGCTCTCGTTTGAGCGGATGTTCCCACCGCAGGCCGGGTGCGTAAAGGCGATGGCGCCGGGGCATGCGGGTTACCTAACTTCGGCGGAGCGCGCTTATGTCTACTCCTGCCAGTCGGGGTAGTCCGATTGCGCCATTGCTTCCCCCCGCTCGCACCGACAATCTTATGGACGACGGGGAGCGTTGCATTCGGCGTTTTCAATGCCTCAGTTCCAGCGGGGAATCTGTATGTGCGGCATTCTGGGATATTTCGGACATGGCATGGCGACGGACGACGCCGTGAGCCTGCTGCGGCGAATGGCCGGGTCGCTCAAGCACCGCGGGCCTGATGAGGATGGAATCCTCACTGGCACCGGCGTTGGATTCGGGCATCGTCGCCTGTCCATCGTCGGTCTGGCCGATGGACAGCAGCCGATGTCGAATGGCGACGGTTCCATTTCGATCAGTTTCAATGGCGAGATCTTCAACCATGTGGAACTGCGCCGATCCCTGGAAGCCAGGGGACATGTCTTCCGCACTGCCTCCGACACCGAAGTCATCATTCATCTTTATCGCGATCTGGGAGCCGATTGCGTTCATCTGCTGAACGGCGATTTCGCGTTCGCGATCTGGGATGCCAACCGGCAGCAGATGCTGATCGCGCGCGACCGCATGGGCGTGCGTCCGGTTTTCTATGCCGAACATGCGCGGATGTTGTTCTTCGCGTCCGAGGTCAAGGCGCTCTTGAAGGTGCCGGGGATCGATGCCGAGATCGATCCGTTCGCGCTGGATCAGGTGTTCACCATGTGGGCGCCGGTGCCGCCGCGCACCATGTTCAAGGGTATCTCGGAATTGCCCGCCGGCCATCTGATGATCGTCGACGGCAATGGCGTTTCGATCAGCCAGTATTGGGATGTCTCCTTTCCGGATGCCGGGGAAAGGGCGGATGCGCGCAATGAGGTGGACGTCGCCGAAGCGCTGCTTGGCCTGCTCGGCGACGCCACGGCAATCCGCATGCGGGCCGATGTTCCGGTGGGCGCCTATCTCTCCGGCGGGCTTGATTCATCGATCACCTGCGCCCTGGCCAAGCCGCATGCGACGGCGGGCCTGAGGACTTTTTCCGTCACCTTCGACACCGCCGAATATGACGAGAGCCCTTTTCAGAACGAGATGGTCCGGGCACTCGGCACGCGTCATTCGGCCGTTGCCTGCGGTCCGCAGGAGATATCCGGCATCTTTCCGGCGGTCATCGTCCAGACGGAAAAACCGGTCATCCGTACGGCGCCCGCGCCGCTCCATCTGCTGTCGCGTCATGTGCGCGAGGAGGGCATGAAGGTCGTGCTGACAGGCGAGGGGGCCGACGAAGTTTTCGCCGGCTACGATATTTTCAAGGAGACCCGCGTTCGCAGTTTCTGCGCCAGGCAGCCGGGCTCTTCCCGCCGGCCGCTGCTGTTCCGGCGCCTTTACCC
>JASGEG010000018.1:0-16554 GCA_047606605.1 Rhizobium sp.
CATGCACAGCGAACGGGCAATCGCCACGCGCTGCTGCTGGCCGCCGGAGAGCTGGCCCGGATATTTCGCCGCCTGCTCGGGGATCTTGACGCGGGTGAGGAAGTGCATGGCGATCTCTTCCGCCTGCTTCTTCGGCATCTTGCGCACCCAGATCGGCGCCAGCGTGCAGTTTTCCAGGATCGTCAGGTGCGGGAAAAGGTTGAAGTGCTGGAACACCATGCCGACTTCGCGGCGCACTTCGTCGATCTTCTTCAGATCGTTGCTCAGCTCCGTGCCGTCGACGATGATCTGGCCCTTCTGGTGCTCTTCCAGACGATTGATGCAGCGGATCATCGTCGATTTGCCGGAGCCGGAGGGGCCGGCAATGACGATGCGCTCGCCCCGCATGACCTTGAGGTTGATGTCGCGCAGCACGTGAAAATCACCGTACCACTTGTTCATGCCAATGATTTCGACCGCAACTTCCGTGTCGGAAATGGTCAGTTTTTTCGGTTGGGCGTCAGCCATGGTCTTATTTCCCTTAATTTTTATCGTTTGTGGCCAGTGTCGAGATGACGTTCCATGAAGCCTGAATAGCGCGACATGCCGAAGCAGAACAGCCAAAAGATGAAACCGGCGAAAACAAGGCCCGTGATCGGCGTCACGGCGCTTGCCCAGGTCGCATCCGCGAAGTTCTGGCGGACGATGCCGAGCAGGTCGAACATGTTGATGATCGAGACCAGCGAGGTGTCCTTGAACATGCCGATGAAGGTGTTGACGATGCCGGGGATGACCAGCTTGATCGCCTGCGGCAGCACGATCAGGCGCATCTTCTGCCAGTAGCCGAGGCCGAGTGAATCGGCGCCTTCGAACTGTCCTTTCGGAACGGCCTGCAGGCCGCCGCGAATGACTTCCGCCATATAGGCCGAGGTAAACAGCGACACACCGACCATGGCGCGCAGCAATTTGTCCATCGTCCAGCCCTGCGGCAGGAAGAGCGGCAGCATGACGCTGGCCATGAACAGCACGGTGATCAGCGGAATGCCGCGGATGACCTCGATGAAGAGCACGCACAGCATGCGGATGACGGGCATTTTCGAACGTCGTCCGAGCGCCAGCATGATGCCGAACGGAATGGATACCCCGATCGCGACGAAGGAGAGGACCAGCGTCACCATCAACCCGCCCCACCGGTTGGTTTCCACCACCTCGAGGCCAAACCCGCCGTAAAGCAGGAAGAACGCCAGGATCGGGAGCACGATGAAGGCCAGGATGGCATTCAGCCCCTTCCTGGGAACGGAGGGGATCAGCAGGGGCGCGATGATCAGAACGGTGAGAATTGCGACCAGGATCGGCCGCCAGCGCTCTTCCGGCGGATAGAGGCCGAACATGAAGATGGTGAACTTGGCGCGGACGAAGGCCCAGCATGCGCCGCTCCAGCCATCCGGCTGCGTACCGCCCTGTACGGCCGTTGCGCAGAAGGTGCGGTCGGTGCCGATCCATACCGCCTGGATGAACAGCCAGTTGACGATATGCGGAATGGCCCAGGCGAGGAAGACGATGGCAATGATGGTCAGAACCGTGTCTTTCGGCGTTGCCAGCAGGTTTTTCCGAACCCAGTGTCCGACGCCCTTCTCGCTTGTGGGAGCCGGTTGCTGCGGGAGGATGGTCTTGCTTACGAAGCCTTGGTTTGTGTCGGACATCTTATCTCTCCACCAAAGCCATCTTGGCATTGAACCAGTTCATGAACAGCGAAGTCAGGATGCTGAGCGTGAGATAGACGATCATCCATATGATGACGACCTCGATCGCACGGCCGGACTGATTGAGAATGACGCCGCCCACGGCAACGAGATCGGCATAACCGATGGCGATGGCGAGCGATGAGTTCTTCGTCAGGTTGAGATATTGGCTGGTCAGTGGCGGGATGATGATGCGCAGTGCCTGCGGAATGACGATCAATCTGGTGATGGCGGACGCGCGAAGGCCGAGAGCACCGGCCGCTTCCGACTGCCCCTTAGCCACGCCGCGAATGCCACCGCGCACGATTTCGGCGATAAAGGATGCGGTGTAGAAGGAAAGCGCCAGGAAGAGGGAGATGAACTCCGGTCCGATGACGAAACCGCCGGTCAGGTTGAACTTGCCGGCTATGGGATAATCGAAGGAAAGCGGCATGCCGGTCGCGAGGAAGGCGAGCAGCGGCAAGCCGACGAGCAGGGCAACGGATACCCAGATGGTGTGGAACTGCTTGCCGGTTGCGGCCTGACGCTTGTGAGCCCAGCGCGCCACGAAAAATACCACCACAATGGCAATGATGAGCGCAAGGCCGACGATCCACATGCCGGCGCCGAAGATCGGGCTCGGAGCGGCCAAGCCGCGATTGCTGAGATAGGTGGAAAACGGCAGGTGCAGCGCATCGCGCGCCTGCGGCAGCAAGACCAGCACGCCGCTATACCAGAAGAAGATGACCAGCAGCGGCGGGATGTTGCGGAAGAGCTCGACATAGGCCTGGCTCAGCTTGGCGATCAGCCAGTTGTGCGAAAGACGCCCGATGCCGACGAGGAAGCCGATGATCGTCGCGGCGATGATGCCGCACACCGAGATCAGGACCGTATTGAGCAGGCCGACAACGAGCGCGTTGGTATTGGTCGAGTCGCTCGAAAAGGGAATCAGCGCCTGCCCGAGATTGAAACCGGCGCGTCCGGTGAGGAAGCTGAAGCCGAAGGGCTGGTTGGTCGCGCGCAGATTGAGAATGGTGTTGTGGACGATGAACCAGCCGATCGCCAGCAAAATGAGAAGGGTAAGGACCTGATAGAACAGGCCGCGGACCTTCGGATTGTAAATCGTGGATACGACGGAGCTTTCGCCCTCGGGCGAATTCGTGGTTGTTGCCATGCGGAGTTATTTCCCCAGTGTGCCCGTTTCGGGCTTGTTTTCTAAGGAGAAAGGCGGAGGCCGCCTTTCTCCGAAATCATGCGGCCGGGGCTTAGCGGACCGGCGGTGCGTACTGGATGCCGCCCTTGTTCCACAGGGCGTTCAGGCCACGAGCGATCTTCAGCGGGCTGCCCGCGCCGATGTTACGGTCGAAGACTTCGCCGTAATTACCGACGCCCTTGATGATGTTGTAGGCCCAGTCATTGGTCAGGCCGAGATCGGTGCCGAGGGTGGAGCCCTGTTCGGCGCCCAGGAAGCGCTTGATGTCCGGGTTGGTCGAGGAGCTCTTCATCTCGTCGACGTTCTTCTGCGTGATGCCGAATTCTTCGGCGTTAACGAGCGCATAGGCGGTCCAGCTGACGATGTCGAACCACTGGTCGTCGCCCTGACGGACGGCCGGGCCGAGCGGCTCCTTGGAGATGATTTCCGGCAGGACGACGTTGTCGTCGGGGTTCTTCAGCGTCAGGCGCAGGGCATAAAGGCCGGACTGGTCGGTGGTGTAGACGTCGCAACGACCGGAGTCGTAGGCGGCGTTGACTTCCTCGAGCTTGTCGAAGACCACCGGATTGTACTGAAGGTTGTTGGTCTTGAAATAGTCGGCGAGGTTGAGTTCCGTCGTCGTGCCTGACTGGACGCAGACCGCTGCGCCGGAGAGTTCGAGAGCCGACTTCACGTTCAGTTCCTTGCGGACCATGAAGCCCTGGCCGTCGTAATAGGTGACGGGGCGGAAGTTGAGGCCGAGCGCCGAGTCGCGGCTGACGGTCCAGGTCGTGTTACGCGACAGCAGGTCGATTTCGCCAGATTGCAGAGCCGTGAAGCGGTCCTTCGCGCTGAGAGGCGTATACTTCACCTTGGTGACATCACCGAAGACGGCTGCGGCAACGGCCTTGCAGAGATCGACGTCGAAACCGGCATAGTTCCCGGACGCGTCCGGCTGCGAAAAGCCCAGCAGGGCGGAATTCACGCCGCATTGAACGAAGCCCTTGGCCTTCACGTCGCTCAGCGTCGAAGCCGACGCGCCAGACGTCGTATATGCCAGTGCCGCAGCGCCGACGAATACGGACAGAGCAAACTTTTTCATCTTTCCCAACCTTTGCTTATTGTTTTATTGTTAAAATTGTATCGCTCCCGAAGGTGGTTCCCGGAGAACCCTGTTCCCTCACTCTCCCAGGTGCGAGCGTTCCTATCACAGTCGTAAATGCATTTCCGGTCAAGACGCTGCCCGAATTATTGAGGAATTATTCGGCATTTTCACTCGGCACGGCACGAAATGAGGCGTTTGGCTGCTATTTAGGCGGCGTTTTGCCAAAAATATGCGCGAAAACAACGGAAACTTCCGCCGGCTTATTATTTTAGGTTTTAAGTAAGTTAGGGTCTTTCCGGTTGCGGCCGGGTTGACCCGGCGGGACTTGATCGCCACAAATCGAAGTCCCACAGTACCAAAGGCATATCCAGGCATGAAAGACAAAGACACTCCGTTGCAGGACGCCGGCATCAATACGCGCCTGTCCCATATCGGCTATTCGCCGTCCGACTATCATGGCTTCGTCAATCCGCCGGTCGTGCGGGCCTCCACCGTATTGTTTGCCAATGCGCGGACCATGGAGACGCACGACCAGAAATATACCTACGGCACGCGTGGCACGCCGACGACGGATGCGCTTTGCGAGGCGATGGATGCGCTGGAGGGATCGGCGGGAACGGTCATCGTGCCGTCGGGACTGGCGGCGGTCACCATACCCTTCCTCGCTTATCTGTCCGCCGGCGATCATGCCTTGGTGGTTGATTCGGTTTATGGGCCGACGCGCTTCTTCTGCGACACCATGCTGAAGCGCCTCGGTGTCGAGGTCGATTATTATGACCCGCTGGTCGGCGCCGGCATCGAGCAGCTGATCAAGCCGAACACCAGATTGGTCCATACGGAGGCACCCGGTTCCAACACCTTCGAAATGCAGGACATTTCCGCGATTTCGGCCGCCGCCCACCGGCATGGCTGCGTCGTCACCATGGACAATACCTGGGCGACGCCGCTCTATTTCAAGCCGCTCGATCATGGCGTCGACGTCTCGATTCACGCGGCGACGAAATATCCGGCCGGCCATTCCGACATCCTGATGGGAACGGTTTCCGCCAATGCGGCGCATTGGAAGCAATTGCTCGACGCGCATGGCCAGCTCGGCATCTGCGGTGCGCCGGATGACGCCTATCAGGTGCTGCGGGGCCTGCGCAGCATGGGCGTGCGGCTGGAGCGGCATCAGGAGAGCGCGCTTGCCATCGCGCAATGGCTCGAGGGGCGCGAGGAGGTCGCGCGCGTGCTGCATCCCGCCCTGCCGAGCTTCCCGAGCCACGCCATCTGGAAGCGCGACTTCAAGGGGTCGAGCGGCATCTTCTCCTTCGTGCTGGCCGTCGACAATCCGGAGAAATTCAAGGCCAAGGCGCATGCCTTTCTCGATGCGCTCAGGATTTTCGGCCTCGGCTATTCCTGGGGCGGCTTCGAGAGCCTCGCATTGCACGTCAACCTGAAGGACCGGCGCGTCACCAAGGCGCCGACCGAAGGGCCAGTGCTGCGCCTGCAGATCGGTCTCGAGGATATCGCCGACATCAAGGCGGATATCGAAAAGGGCTTTGCCGCGGCAAAGGAGGTCTGATCAGCCGATGGCGCGGTAGCCATAGATCCAATCCAGATCCGCCGCGAGGCTTTGCGGCGGACGCATGGACAAGACGAGATTGCGCGCCAGCCGCACCGGGCCGCGGGCATGGTAGGCGAATTGATTGAAGGCGGCGCGCTGGCGCAGCCGCGCGATGCGCGGCACGCGGTGTCTTTCAAAAAGCTCCAGCGCCTCGGGAAGCGGGCGCGAAGCAACCATGCCGGCGAGTTCGAAGGCGTCTTCGATCGCCATGGCAGCGCCTTGAGCGGCAAATGGCATCATGGCATGCGCCGCATCGCCGATCAGCACAACGTCCTTGCCATTGTGCCAGCGGCCGGCGCTGGCTTCATAGAGCGGCCAGAAGCGCGGCTGCGCCTGTTGCTCCAGCATTTTCCGCAGCGTGGCATTCCATCCGGAAAAACGGCTCAGCAGGTGGGCGCGCTGGGCTTCTGTGCCCATGATGTTCCAGTCGTGGCTGGCACTGCTTCCGGACGTATTGGCCACGATGTTGAAGGCGGCATTTTCGCGGATCGGGTAGCAGACGAGATGCGCCGACGCGCCGAGAAACGCCGTGACGCTCGTCCTGTCCAGAATGGCGGGAGCCAGCGCTTCGGGAATGCTGAAACGCCAGGCAATATTGCCGGAAAAGCTGGAGGAGGGGGCGTCGGGCACCAGTGCGCGTGCCTTGGACCAGACGCCGTCGGCACCGATTACCAGATCGATATTCGCGCCGATGATCGCGTCGAGCGCCGGCCTGTCGGCGACGTCGAGACGGCGGCCGAGATGCAGCGTGCAGAGCGGATTGGCGTTGACGGCATCGAGAAGCACCCTTTGCAGGGTGGCGCGATGAACCGTGCCATAGGGTGCGCCCCAGCGCGCCTTTGCAAAATCGCCGCTGGGAACGGAGGCGATCGGCTGCAGCGAGGAGCCGGACACCAGTTTGATGTCCCTCGGCTCCAGCCAGACGGGAAACAGCGCATCGAGCACGCCGAGCGTGTCGAGGATATGGGTCGCATTGGGGGAAAGCTGCAGGCCGGCGCCGACCTCGGTCAGCACTTCGGCCTGCTCGTAAATTGCCGAGGGAATGCCACGCCGCGCCAATGCCAGCGCCGCTGTGAGACCGGCTATCCCGGCACCGATGATCGCGGCGCTCTTGATCGGCATTCAGCTATGTCCGATCCGGTCCTTGCGCGTTCAGGCGGCCTTGAAATTGAAGACGCAGCCGGCCGGATTGGTCTGGTCGGCCTTCAGGGACGGATTGTAGCGATAGAGCGTCGAGCAGTAGGAGCAGACCTTCTCGCTCTCGTCGCCGAGATCGATGAAGATATGCGGATGATCGTAGGGGACCGAAGCGCCGGTGCACATGAATTCCTTCACGCCGATCTCGATCACGCGGTGTCCGCCGTCGTTCTGGAAATGGGGAATGTTGTGGCCGGCCATGATGATCTCCGAATACGTCGTGCCCTGGATGGCATGAATGTTGCGCCAGACTTGGTCGCCCCTCTTTATAATCCTTCTCGCCGATTGTGTAGTGCGAAAGTCCGGCTTGGCGCACAGATTTTCTTGGAGTGCGGGGTTCACCTGACATCGCCGATAAAATAAGGTCCGCCGCCAAAGAGACGATGTTTGCGAAGACCTTGCGATGAATCTGAACGTTCCAGCCTTTTCTCATTTCATGCATGACGGGCTGAAGCTCGCCTATTTCGACGAGGGCGATCCGAATGGTCCGCCGGTGCTGCTGATTCACGGATTTGCCTCGACCGCGGTGGCCAACTGGGTCAATCCGGGCTGGTTGAAGACGCTGGGCGAGGCCGGCTATCGCGTCATCGCCATCGACAATCGCGGCCATGGAACGAGCGACAAATCCTACGATGCGGATGCCTATCATCCCTGGCTCATGGCCGAGGATGCCGTCGCTCTGCTCGATCATCTCGGCATCCCGGAGGCCCATGTCATGGGCTATTCGATGGGCGCCCGCGTCTCGACCTTCCTGGCGATGGCGCATCCGGATCGCGTACGCTCCCTGGTGCTCGGCGGCCTCGGTATCGGCATGGTCGATGGCGTCGGCGATTGGGACCCGATCGCCGATGCACTGCTCGCTCCCTCGCTCGACGACGTCTCGCATCAGCGCGGCCGCATGTTCCGCACGTTCGCCGACCAGACGAAAAGCGACCGCGAGGCGCTGGCTGCCTGCATCATGGGATCGCGTGATCTTGCCGCCCGCGAGGATGTCGCCAAAGTCGAGGCGCCGACGCTGATCGCGGTCGGCACCAAGGACGATATCGCCGGCTCGGCACAGGAGCTGGCGGCACTGATGCCGCATGCCACGGCGCTCGACATTCCGAACCGCGACCACATGCTTGCCGTCGGCGACAAGGTGTTCAAGAAGGCGGTTCTCGATTTCTACGCGCAGCTTGCCGATCGATAGGGCAAGTCACTTGCCGGTGAAATGCGGTTTCCGCCGGGCGGCGAAAGCGGCGCGGCCTTCGGCATAATCGGCGCTGTCGAAGGTTTCCGCGCCGATGACTTCGGCCTCGCGCAGCAGATCGTTGTCCTGTTCGACGACGGCGCGCACCGCGAGCTTCGAGGCATGCAGCGCGATGGGCGCATTGGCGGCGATCGCATGGGCAAGTGCTGAAACTTCGCCTTCGAAGGCGTCGGCCGTGATCTCTTCCAGCAGGAAGCCGGCAGCCAGCATCTTGTCGGCCGACATCGGGGCGCCGGTGAACAATGCCACCTTGGCCATCTGCGGCCCCAGCGCATTGACGATATCCTGGACGGCATCGGCAGGGTAGGCGATGCCGAGGCGGACGGCGGGCACCGAGAAGCGCGCACCCTCTTCGGCAACGCGCAGGTCGCAGGCGGCGGCAATCCCGAAGCCGCCGCCATAACAAACGCCGCGGATGGCCGCGATCGTCGGCACGCGGCAATGGCGGATGGCGGTGAAGGCGTCGCTGTTCAGCGCCTCGTAGACGATGGCGGTTTCCGTATTCTTGCGCAGATTGTCGAATTCGCTGATGTCGGCGCCGGCGGAAAAATCGCCGCCTTCGCCGCGAATGACGATGACATGCGCATGTGCCTCGTCGGTCAGGGCGCGGATCGCTTGCGGTATCGCCCGCCACATCGCGGCTGTGACCGCATTTTTCCGATCCGGATTGTCGATGGTGAGAATGGCGACCGTATCGCGGCAGCGCGCGCGCAGAAGTCCACCGGCAAAATCACGCTCGAAACTCATGCGCTCCTGACCCATTTATGTTGTCGGACTTTTACTCTATATAATGTCCCACCGATAGGAAATCAGGAGACCGCCAATGGTCGCAGTAACGGACATTCGCCCGGTAGACGGCTTGGGTTCGGTCAAGATCGTCGATCCCATCTGGAACAGCATGCGCGAAGAAGCCCGCGCCGCCGCTGACCGTGATCCGCTTTTGGCTGCCTTCCTTTACTCCACGATCATCAACCATCGATCGCTGGAAGAATGTGTCATCTATCGGATCTGCGAGCGCCTCGACCATCCGGACATGCAGGGTATCCTGCTGCGCCAGACCTTCGAGGAAATGCTGGCCGACTGGCCGGAATGGGGCGCGATCCTGCGCGTCGATATCCAGGCCGTCTATGATCGTGATCCCGCCTGCCTGCGCTTCATGGAGTCGGTTCTCTATTTCAAGGGCTTCCATGCGCTCCAGACGCATCGTCTGGCGCATTGGCTGCTCAATCGCGGCCGCCGCGATTTCGCGCTCTACCTGCAGAGCCGTTCCTCCAGCGTGTTCCAGACCGATATCAATCCGGCCGCGCGCATCGGCAAGGGCATCTTCCTCGACCATGCAACCGGCCTGGTCGTCGGCGAAACGGCCGTCATCGGCGACAACGTCTCCATTCTGCATGGCGTCACGCTCGGCGGCACCGGCAAGGAGGGCAGCGATCGGCATCCGAAGATTGCGCATGGCGTCCTGATCGGTGCGGGCGCAAAGATCCTCGGCAATATCCAGATCGGCCATTGCTCGCGCATCGCGGCCGGTTCGGTCGTGCTGAAGGAAGTGCCGCCGAAGACAACGGTGGCCGGCGTTCCGGCCAAGGTGGTCGGCGAGGCCGGCTGTTCCGAGCCCTCGCGCTCCATGGATCAGCTTCTTGCCGAGCAGACCATTGTCGATCAGATCATGGGCGCCGGGATCTAGGGAAAATCCTGCCTGACTTCCGGGATTTTGCGCCGCCGGCCGGGATGGAAGGCGCGTTTCCGGTCTTTACACTGCCGCTTTTCCCATGCAAGAAGCGGCCAAACTGAAAGAATCCTTGCGGAGATACATTGTGAAGCCTGACGAAATCAAGAAACTCGACGCCTATTTCAAGCGCACGTTCAACCCGCAGATCGTGGTCAAGGCTCGCCCGCGCAAGAACGACTCCGCAGAGGTCTATCTTGACGAGGAATTCCTGGGCGTCGTCTATATCGACGACGAAGATGGCGACCGTTCCTACAATTTCTCCATGGCAATCCTGGACGTCGATCTCTGATCGGTTTCGATTGCTTCAATCTCGAAAGAGCCGCATTCTCATCGGAATGCGGCTCTTTTTTTGAATAATCGCTCGAAAATGACCCAAATGCTCGTCATTTCGAGCCCGATTCGGCCTGATTTCGGCTGGAATCCGGATTTCTCGGGCAGGCATGAATTTTTCTCCCAAAGCCTGCAGTTGCAGCCTGTTTGATATATTTTAGTAAAATCAAAATGATGCGACGCAGTATCCTCGGGCGTCGTTCCATCGTCATCGACATTGCAATCTGGGATGGATATTGCGATGCACAAGACTACTTGACTATTTGTGCATCGCATTTAAGTTTTGTGACTGTAAACAGGCCATCGGTCAGTCAACATAGGGACGGAGAAACATGTTCAATTTCGACGAAGCGAACAAGAAGGGTAAGGAAGCGATCGACACGGCGCTGAAGAGCTATTCCGATGTCGGCAAGGGTTTTCAGGCCATCGCCACCGAAACCGCCGAATATTCCAAGAAGTCCTTTCAGGACGGTGTCGCGCATCTGGAAACGCTTGCCGGCGTCAAGAGCTTCGAAGCCGCTTTCGAGCTTCAGAGCAATTTCGTGAAGTCCTCCTACGAGAGCTTCGTTGCCGAGGCGACCAAGCTGGGCGAATTGTACGCCGACCTCGCCAAGACCGCTTACAAGCCGTTTGAGGCGCCGGTTGCCGCCGCCACGAAGGCCGCCGGCAAGGCTGCCGCTTCGGTTGCGCCCGCCGCGTAAGCGCTTCGCTCAACGCTGGTAATTTTTTGAAAGACCGGTTGCGCATGTCGCAACCGGTCTTTTGCGTTTTCGATCGCCGCTTTCGGTGCTGGCTTGGTCGCGACTTTTTTGATCATGACCTGTTTTGGCAACGAATAGTGATTGCAGTGTCCGGCAGGGGGCTTAAAATCACGCCAATATGAACTAAGTTAGAGGTTCGGATATCCGGCCCGACAGTGTCAGTTGCCCAACCCAGTTTGCCAAGTCGGAATGCGTCAGCTTCTGCCGGATGATTTGAGGAATGAATGAAATGATCGCTGAGCCGATCCGGATGCAAAACGACAGCGAAAGGAACGGGGACAACGGAAATCGCGGGACCTCGGTGATTACGCGCACCAAGGCCAAGACCAAGAAACCCAATCTATACCGCGTGCTGCTTCTGAATGACGACTACACGCCCATGGATTTCGTGATCCATATCCTGGAGCGTTTCTTCCAAAAGGATCTCGAGAGTGCCACCCGCATCATGCTTCATGTCCATAACCACGGCGTCGGCGAATGCGGGATATATACATATGAAGTAGCTGAAACGAAGGTGAGCCAGGTGATGGATTTTGCCCGGCAGCATCAGCATCCGCTGCAATGTGTTATGGAAAAGAAGTGAGGATCTCAACGTGCCAACATTTTCGCCTAGTCTTGAGAAGGCGCTGCATCAGGCACTGACCTACGCGAACGAGCGGCATCACGAATATGCCACGCTCGAACATCTGCTATTGGCGCTGGTTGACGACGCCGATGCCGCAGCTGTCATGGGCGCGTGCAATGTTGATCTCGACGCGCTCCGTAAGACTCTGACTGAATACGTCGATAATGAACTGTCCAATCTGATCACTGGTTATGACGAGGATTCGAAGCCGACCTCTGGCTTCCAGCGCGTCATCCAGCGTGCCGTCATCCATGTCCAGTCCTCGGGCCGCGAGGAAGTGACGGGCGCCAACGTTCTCGTCGCGATCTTCGCCGAACGGGAAAGCCATGCGGCCTTCTTCCTGCAGGAGCAGGAAATGACCCGCTATGACGCGGTCAACTATATTTCTCACGGCATCGGCAAGCGCCCGGGTTCCTCCCAGACCCGCACGCCGCGCGGCGCCGAAGACAGCGAATCCGAGAGCAAGCCGACCTCCCGCGGCGAGCAGGAGGAGGGCGGCAACAAGAAGCAGCAGGACGCGCTGAAGGCCTATTGCGTCAATCTCAACGAGAAGGCCAAGAACGGCAAGATCGATCCGCTGATCGGTCGTCATTCCGAGGTCAGCCGCACCATTCAGGTCCTGTGCCGCCGTTCGAAGAACAATCCGCTCTATGTCGGCGACCCCGGCGTCGGCAAGACGGCGATCGCCGAAGGCCTCGCCAAGCGCATCGTCGAGGGCAAGGTTCCGGAAGCTCTGGCCGATGCGACGATCTTCTCGCTCGACATGGGCACGCTGCTGGCCGGCACCCGCTATCGCGGCGATTTCGAAGAACGACTGAAGCAGGTCGTCAAGGAGCTGGAAGAGTATCCGGGCGCCGTGCTGTTCATCGACGAGATCCATACGGTCATCGGTGCCGGCGCCACCTCCGGCGGCGCGATGGACGCATCGAACCTGTTGAAGCCAGCCCTGTCCTCGGGTGCGATCCGCTGCATCGGCTCGACCACCTACAAGGAATATCGCCAGTTCTTCGAAAAGGACCGGGCGCTCGTCCGCCGTTTCCAGAAGATCGACGTCAACGAGCCGAGCATCGAGGATGCCATCGAAATCATGAAGGGCCTGAAGCCCTATTTCGAAGAGTATCATCACCTGCGCTACTCGAACGATGCCATCAAGTCGGCTGTCGAGCTGTCGGCTCGCTACATTTCCGACCGCAAGCTGCCGGACAAGGCGATCGACGTCATCGACGAGACGGGTGCGGCGCAAATGCTGTTGCCGCCGTCCAAGCGTCGCAAGCTGATCACCGAAAAGGAGATCGAGGTCACAATCGCGACGATGGCCCGCATCCCGCCGAAGACGGTGTCCAAGGACGACGAGATGGTTCTCGCCAATCTCGAACAGGAGCTGCGCTCCGTCGTCTACGGTCAGGATACGGCGATCGAAGCGCTGTCGACCGCGATCAAGCTTGCCCGCGCGGGTCTGCGCGAACCGAACAAGCCGATCGGCTGCTACGTCTTCTCCGGCCCCACGGGCGTCGGCAAGACGGAAGTCGCCAAGCAGCTTGCCTCGTCGCTCGGCGTCGAGCTGCTGCGCTTCGACATGTCGGAATATATGGAGCGTCACACGGTTTCCCGTCTGCTCGGCGCACCTCCCGGCTATGTCGGCTTCGATCAGGGCGGCCTGCTGACCGACGGTGTCGACCAGCATCCGCATAGTGTCGTCCTGCTCGACGAAATCGAGAAGGCGCATCCGGATATCTTCAATATCCTGCTGCAGGTTATGGACCACGGCGCGCTGACCGATCACAACGGCAAGAAGATCGACTTCCGCAACGTCATCCTGATCATGACGACCAATGCGGGCGCATCGGAAATGGCCAAGGCCGCCATCGGCTTCGGCTCGTCCAAGCGTACCGGCGAGGATGAAGAGGCCCTCAACCGGCTCTTCACCCCGGAATTCCGCAACCGACTGGATGCGACCATTCCGTTCGCGCCGCTGCCGACCACGGTCATCCACAAGGTCGTGCAGAAGTTCATCATGCAGCTGGAGGCACAGCTTTCCGAACGCAACGTCACCTTCGACCTGCACGAGGACGCGATCGCCTGGCTGTCCGAGAAGGGCTACGACGACAAGATGGGCGCCCGTCCGCTGGCGCGTGTCATCCAGGAAAACATCAAGAAGCCGCTGGCGAACGAAATCCTCTTCGGCAAGCTGAAGAAGGGCGGCGTCGTCAAGGTCACCGTCGGCAAGAAGGACGACGGCACGACCGGCATCCTGCTCGATTCCGTTGCGGATACCGCGCCGATCCGGCCGAAGCCGGAGGCCGAAGTGGTCGACTCCGTGGTCGAGGTGGAAGAGGATGACGGCGATACCGTCAAGACCCGCAGCCGCGTCGCCAAGAGCGGCGCGGCGTCCGACTCTCGCCGTTCCGCGAAAGCCTCGGCTGCCGGCGATTCCGACTCCCAGAACGGCAAGTCGCCGCGCAAGGGCAGCACGGTGCCGAAGGTGCCGCGCAAATAATTGCCGCTTGGCCGCTTGAGAAAATTGAAAAAGGCTGCATTGGAAACAATGCAGCCTTTTCATATGTTTATTTATATATCCTTATGAAGGACTATAGGTTCGTGTAGTCGATTTCGAGGAAGGATTCGACCTCAGGCACCCAGCGATCCCTGACGAAGGCGACGTGATCGGGATGGATATTATAGGCGTCGTAGCCGGCCTGATCGTCAAACTCCATCGAGAAGCCGAAGGTGAAATCATTCTTTGGACTGGTCTGCCGAAGCTGTTCGAAGTTCCGGACGCTTGGTATCCCTTTGAGAGCAAGGGCGTCCTTGAGGAATCTGGCCTCCTCGGCCGAGCCGGGCTCATGCTTCAGCCGAAAGGCGACGGTATGGCGAATCATCTGCGTCTCCCTCCAGTTCAGCCCAGGGCTTCGACGATCTTCCTGGCATTCTCCGCCAGGATCGCGCCGTCTTCCATCTTGCCCGAATGCGGCTTCAGCGCCACGCCCTCATGACGGGGGATGATATGGAAATGCAGATGGAAAACCGTCTGGCCGGCCGCCGGCTCGTTGAATTGCGCGATATAGACGCCATCGGCGTCGAAGGCTTCCTGAACCGCAACGGCGATCTTCTGGACGGTGGTGATCAGATGCGGCAGGGCAGCCGGATCGGCGTCCAGCAGGTTGCGCGACGGGGATTTCGGCACCACCAGCGTATGGCCGGGCGATTGCGGCATGACGTCCATGAAGGCGACCGTGTGCTCGTCCTCATAGACGCGCACGGAAGGAATTTCACCCTTCAGGATCTTCGCGAAGATATTGTTGCTGTCATAGGCCGGGCTGGTCATCCAGGATCTCCTCGTCTTCCGATTATGCTAAAGCGCATCGCGATCTTTCAGATTCGCTTCCCGCGCTTCAGGTCTTTGATTTTGCGCATGTCGTCGGCGCAAAACCGCTGCGCTGTTTTGCGCAACACATGCTCTAGGTCCGGAACGACTAGATATCCTGCCGTTCGCCTTTGCGGAAGGGGCTGTGTTCGGTCAGGATCTCGCTCATCTCCTCCACCTGCTCGCGCTCCTGCTTCAGATAGTCGGCAACGGCGCGGCGCAGGCCCTGATGGCCGATATAATGCGCCGAATGCGTGATGACGGGCAGATAGCCGCGGGCAAGCTTGTGCTCGCCCTGCGCGCCGGCCTCGACCCGCTTCAGCCCCTTGGCCAGCGCGAAATCGATCGCCTGATGATAGCAGACCTCGAAATGCAGGAAGGGGTGATCCTCGATGCAGCCCCAATGGCGGCCAAACAGCGTCTCGCCGCCGATGAAATTGATCGCGCCGGCAACATAGCGGCCCGCGCGCTTGGCCATGACGAGCAGGATATCGTCGGCCATGCGCTCGCCGATCAGCGAATAGAAGGCGCGGGTGAGATAGGGCCGTCCCCATTTGCGGCTGCCGGTATCCATGTAGAAAGCGAAGAACTGGTCCCAGATGTCCTCGGTCAGATCGCTGCCCGTCAGCCAGTCGATGCTGATTCCGCCTTCGAGCGCGGCGCGGCGCTCTTTCTTCAAGGCCTTGCGCTTGCGCGAGGCGAGCGTTTCCAGGAAGGCGTCGTGATTGGCGTAGCCGTCATTGATGAAATGGAACTGCTGGTCGGTGCGATGCAGATAGCCGTCGCTTTCGAAGACGGAAATCTCGTCTTCCGGCAGGAAGGTGATATGGGCCGAGGAAACGCCGATCTGCCGGGTCACCTCTTTCAGGCTTTCGGCGAGCGCCGGCTGGATCGCCTGGCGATCCTGTCCCTCGGCGACGAGCAGCCGAGGACCGGTCGCCGGCGTGAAGGGGATGGAACATTGCAGCTTCGGATAGTAGCGGCCGCCGGCGCGCTCGAAGGCATCGGCCCAACCGTGGTCGAAGACATATTCGCCCTGGCTGTGGCTTTTCAGGTAACCGGCGACAGCGCCGATCAGCGCGCCATCATCGGTTTCGAGCAGAAGATGGCTGCCGAGCCAACCCGTCCTGTCGGTGGCGGAGCCGGACTCCTCCAGTGACGACAGGAAGGCATGCGAAACGAAGGGATTATAGGGCAGCAGCGTGCCCGTTCTCGACGCCCCGGCGAGCTTGGACCAGCTTTCCGGGGCGATGTTCTTGAAGGATCGTTCGACTCGAATGGATAATTCGTCTGTCATCAAGGTCTTGCGCTAAGAAGGAAGGGAGGGCTCTCACCGCTGCGCCATGCGTCCGAGGAGACGCGCCATAGGCGCAGCGATAATTTGGGTTTGCGCAAAGCCTCTCCTTCAGTCGATCCCGATTTACGAGACTATGCGCGGGTCAAAACCTTCGAAGGTCATCTGGTCAGCATTGGCGAATGTATGTTTGCGGGCCGCTTCGTCGCGCACGGTCCAGGTGATGACCGGAATGCCGCGCTGGCGCTGCGCCGCAATGAAGGGGTTCGGCAGGTGGCCATAGAAATACGAGATGAAGTCTAGCCCAAGCTGCATGGCTTCGTCATGCTGAAAAAACGTCTCGGGCTGAATTCCTTCCGCCGTCAGGCCGACGGGGTAGGGTGCCTTCAGCGCTTTCAG
>JASGEG010000019.1:0-3027 GCA_047606605.1 Rhizobium sp.
GATCGCCACGCGGCTGCCCGATGGCGCGATACCGATCACCATTCTCTCGGCCGTCTATATCGCTGAGACCGATCTCAAGATTTCTTCAAGACAAGAGGGAGGGCTTTGATGGCTCGGCCGGTTCACTTCCATGGCGCGAACATGGTTCTCGGACCGCCGAAAGGCTCCGAGAACGTGGGCGACCTCTTCACCTACACGAACGGCCGCTGCTCGGTGTCCTGCTGGGAATTTTCGCCCGAAGAGCTTGCCGAGATCATGCGCACCGGCCGCGTTTTCGTTTCCATCCTTTCCGGCTCCACGCAGCCGCCGGTCTTCATTGGCAGCGAAGAGAATGTGCGCGATCTGGTGGTCGATTATGGCGGCGTCTGGAGGCGGTCCTGATGTATATCGAGACGCTCTTCGGAGGCGCCAGCACCGCTGACCTTCGGACCCGAAATGGTCATCTTCCGCCGATGATCATCGACAGCTTCGCAGGCGGCGGCGGGGCGTCGACGGGGATCGAGATGGCTCTTGGCCGCTCGCCCGATATCGCCATCAACCACAATGCGGATGCGCTGGCACTGCACGCGGCCAATCATCCCGAAACGCTGCACCTGTCCGAAAATGTCTACAAGGTCGATCCGCTCGACTATCTGAGCGGCCGGCATATCGGGCTGGCGTGGTTCTCGCCGGACTGCAAGCACTTCTCCAAGGCCAAGGGCGGAAAGCCGGTGGAGCGCAATATCCGCGATCTCTGCTGGATCATTCCCGGCTGGGTCGAGCGTATCCAGAAGAGCGGCGGCAAGGTCGACGTCGTCATCATGGAGAACGTCGAGGAATTCAAGGATTACGGGCCGCTGACGCAGACGGAGCGCGGCCTGATGCCTGATCCCGAGCGGCGGGGCGAGACGTTCCAGAAATGGTGCAAGGCCATCCGCAGGCTCGGCGGCAGGATTCAGCATCGCGAGCTGCGCGCCTGCGATTACGGCGCGCCGACGATCCGCAAACGCCTGTTCGTCATCATCCGCTTCGACGGCCTGCCGATCGTCTGGCCGAAGCCGACACATGCCGCACCGACCGATCCGGATGTGATCAGGGGGCGAAAGCGGCCCTGGCGCACCGCGGCGGAGATCATCGACTGGTCGCTGCCTTGCCCGTCGATCTTCGATACGGGCGACGAGATCATGGCCAGGCATGGCCTCAGGGCCGTTCGCCCGCTCGCCGACAACACCATGGCGCGCGTGGCGCGCGGGATGAAGCGCTATGTGCTGGATGCCGAGCGGCCATTTATCGTCAATCTGACCCATGGCGCGCGCTGTGAGGATCTGGCGCAGCCCTTCAACACGATCACCGGTGCGCACCGCGGCGAAAAGGCTGTCGTTGCGCCGTCGATCACGCGCTTCAATACCGGGGCGACCGGGCAGGATCTGCGCGAGCCGCTTTCGACGGTGACGGCGAACAGCTTCATAAAGCGTCCGGGCGGCGCCGCACCGCTCGGCGTGATTGCGCCGCATCTGATGACGATGCGCAATTCCGGCAAGCCGTTCAACGGGGCGGACGAGCCGACGCACACCATCACAGCAGGTGGAGCAGGCTTGACGGTCGTTTCGCCGCTGTTGGTGCAAAGCGGATATGGGGAGCGCGAAGGGCAATTGCCCCGAGCGCTCGATCCGCAGCAACCGCTCGGGACTGTCGTCGCCGGCGGCGTAAAACATGCGGCTGTCGTGCCAACCCTTGTCGGCTGCGGCGGCCGGGCCGGGCAGAGCAGGCCGAGAGGTGCAGACGAACCCACGGCGACCGTCACGGCCAAGGCCGATGTTTGTGTCACGACGGCTTTCCTCGCGCAGCACAATAACGACAGCCGCCGTATCGGCGGCGTCAATCCGGGGCGTGGGGCTGACGAGCCGGTCTCGACCATCACGGCGACGGGCGCGCAGCAGGGGCTCGTTGCGGCCTATCTTCAGGCTTACTATGGAACGGGTGACGGCGGCGAAGAGGACCAGCCGTGCCGCACGATCACGACCAGGGACCGGCACGGCCATGTAGAGGCCCGGTTGCAGGTTCCGCCGTTCACGGAGGCGCAGGCGGATCGGGCGCGACAGGTCGCCGCCTTTCTGCGGGTGCACGGCTTCTGGGACGAGCGCGAGTTCGTGACCATCGACATCGGCGGCGAAACATTCGTCATCGTCGATATCGGCATGCGGATGCTGACGCCGCGCGAGCTGTACAACGCTCAGGGGTTTCCTCCGGGCTATATCATCGACGGCGTCTGGATCGCGCCCGAGAGCGGCGCAGGGCCGGTCTGGCGCGCCTTTCCGAAGTCGGTGCAGGTGAGCTGTGTCGGCAACTCCGTCTCGCCCGTCATGGCCGAAGCGCTGGTTGCCGCCAATGCCGATCATTGCCGCGTCGAGAGGATGGCGGCATGAAGCCCATGACATCGCAGGATATTCTAAATGCGCTGATCGGCTGGTCGGAAGACAAGATTTGGGCGACGGAACTGGCCTTCTTTGCCGGCACGCGGCGTATCGATTTCTGGACCCTTGAACCGGCGGCGTCGCAGGGGTTTCGCGCATGCTCCTATGAAATCAAGGTTTCGCGTGCGGATTTCAGGCGAGACAGCGATGCAAAACAGGGCGGCGCGCTCATGTATTCGGACCGCTTCTGGTATGTGACGCCGCCCGATCTGCTGCGCAAGGATGATCTGCCGGACTGGGCCGGGTTGCAGGAATGGACCGGCAAGGGGTTCCGCATCGTCCGGCGCGCGCCGAAACTGGCGAAACAGGAGCCGAGCTGGGATTTGGTGGTTTCCATCCTGCGCAATTCCGGCGATTGCCGGCGCGACATCGGCCTGATCAAGGCGCAACTCGCCTATTATCAGTCTCGGGAACACCAGGAGAAGCGCTGGAAAGGCCACGCCGACGACCGCAAGATGGAGCGCTTCCTGCGCCGCCATCGGCAGGGAGGGACGATATGACGGCTCCGCAACCGACCCTGTTCGAGGGTAGCAACTCCATCAATGGGCGTACGATCCCGGTTCCGATCACGAAA
>JASGEG010000020.1:0-7300 GCA_047606605.1 Rhizobium sp.
CAAGATTTGATGATTGTGTATCCGGTCAGCGCCGCGCGGCGCCGGCGGGGGAGCGGTGTATGAGAGGCCAGCGCCACGATGTTCATTGACAAGATCCTGTCCCGTTTCAAGATCAAGACGAAGGTCCTGATCTTCGTCCTGCCGTTTGTCATCAGCATTTCCGCCGTCGGCCTCACCGGGCTCTATGCTTCCGGCCTGCTGCAGGGGCGCATGGAAATCTCCAACAGCGTGCTGCAGTCCCTGACCGGCTTCAAGAATCTCTACGCGTCGATGGACGACTTCCTGCGCATCACCAATGCCGAGCAGCGCGACAAGCTGTATGAAGACATCAAGTCGCAGCAGGGCGTGCTCGGCTCGACGCTCGGCCAGCTCGGCAAGGATGCGGACGGCCGCGACAATCTGACGGATGCGACGGCCAAGACGGCGGACATGTCCAATGTGGTCGCCAAGCTCTGGACGCTGCATGAGCAGGAGGTCGATATCCGCAAGGTGATCGACGACGCCCAGAAGGCGCTGATCAAGGCCCGTTTCAATGTCGATTTCAGCGGTCAGCAGCTCGAAGACCAGATGCGCCAGGACCAGGCCGCCGCGACCGCGACCCTGCGGTCTGCCGACCGGCTGCTGAAGGGCGGCGATCTGCTCGTCTCCGTTGCCGAGGATTTCAACAAGGCCGCGACGCCCGTCGACAAGATGAAGCTGCTCAAGGACCGTTTGCCGGACCTTGCCAAGGCACAGCGCTCGATCGATCTTGCCCTTCCGCAGAACCAGAAGAGCGTCGTGCAGTCCCTGGTCGGCACCATCAAGGATCTCGGCACCTTTGCCGACAGCACCGATGTTCCGACCGACGACACGATCGCCGGCGTCGGCCGGCTCCTCTCCCGTTTCCGCCAGACCTCGACCTATACGCAGCTGGCTGCGACGCAGATGATGCGTCAGGCGACGACGACCTTCGTGGAAATCGACGCCAAGGTGGTTCAGACCAATTCCGTTCTCCAGGATACGCGCCGTCTCCAGGGGGCGATCTATTCGCTGCAGCTCGTGCTCGGTGAGTTCCTGGGCAATACCAGCAAGGACAATCTCACCCGCCTGCGGCAGGAAGTCTTCAAGCTGCGCGGCTCGCTGGATACGCTGAAGCAGAGCGCCAGGGGCATGGATTTCGTCGATGGCATCGATGCGGGCATGCGCCCCGCCATCAAGTCGATCGAGGACGGCGGCGACCGATTGGTCAACACCACCGCCCAGCGCATCACCCAATACGCCGCCGCGCGCCAACAGCTCGATCAGATCTGGGGCCAGCTCACGGCTTTTGCCGAAACGCAGAAGCAGAGCGCCGGTACGGAACGCAATCAGGCGAACTATATCTCGATCCTCGCCACCATCCTCGGCATCATTCTCTCGGTTGCCGGCGGCATCGCCCTGGTCCTGACCCTGCAGCGCCCGATCGGCCAGATCACCGCCGCCATGCGCCGCATCGCCGACGGCATGCTGGAGACGTCGATCTCCGGTGAGCAGCGCCATGACGAAATCGGCGACATGGCCCGCGCGCTCGGCATCTTCAAGGAAAACGCCATTTCGAAGATCCGCATCGAGGAACAGAGCGACGAGGAGCGTGCCGCCGCCGAGCATGAGCGCCAGCGCAACGATGCCGAAAAGCGTGAGCTTGACCGCCAGATCGACTTTGCCGTCAACCAGCTCGCCGCCGGTCTCGAACGGCTGGCGCAGGGCGATATTTCCGCGACGCTCGAGACGCCCTTCATCGGCCGTCTCGAACAGCTCCGCCAGGATTTCAACAGTTCGCTGGCGCGCCTGCAGCAGACGCTCAGCCAGGTGCGTGACAATGTCGAGATGATCCAGACCAACGGCAACCAGATGGCCGCCTCCGCCGAGGATCTGTCGAAGCGCACCGAACAGCAGGCGGCTTCGCTGGAGCAGACGGCCGCGGCCGTCGACGAGATCACCGTCACGGTCCGCTCGTCTGCCGAGCGCGCCAAGGATGCGGACGCGATCGTGCGCGAGGCCAAGCGCAGCGCCGATGACAGCTCCGTCGTCGTCGGCAACGCCATCGACGCGATGGGTCGCATCGAGGACGCCGCGCGCCAGATCGAGCAGATCATCGGCGTCATCGACGAGATCGCCTTCCAGACCAATCTTCTTGCGCTGAACGCCGGTATCGAAGCCGCCCGCGCCGGCGATGCCGGCAAGGGGTTTGCGGTCGTCGCCATGGAAGTGCGCGAATTGGCCCAGCGCTCCGCCGCCGCCGCCAAGGAGATCAAGGGGCTGATCAACAAGTCGACGGAGGAGGTCAATTCCGGTTCGCAATCCGTGCAGCAGGCAGGCTCCGTGCTGGCGCTGATCAGCAGCCAGATCGTCACCATCAGCCAGCATGTGGAGATGATCGCGCGCGCCAGCCACGATCAGGCAAGCGCGCTGCAGGAAGTCAATGCTTCCGTCAATCATATGGACCAGATGACGCAGCAGAACGCGGCGATGGTCGAGGAGACGACGGCGGCAAGCCGCGAGCTGGCCTCCGAGGCCGACGCGCTGCTCCATCTCATCCAGCAATTCAAGATCGAAAGCGGTCAGGGACAGGCCGTGCGCTACATGCGCGCGGACGCCGCCTGACCGCAGCGATCGCCGCCGTCACAGACGGATCGGCCGGTCTCCGGCCGGTCCGTCTTTTTCGTCTTGAGCCAGGCATGGCTCCGGTCGAGCAGGTTTCCGATCCAGGCGAACAGCACCGGAGTTTCCGCGCCGTAATGCTGGTAGAAGGCGTCTTCGTCGCGGCGCCACTGCTCCTGCAGTGTCTGGCTCCGCAATTCGGCGATCTTGGCTAAAGCGATGCTGTCCATCATGGGAAATCTCCATATTGAGAGGCATCCCTTCAATTACACAGAGAAATTTTCTTTATATACAGCCGTTTTCGCCATATGTTTTTCAATTATGAAAAACGCCACATGGGATGCCTATCAGCTTTTTCTCGATGTTGCCCGCGGCGGCGGGCTGACGGGAGCTGCCGCGTCGAGCGGTTTGAGCCCCGCCACGATCGGCCGGCGCATGCTGGAGCTGGAGGGCCAGATCGGCCGTCCGCTCTTCCAGCGCAGCCAGACGGGCTATGCCCTGACCGGCGACGGTCAGGGCTTGTTCGACCAGCTGCTGGAGATGGAGGCGGCGGCGCGCAAGGTGGATAGCTGGCAGCGCGACGCCCAGGGTGCCGCGATCGTCCGCATCACCGCCGGCACCTGGGTCGGCTGGCTGCTCAGCCAGAACATGCCCTCCATCTGCTCGGAGCGGGACGGATTCCGCATCGATCTGCATCTGGCCGAACGCCGCGCCAGTCTCGCCCACCGCGAAAGCGATATCGGCATCCGCGCCTTCGAGCCGGAAGAGGCCAATCTCGCGGCCATCAAGACCGGTGATGTCGCCTATGCGGCCTATCAGGCCCGCAACATGCGCTTCTCCGGGCCGAAGCGCTGGATCGCCGTTGCCGAGGAGGAGGCGATTTCCGCCTATCTGCGCTGGCCGCATCAGAACGAGCGCGAGGCGATTGCCGTCATGGTGAGCCGGCCGCGCTCGCTTCACGATCTTGTTCTGGCGGGATCGGGCATTGCCGTTCTCCCCTGTTTCGTCGGCGATCTCGAGCCCCGGCTGGAGCGGGTCGGCGAGGAAATCGCCGCTTTGCGTCACGGGCAATGGATCGTCATGAACGACACCGACCGCCATCGCCGCGAGATCCGCACCGTGGTCGACCGCATGGCCCGGTTGCTGAAAAGCCATGCCGACCTGTTCGCCGGCAATCGCCCGACCTATGCCTGAAGAGCCGCTGGTCCGGAATATGTGCCGTTTCGACAAATTCGCGAAAGCTCAGGATGGCTTGCTTTTCCCCCTTGTGGCCTTTCGGATTCCTTTCTAGTCTGGCGGGAAAAACAGAGGGTTGGGTGTCGCAACGATGCCCTTGAACAAAACAGGAGAGACTATGAAGTCCATCTTCGCACGACTTGCGGCAACTGCATTTGCGGCTGTCTCGCTGGTGACGGCCGCCCAGGCGGAAGACAAGGTCGTCAATGTCTACAACTGGTCGGATTACATCGATAATTCGATCCTCGACGACTTCACCAAGGAAACCGGCATCAAGGTCGTCTACGACACTTTCGATGCCAACGAGACGCTGGAGACCAAGCTGCTCGCGGGCAAGACCGGCTATGACGTCGTCGTGCCCACAGCCTACTTCCTGCAGCGCCAGATCAAGGCCGGCGTCTTCCAGAAGCTCGACAAGTCGAAGCTGCCGAACATCTCCAACATGTGGGATACGGTGCAGAAGCGGATCGCTGCCTACGATCCCGGCAATCAATACGCCGTCGACTACATGTGGGGCACCAGCGGTGTCGGCTACAATGTCGACAAGGTCAAGCAGATCCTCGGCACCGACGAGGCGCCGGATGTCGACGTGATCTTCGATCCGAAGCTCGCCGCCAAGTTCAAGGATTGCGGCATCTACGTGCTCGATTCGCCGACCGACGTCATCCCCGCCGCGCTGCGCTATCTCGGCCTCGATCCGAATTCCACCAAGGCGGAGGACTTCAAGAAGGCCGAGGAACTGCTGACGGCCACCCGCGCGAATATCCGCAAATTCCATTCGTCCGAATATATCAACGCGCTCGCCAATGGCGATATCTGCATCGCCTTCGGCTATTCCGGCGACGTGCTGCAGGCGCGCAATCGTGCCGCCGAGGCCAAGAATGGCATCAATATCAGCTATTCCATCCCGAAGAAGGGCGCGCAGATGTGGTTCGACGTGATGGCGATCCCCGCGGACGCGCCGCATGTCGCCGAGGCACACGCCTTCATCAACTACATGATGAAGCCGGAAGTCATCGCCAAGGCCAGCAACTTCACCGCCTATGCCAACGGCAACAAGGCATCGCAGCAATTCGTGAGCAAGGAAGTGCTGGAAGACCCGTCCGTCTATCCGACGGAAGAGGTCACGAAGAACCTGTATACCTTGAAGCCATGGGACCCGAAAACACAGCGCGTGGCGACGCGCCTGTGGACGAAGGTCACCACCGGCCAATAATTCAAAAACAGGCCCGGACGGAAACGTCCGGGCCTTTTTCTGACAGCACCGCATAAAGATCAGGACCGCGCCGGGGTGGGGAAGAGCCGGCGCAACATCCTTTCATTTGGGGATTGATGATGAAGTCTCTCGGGAATATCCGGCGTTCCTTTGCTCCTTGGACCGACCCTTCGGCAAAACCGTACATTTCCTTCAAGAACGTCACGAAGAAGTTCGGCGATTTCACCGCCGTCGATAATCTCTCGCTGGATATCTACAACCGGGAATTCTTCGCCCTGCTCGGCGCTTCCGGCTGCGGCAAGTCCACGCTGCTGCGCATGCTGGCGGGATTCGAGCAGCCGACGACGGGCGAGATCGTCCTCGACGGCCAGAACCTTGCCGGCACGCCGCCCTATCGTCGCCCCGTCAACATGATGTTTCAGTCCTATGCGCTCTTCCCGCATATGTCGGTGGAAAAGAACATCGCCTTCGGGCTGCGCCAGGACGGCATGCCGAAGGCCGAGATCGCCGAGCGCGTGGCGCAGATGCTGAAGCTGGTCAAGCTGGAGCAATTCGCCAGGCGCAAGCCTCATCAGCTTTCCGGCGGCCAGCGGCAGCGCGTGGCGCTGGCCCGTTCGCTGGCCAAGCGGCCGAAGGTGTTGCTGCTCGACGAACCGCTCGGCGCGCTCGACAAGAAGCTGCGCGAGGAGACCCAGTTCGAGCTGATGGACCTGCAGCAGAGCCTCGGCCTCACCTTCGTCGTCGTCACTCACGACCAGGAAGAGGCGATGACCATGGCCGACCGCATTGCCGTCATGAGCCACGGCAAGGTGGTGCAGGTGGCGACGCCGGCGGAAATCTACGAGGCGCCCAATTCCCGCTTCGTCGCCGACTTCATCGGCGATGTGAACATTCTCGAGGGCAATGTCTCCTCGGTCCGCTCCGGGATCATCGAGATCGCGGTCGATCCGTCCCTCACGCTGCGCACCGCATCCGGCGACACGCCGGCCGAGGGAAGCCGCGCCAGCCTCGCCATTCGGCCGGAAAAGCTCAGGGTCACGCCGCGTCCGCCGGCCAATGCCTCGGTCAACGCTGCCGAAGGCGAGATCTGGGACATCGCCTATCTCGGCGACATGACCGTCTTCCACGTCAAGCTGAAGACTGGTCAGGTGGTCAAGGCTTCGTCGCTGAATGCGGTCCGGGTGGTCGAGGAGCCATTTTCCTACGATCAGAACGTCTGGGTCTCCTTCGACGAAAATGCCGGCGTGCTTTTGAAGGATTGATCATGAGAACGCTCGGCTCTTCCCTCTACCAGCGCCTCGTCATCATCGTTCCCTATCTCTGGCTGCTGCTTTTCTTCCTCGTACCGTTCCTGATCGTCTTCCGCATCTCGCTGTCGACCAAGGCGCTCTCCATCCCGCCCTATGATCCGTCCTTCAACTGGTCGGACAGTCTCAGTGACTGGTGGGACAAGCTGCAGACCATGTCGTTTGACAACTACACATGGCTGGCCGGCGACCCGCTCTATATGAATGCCTATATTCAGAGCCTGCAGATCGCCGGCATCTCGACGCTGCTGACGCTGCTTATCGCCTATCCGATCGCCTACGGCATGGCGCAGGCGCCGCGCACCGTCCGCCCGACCCTCCTGATGCTGGTCATCCTGCCCTTCTGGACGAGCTTCCTGATCCGCGTCTATTCCTGGATGTCGATCCTCAGCACGACCGGTCTTCTGAACCAGCTTCTGATGGGGCTCGGCATCATCCACGAGCCGCTGGTGATCCTCAACACCAACACCGCCGTCTATATCGGCATGGTCTATTCCTATCTGCCCTTCATGGTGCTGCCGCTCTATTCCTCGCTGGAAAAGATGGACGGCACATTGATCGAGGCGGCGCAGGATCTCGGCTGCACCCAGATCGGCGCCTTCTGGCGCGTCACCTTCCCGCTGTCGCTCCCCGGCGTGATTGCCGGCTGCATGCTGGTCTTCATCCCCGCGGTCGGCGAGTTCGTCATTCCCGACTTGCTCGGCGGCTCCGAAACGCTGATGATCGGCAAGGTGCTGTGGAGCGAATTCTACGGCAATACCGACTGGCCGCTGGCCTCGGCGGTCGCGACGATCCTGCTTCTGGTGCTGGTGGTGCCCATCGTCTTCTTCCAGCATTTCCAGGCAAAAGCCGATGAGAAAGGGAGATAGGTCATGATCCGCTGGTCCCGTTTCAACATCGTCTCCGTCACGCTCGGCCTGGC
>JASGEG010000021.1:0-2660 GCA_047606605.1 Rhizobium sp.
CTTGTGGATGATCCCGGGCATCAGGAAGACGCCCATGCCGGTGCCAAGGTCGTCCGGCGCCTGCAGGTTTTCGGTGACCAGGCGGACGAGGTGCACCTTCAGCCGCTCGCTTTCGAAGAACTGGTCGGCGAGGTCGACCGAGGAGCGGCTCATGAAATCGAGGATTTCGCGGCCCTCGTCGGTCTGGTCCATCATCGCCATGAAGGCGCCCATCGGGAAGGGCGGGGAATAGAGCCCGGACATGAACATCGGCAGGAAGTCCATGCTCTTCTGTGCGAATTTCCGGTAGGCCTCGGCGTCGCGCGGCGAGAATTCGGCTATGCCTTCGCAGGTCCGGTCGAGATCCTTGTAGAGCTTGATCGAGCTGCCATCATCCCACACGGTTGCCGAGGGCAGCGGCGAATAGTGGTATTTCAGTCCGAATTTCGAGAACAGGCCGAGTTCGTCGTCGGTGATCAACGGATTGCCCTGGAGCATGATGTGCACATTGGAGTGCTCGTCATGCCAGAAGCCGGGCAGCGTCAGCTCCCGCGTGGAAACCCCGCCGCCCGGATGGCCCTTGCGCTCAAGCACCAGGACTTTCTTGCCGGCCTTCGCCATATAGGCTGCGGCGGTCAGGCCATTATGCCCCGCGCCCACGGAAATGATGTCATATCGATTGGCCACGCAATCCCTCCCAGGCGCTCCCATGATCATTTCTGGGCACGCTAGTGAAGGCGCAGGGGCTTGAGAAGGAGGAACATTTTTGTTCCCGGTGGCGCCTTCGAAGATCGTCCAGGCGAAAAGTTCAGGCAATTCAAAGAACAAGGATTGACAGCCGGCCGCAAAAATTATTTGGTTGGTCAGACAACTAAATAAAGATCGAGAGGGCGTGACGTGACAAATCCATTGGTGGGTTTTCAGGTAAGGCGTGAGGACATTCGCTTTATCGGTTCCGGTCTCGAGCGCCCGGAATGCATTCTTGCCGAGCGTGATGGCACGCTCTGGTCGGCCGATGCGCGCGGCGGCGTGATGCGCATCGATCCGGACGGTACACAGGAGCTGATCCTGCAGAAGGGGCTTGAGAACAATGTTCCATCGTCCTTCGAGGATCGCTATGTCAACACGATGGGCAGCCTGCCCAACGGTCTCGCCTTCGATGCCAATGGCGATTTCCTGATCGCCAATTTCGGCACCGATCGGCTGGAATTCATGAAGCGCAGCGGCGAAAGCCGGGTGCTGATCGACAGCATCGACGGCCGGCCGGTTGGCAAGGCGAATTTCGTCACCCGCGACAGCAAGGGCAGGCTGTGGCTGACGGTGACGACCCAGATGGTGCCGTGGACGGACCATGTGAAGACCAACAGCCGCGACGGCTATATCGCGCTGATCGACGAGAAGGGTGTGCGCATCGTCGCCGACGATCTCTGCGGCACCAACGAACTGCGCTTCGACGCCAAGGAGGAATGGCTTTACGTCGCCGAGACGACGTCGCGCAACATCGCCCGCTTTCGGGTCGCGGACGATGGCGCGCTGACGTCGAGGGAAATCTATGGCCCGTCGAATGTCGGCGGCTTCTGCGACGGCATCGCCTTCGACGCCTATGGCAATCTCTGGACGACCCTGATCATGGCGGACCGGCTGGTGGCCATCACGCCGCAAGGCGATCTCCTGACCATCCTCGACGACGGCAATCCGGAAAAGACGGCGGAACTGGACCGCGCTTGGGAAGAGGGCAGGGTAACGCCCGAACTGATGGCGCCGGCGACAGGCACGCTTTGCCCGTGGATGGCGTCGCTGACATTCGGCGGAGCCGACTTGAAGACGGTCTATCTCGGCTCGCTGCGGGGCAACCGCATTCCCTATTTCCAAAGCCCCGTGGCCGGGTTGCCGTTGATCTACTGGTGAGGACCGCCGCGACCACGACGGCCGGTTTTCCTTGCCGATCGGCATCATTCCGACGCGTTGGAGCATCGGAATGATCGGGGCCCAAGGCTGATGGATCAGGTCATTTCCGCGAAAGTCTCGCCGATCCAGTCGGCAATATAGTCGCGCAGGATGGTGCCATTGTCGGCGCCGCAATGCTCGACCTCAAAATCATCCGCCGTGGTGACGAACAAGGTTCGCTTCGGGCTGTTGACCGCTTGGTCGTAGCTTTGATGCGCATATTCGACCGGGATCTGCCGGTCGCCGCCGCCGTGGGTGATGAGAAACGGAACCTTGATCTTCTCGACGACGCCGTTGAGGTCCATGTTGGGCGCCCAGGCCATGAAATCCTCGATCGTCTGCTTGCCGAACACCCACATCACATGATCCCAGTAATGCGGCACCGGCCGGTCGCCCTCGCGCGCCATGCGGCGCTTCTGCATCTCGCCCCAATTGTGGTTGGCGCCCATGACGGCGCACAGCGCGAAACGCGGCTCCATGGCCGCCGCGCGGGGCGCGAAATAACCGCCGAGCGACAGGCCGAACATGCCGATGCGCCTGGGGTCGACATCGCCGCGGCTCAGCAGATAGTCGAGCGCCGCCGAAGCCCAGGCTTCCGCGTCGTGCCGGCCGACAAGGCCGAGATTGCGCAATGCTTCGCCGGTGCCGGGTTGGTCGATGATCAGGGTCGAGACGCCGCGCAGCAAAAAGGCCTCGGCATTGCCGGCGCCGTAGATTTGCTCCTTCATCGAATC
>JASGEG010000022.1:0-4192 GCA_047606605.1 Rhizobium sp.
CCAACCATCGACTGCCCGGCCGTGGCCGCCGAAGTGATCGCCATGATGGACGGGCTGCAGATGCTGTGGCTCCGCGACCCCGAGGTTTTCGACATGGTGAAGGCCATGGGCGGTTATATCGAACGACTGATAGAGGATCTTCAGAGCCCGCCCCCACCATAAATTTTGGCGCGCGCTGCGCCGGTCTTCCGCCAGTCGCGATATTCCTGCCACGGGGCACGGACCCGCGTGTCTTCATCATTCAGGCGGCGTTGCTGCCGGCCGCATGCGGGGCCATGGCCATTGCCGATCGATCGATCGCTGTCCGCCCTTAGCACAACCCACGCACAGGTATTTCTAGTATATCCCCCATTCCTAAATCACCGCGGCATGAATTCCGGGTACGCTATTTGCGTACCAGACTACAAATTGTAATAATTCCGTTGAATTCCGCGTTAATATTGTATTACTATTTTCAACACTGGGAGGTCGTCGTAGAATTTGCTCCAAATCGCATACTAAGCTTCGTCCCGAAACAGTCTCCGAATTCTTGAACATCCCATAATCGTGAATGATTTTCGGCAAGTTTGCCTCGCAGCGCGACCTGTCCATGACCTGGACCGCGATCGATAGCCCTCTGATTTCGATGAACGATCAGCTTAGCCAAGTCTTGGAACAAATTCCGCGATGCCCCCCAATTTGGCTTTGCTCGCCATCTTGCAGGGTGAGCCTATCGCAATGTGGGTGGCGCTGATGAAAAATGGGAAGACGACGGTGACGGAACCGTATCCAAGACAGACGCAGAGTGGAGCTGTTCAATTCAGCTTCGACGTATTCGACACAGCCGTTTGTCGCCTCATCCACTCTCCGGAGCATATCCACCTCATCGTCGGAAGAAAACTTCGCAAGCGAGGCATTATCGGCCTCGGCGACACCGAATGGATGTATGCCCGCGCAGAGGCCGAGTATCAGCAACGTCTTACCGTGCCGCACAGGGAAGTCACGCTGGACGATATCTATGGCCGGCTGTCCCGCTCGCTCGATCTGAGACCGGAAGACGCGCGTATCGCGTTGGAGACGGAGCTGGAGGAGGAGCTTCGCCTCATTCGGCCGATCGCATCGACACGGCAGCGCGTATCGGCGCTAGCGAGGGAGAATAGTCCCGCCCTCTTTCTCTCCGATACCTATTTCTCATCCGCACAGGTCGAGGCGCTTCTCACGCAATGCGGCTATCTGAAGCCGCTCGACATCGTTGCGTCCAGTGAGGAACTCAAGAGCAAGTTCGCGGGCACCCTCTTCGGCCATGTCGCCCGTCAAAGGGGGGTCCAGAGCGCGTTTTTCCAACATCTGGGCGACAATGCCGTCAGCGATTTGCAAAATGCGCAGGCGAGCGGTTGGAATGCCCAGATATTCGCCGATTCCCACTGGACGACCCGCGAGCGCGTTCTCTTCGCCTCTGGACAAGGAGATTTCTTGTCCTCCGCCATTGCCGGCTCGGCGCGTGCGGCGCGCCTGGGTCAGGAGGAGCCTGTAAAGGAAGGGATCTTGACCGCTGCCGCAAGCGTGGTCGGCCCATTGTTCGCCGCCTACGTCCTGTGGATCTTGCTCGACGTCCAGGCTCGCGGTGGCCGCACCATTCACTTCCTCGCGCGCGACGGCCAGCTCATGGTTCCGATCTGCCAGCGCCTCGCCCGCTGGCTCGGCGCCGACATCGACGCGCGCTATACCTACGCATCGCGTCAGGCCTTTCTATTGCCGGCACTGCCCGACAACGACGATGAAATGGTCGCTCAGGCCCTGGCACTGGCCTATTACGACCATATAAGCCTGTCGGAGGCCATGACCTCGCTGAAATATTCCGACGAGGAGATCAAAACGGTTTCGCGTATTGCGGGGATTGCGGCCGACGCAACATCCGGGTCGCTGACTGACAGTCAGAAAGTTGCGTTGCAAGACGCGTTGCTGCGCGCGGACGTGCTCGATCCTCTGCGCGCCCGCGTGCGGGCCGCACGCGCCGCAACGCTCGCCTATCTTGAATCCGAGGGCATGTTCTCCTCGGCCGAAGCCTGCATCGTCGATCTGGGCTGGCGCGGCAATACGCAGTTGCGCCTGCAACGGGTTGTCGGCGATCGCGTCGATCTCGTGGGCTACTACATGGGGATGAGCAATACCGTCCTCGGCCCCGAGAACAAGACCCGTATCTGGACGACCACGACCCCGTGGAAGACCTCCGTGATGGAGGTCATGGCGGCCGCCGACCATACAAGCGTGAAAGGGTTCGGTTTTGCCGAAGACGGCAAGCCGGTTTGCGTGCCTCCCATCATGCAAGACGACGTCCTGATCTCATGGGGCGCTCGTGAGCAGCAAGCGATTGCGCTTCGATTTGTCGAATATCTCACAGCTGCCGTCGAACTCGATCACTACAGCCCCGAAGAAGTCTATGCGGCGCTCAAGAAGGCGGCCTTGGATGCCTATCGCCATTTCCGGCTGTCGCCGACATGGGCAGAGGCCGAGGCCTATGGCGGGGTCCTCCATCAAGAGGACGTCAATCATGTCAAATATCGGGAACTTGCCCAGCCGGTCACGAGCATGGACATTGCGCTGTTCGCCTTGAAGAGGAAGTCCAAGGGCGCGGTCACGAGCTGGTATATGGGCTCGCTTGCGCGGTCAAAGGAGCATCTGGTGCCGAGGCTCATTTCCAAAAGCATAGACCGAAGCATCGAGTTCATGGCCCGCCTCGATACGAAACGAAAGAAACGAGCCGCCCGACGGCTGGCGCAGGCTTCTCTGAAGAATCGTTGAGAAAGGGATCGAGAAGGCGAAGGCGTTCAGCCCGTGATGCCGCGAATAGGCTTGCTACGCCAGGAAAAGAAAACGCCGTTCCGCGTTAGGCACACGATATGCCTAATGCGCTTTTCTGAGGCAAGTCAATGAGTTGCCAGCGCAATCACCATTGTCACATGAAGCAAAGAGCGGTAAATTCAATAGCCGTTGCATCAGACAGGCTCTGCGCGGGAGATGGAGATGAGCGGAAACGGGGCAATCGTCCGGCTGATCAACGCCGATGATGTCGACACGTTCCGGCGCATCCGTCTGGAAGCGCTTCGCTCCGACCCGGCCTCCTTTGCCAGCAGCGTGGAGGACTGGGAGGCGCTTTCTGACGAGGAGTGGCGCCGGCGGCTGAGCGATCCCGTTTTCGTGGCGTTTCAGGGCGAGGAACCGGTCGGCATCATGGGCTTGCTGCGCCAGCGCTCGAGCAAGATGGCCCACCGCGCCACCCTGATCATGGTCTATGTCCGCAGGGATTTCCGGCGAACGGGCCTTGCGAAGGACCTGCTCGATGTCGTTGGCGACTATGCGCGCGGTGCTGGCATCCTGCAGCTCGAACTCGTCGTCAGCGCCGAAAATCCGGCCGCGATCGGCTTCTATCGTCGACAGGGCTTCATCGAGATCGGCAGAATTCCCGCCGGCGTCCGCCACGATGGCCGGGAGATCGACGACATCATGATGGCGCGCCACCTGGTGGATTGACCCTGCCCTGCCCCGCCTGATCTGCTTCCGCGCAATGGCGGCAGATATCGCCAAGGAATATGGTCCGTCGCACCGCATATCCGGTCGCTTAATCCAGCATGAACGCGCAATTCAGCGACGATTCATCGGGCGCCCACTAGGGGTTCGCGCGCCGATGGACCCCAACATCATCGGCGGGAGGCCCGCCCGTAAGCGTCTACGCTTGGAGCACGGGCGGGCTTCTCTTTCATGTGGCAATGGCAGCCCCTCGCATCCCCCAAGCCGCCGATACCATATGCAGGACTACAGCGCCGCGCCTGCCGCCTCAGCCCTGCGTCGCCTCGATCTCGCTCAGGGACGCAAGAATGCGGACCCAGGAGCGAATGCCGTTGTGAAAGCTTGAAAGATCATATTTCTCATTCGGGCTGTGGACGCGATTATCGAAGCGGGCAAAACCGACCAGAAGCGCGTCGCAGCCGAGACGCCGCTTGAATTCGCCGATGATCGGGATGGAGCCGCCGGTGCCGGCGAGCGCCGCCTCGCGCTGCCATTCAGCGGTCAGAGCCTCCAAGGTCTTGCGCAGGAAAGGGCTGTCGAACGGCATGACGGTGGCCGGAGCCAGACCGTAATCCTTGAAGGTGACCGAGCAATCGGCAGGAACGCGCGCCCGCACATGCGCCTGGAACGCATCACGGACGGCGAG
>JASGEG010000023.1:0-3551 GCA_047606605.1 Rhizobium sp.
GGAAAAGCAATCGATCCAGTGAATCGATTGCCCGCCGAACAAGATCGTCATCGAAAACTGGCGCCAACACTATAATACCGTGAGGCCGCACTCATCCTTAAACTATCGGCCGCCGGCACCAGAAGCGACAGTTTGGCCTCGTCGGAAGGAGCCGGCCTCAATGCCGACTAGAGCCGTCAGACACACTATGCACTAACATCAAACCCGGATCACCCCACGGGGGCAGACCAGGTGCTGTTCGCAATCGATTTAGCAAGCTGATTGGATCGTTTTCGTCCAGATGCACGTCTCCACCTTTGGAGGCTCCAAAAGCAAGCTGACGGTTCGAGTTACTGTACTGCCATGCTTTCCAGGTATCGGCGCCAACCCCCGTAAGCAGTGATGTCGGGCTGCTCTTTGACCGCGACCGCCTCGCACAGAAAACCGGTGACCAGAGAGCCGTCCTCCAGCGAGAGCTTTCCCACGCCAAGTGGCGCTGGAATCTGATCGATGAAATCTCCAAAGCCCGCCACGGGCAAAGCCCAGACCTCGACGTCGATCGGGGCGCCGTTCGACATGTCCCGGACCAGGCCGGGCTTTGACGGAATAGTGCCGTTCAATGCGAAGAGACGATAATCGCTGCTGGTCCGGATGGCTCTGCGAAACAGACCTGAGCGTTGTGTGAGTTCGTGGTTGAGCGGCATTCCGGAAAGGTGCGCGCCGACGACGGCAATTTCACGATAGCCGTCGGGCAGAAGCGCGTCAGCCGGTTGCGGGTAGGGGTTGTCGAATTTGCCGAGCTTGAGCCCGGTCGCCCTGTGGAACGCAGCAGCGATACCGGCGGCTCGCGCCTCGTTAAAACCAGCGGCGAGGAAGGTAACGCCAAGCGGCAGGCCGTCCTTGCGGAAACCGTTGGGAACGGCGATGCCGCACAGCCCCATCAGGTTCACGAAATTGGTGTAGATACCGAGATTGCTGTTGAGTTGCATGGGATTGGCGGCAATCTCTTCCTTGGTGTAGATCGTCGGCGTGGTCGGAACCAGGAGCACGGCGATGTCGTCCCACAGGGCGCGCGTATCGCGCTTCAGTTCGGCGATCCTGTGAATGGCCGCAAAGGTGTCGCCAGCCGTAAAGTTTGCGGATTTCGACAGGATCTGCCGTGTGACCGGATGGATCGCCCCGCCATGCTTCTCGAGCACGCTGTCGAGGCTCAACGCTCTTTCGGAGATCCATGGTCCTTCGTAGAGGATGCGCTGCGTTTCCTCAAAAGGAGCAAAATCCACCTCGACCTTTTCTCCTCCCATCGCCGTCAATCGCGCTATTGCCTCGCCGAAGAGCCTTTCGGCCTCGGTGTCGCCGAAGAAGCGAAGCGCTTCGCCTGCCGGTACGCCAAAGCGGAAACGCGGCGGCACAGGCGCGGGTATCAGCGCAACGGCGTCCGCTTCGGGCCGGGAGAATGGGTATGAAGGGTCGTACCCGGCAATCAGCCTGAGGATGCTCATGCCGTCCTCGACGGTCAGCGCGAAGATCGCCAGCGTCTCGATCGTCTTGACACAGCCTCCGCCGGACACGCAGGCATTGCTGACGAGGCCGGGCGTCGGCTTGATGCCGACGATGTTGTTGAAACCGGCGGGTACGCGGCCAGAGCCGGCGGCATCGTTTGCGATGGAAAAGGACGACAGCCCTGCCGCGACCGACACGCCCGACCCGGAACTCGATCCCCCCGAAATGAATCGATCATCGAAGACCGACGAGCAGGCGCCATAGGGCGTGCGCATGCCGACAAGGCCGATGCCGAACTGATCCATGTTGGTCTTGCCGATGAGAATGGCGCCGGCGTCGAAGATCCGGTCGAGCGCCTGGCCGCTGGATGTCGCGATATAGGCGCTTTCCTTCAGGGCGTTCGTGGTCGGGAGGCCGACAATGTCGTTGCAGTCCTTCACGGAGAACGGAATGCCCCATAGCGGCCGGTCGTCATAACCTCCTGCCTCAAGCGCTTGCGCCGCCGCAAGAGCGGTCTCGCGCGACACGAGATAGGTCCAGACGTGGTCCTCGCCCCGCGCCGCGATACGATCGTAGATCGCGTTGACCACGCGTGTCGGCGTCAGCGTCCCGGCCGTATAGGCGGATGAGAGCGTCGAAAGGTCGAGGCTTCCCGTGGTGTCGGACCAATTGAGTTCGGACATGGTTTCACTCCTGATGATTTCCGAGAGCCGTCTCGACAGCGGCGATTGAGGCGATCGCGCCGAAAAGACCGTTGCCGAAAGTGGTTATGCGCAGCTGCGCGTCATGGCGCCCTGGAGAGGTTCCCTTGCAGGCGTCGATGACAGTCAGGCATTCGAAGCCCATGTCGTTTGCCGCGCGCTGCGTTGCGTGTACGAGCCCGTCGGTCGGCAGGCCGGTCACGAGAAGGTTGCGAATTGCGCGCCGCTGGAGAATGTCCTCAAGGCCGGTTCCGAAGAAAGCGTTGTCGCCGGCATGATCGACGATGATGGCGGCAGGCGGAAGCGATATGCCGTCATCGAACTGCCAGTCTGCGCTGCCTTTCGCCGGGACATCATCGCCGAGCGCCACGCGCCGCCGTGCGAGAGCGCCGCCTTCGCGATACTGTCCGTGCCTGCAGGCGACGATGGCAAGACCGCGACGGCTGGCCGCCTCGATCAAGCGGGTGGCGTTATCGCGCTCCGCTTCGGCGGCGAGGCCGCGGACGATGCCACTCTGGAAGCCGAGGAGCAGGAGGGCTGTATCACCGGGTGACCAGTCACCGTCGAAGGGCCACGCATAGGGGTTGGCGTCAATCCGCGCGAAATGGTCCGTCGAGCTCTCAATCATCGGCCGTCTCCAGCATGGCGGCGAAGGCGCTCCGATCGGCGACGCCACCCCAGCGCCCGCCAAAGGCCCGAAGGATTTCCAGCGTCGCCTCATGGTTTCGGGTCTCGACCGCAGCGGTGCAATCTTCAAGAAGGACGCATTCGATGCCGTGCTCGAAGCCGTCGCGGATGGTGGATTGGACGCAGCAATCCGACGTCACGCCGGTGACGACGAGCCGCGAAATGCCGCGGCGTTCGAGCTGCTGGGCGAGATCGGTCCGATGAAACGAGGACTTGCCGGGCTTGTCGATGACGATCTCCCCGTCGATCGGTGTCAATTCCGGAATGATCTGCCAACCCGGCTCACCACGAACGAGTATCCGGCCGGTCTTTCCCATGTCGCCGATCCCCAGCCCATGACGGCGCGTTCGCCATTGCTTGTTGGCGTTGAGATCGGAAAGGTCCGGACGATGTCCCTCGCGAGTGTGAATGACGGTCAGGCCGGCTGCGCGGGCAGCCGTAAGTGCCTCGGCTATAGGTCCGATCACCGCACGGGTGTTTGACACGTCTTCGCCAAGCTGGTCGATCCAGCCGCCGGCGGCGCAGAAGTCGATCTGCATGTCGATGATCATCAATGCGAGACTGGCTTTGGAAACCGTGCCGCCCAGTGGCCAGAAGGTCGCAGTCGATACGTTGCTCACAGGCGAACTCCGGTTTGCGGATCGAACAGCAGGATCAGCGACGGATCCACGGAGAATGTCA
>JASGEG010000024.1:0-47609 GCA_047606605.1 Rhizobium sp.
CTCTCCATCACCGACAATATCGACGGCGACCATGTCGTGCCGCCGGCCGGCGTCGTGCGCCTCGACGACGACGATCCCTATTTCGTCGTCGCCGCCGACAAGGGCACCGCGACCTTCTCCGACACCGCGAACGGCTTGGCGCAGGAAGCCGGCTTCTGGCTGGACGACGCCTTCGCCTCCGGCGGTTCGGCCGGCTACGACCACAAGAAGATGGGCATCACCGCCCGCGGCGCTTGGGAGACCGTGAAGCGGCATTTCCGCGAAATGGACATCGACATCCAGACGACGCCCTTCAACGTCGTCGGCGTCGGCGACATGTCCGGCGACGTCTTCGGCAACGGCATGCTGCTGTCGCCGAAGATCCGGCTCATCGCCGCCTTCGACCACCGCGACATCGTCATCGATCCCGATCCGGACATAGCAAAGACGCTGGCCGAACGGCAGCGCCTCTTCGACCTGCCACGCTCGAGCTGGCAGGATTTCGACAAGTCCGTGCTGTCGAAGGGCGCCATGATCATCTCGCGCTCGGCCAAATCAGTGACGCTGACGCCGGAAGCGGCGGCCGCCATCGCGATTGACAAGACGGTCGCCACCCCCTTCGAGATCATGACGGCGATCCTGAAGGCCCCGGTCGACCTGCTCTGGTTCGGCGGCATCGGCACCTATGTCAAGGCGCCGGCCGAGACCGACTCAGAGGTTGGCGACCGTGCCAACGACCCGATCCGCATCACGGCGGAAGAAGTTCGCGCCAAGGTGATCGGCGAGGGCGCCAATCTTGGCGTTACCCAGAAGGGCCGCATCGCCTATGGCCTCAAGGGCGGGCGCTGCAACTCCGACGCCATCGACAATTCCGCCGGCGTCAACACCTCCGACGTCGAGGTCAACATCAAGATCGCGCTGGCCTCGGCCATGTTCGACGGCCGCCTGACGCGGGCCAAGCGCGACACGCTGCTGGCGTCGATGACCGACGAGGTCGCCGCGCTGGTCTTGCGCAACAACTACCTGCAATCCCTGGCGATCTCGCTCACCGAGCGCAAGGGAACCGGCAATGCCCTGGAGCTCAGCCGCTTCATGAGCGTGCTGGAAGCGGCCAAGCAGCTCAACCGCAAGGTCGAGACCCTGCCCGACGACCAGACTTTTGCCGAGCGCTACGCCAATGGCCGGCCGTTGACCCGCGCCGAAATCGGCGTGCTGCTCTCCTATGCCAAGATCGTCCTGTTCGACGCGCTGGCCGCCAGCGACCTGCCCGACGATCCCTATTTCGCCGCAACCCTCAGCCGCTATTTCCCGGCGAAGATGCAGCGCTCCAACGCCGGCGATATCGCCGGCCACCGCCTGCGCCGCGAGATCATCGCCACGGTGCTGGCGAACGAGGCGATCAATCGCGGTGGGCCGGGCTTTGCCGTCAGCATGATGGATGCGACGGCGGCGGCGGCCGCCGAAGTGGTCAAGGCCGCCGTGCTCGCCCGCGACGGTTTCGATCTCGACCGGCTCTGGAACGAGACCGACGCGCTCGACGGCAAGGTCGGCGGCCAGACTCAGAACCGCGTCTATGGCGAGATCACCGAGGTCTACACAGCGCTCACCCGCCTGCTCTTGAAGACCGGCGCCGCCAAGGGGGATATCGGCGAAACCATTAGCCGGCTTCAGGCCGCCTGGAAAAAGCTGCGCCCGGTGTTCCTCAGCCATATCCCGGCCGATTTCGCCGCCGAGATCGCCACGCGCGAGGCGGACTATCAGGCCGCCGGCCTGCCGGAGAAACTGGCTTCCGAAATCGCCACCATCTACGCGCTCGTCCTCGTGCCGGAGATCATGCAGATCGCCGAGCGCACCGGCGACACGCTGAACCGGGCGGCGGAAAGCTACTTCACCGTCTCGCAGACCTTCCGCGTCGGCCGGCTGCTGCTCGCCGGCAGCCGCATCGTCACCGGCGATCACTATGAGAGCCTTGCCCTGGCGCGCAGCCTCGACCAGATCGCCGGCGCCCGCCGCGACATCGTCATCTCGGCGCTGTCGAACCATCCGAAGGACAAGCAGCCCGTCCAGGCATGGCATGCGGAGGATCGCATCCGCATCAACCGCATCGCCGAGGAATTGGCCGGCCTCAGCGAAAGCGGCGATCCCAATCTCGCACGCATCACCGTGGCCGCCGGTCTGCTGACCGACCTTGCGCATGATCGGGCAAGGTGAGACAGTCCCGCCCGACTCAATAGCCGACCGGCGAAGCAAGGGCAGGAATTTGGTGGCCACCGAGATAAGTGACAATGCGCCGGCAAAAGTGCCGGCGCGGGGCATCTGGGGCTGGATGTTCTTCGATTGGGCGGCCCAGCCCTTCTTCACCGTCGTCACCACCTTCATCTTCGGCCCCTATTTCGTGGCGCGCCTGACGGCCGATCCGGTTTCCGCGCAGACGACATGGAGCAACATGGCGACGATCTCTTCGGTGATCATCGCCGTGCTGTCGCCGGTCCTCGGCTCGATCGCCGACCAGTCCGGCGCCCGCAAGCCCTGGATCGCCTTCTTTGCCGTCATCAAGATCGCCAGTCTTTTCTGTCTCTGGCAGGCCGCTCCCGGCTCGCCTGTGATCTATCCGGTGATCTTCATGATCCTGGCCTCGATCTCGGCGGAATTCTCGATCGTCTTCAACGATTCGATGATGCCGCGGCTCGTCGGCAAGGACGATGTCGGCCGGCTGTCGAATACCGCCTGGGGGCTCGGCTATCTCGGCGGCATGATCGTGCTCATCGCCGTCGTGGCGCTTTTGGCCGGCAGCCCGCAGACCGGCAAGACCATCCTCGGCCTGACGCCGCTCTTCGGTCTCGATGCCACGCTTGGCGAGGACGCCCGCATCACAGGGCCAATTGCCGCCGTCTGGTATTTCCTCTTCATCCTGCCGATGTTCCTGTTCACGCCCGACGCCGCACGCGGCCTGCCGCTTGCCTCTGCTGTTCGTTCCGGCCTGCGTGAGCTGAAAACGACGCTTGGCGAGCTGAAGCGGCGGCGCGGCATCAGCCTCTTCCTGATCGCCCGCATGATCTATCAGGACGGCGTCAACGGGTTGCTCATCCTCGGCGGCACCTTTGCGGCCGGCATGTTCGGCTGGGCGACCATCGAGATCGGCATCTACGGCATCATCCTCAACGTCGTCGCCATTTTCGGCTGCTTTGCCGCCGGCTATCTCGACCGCTGGCTGGGCTCGAAGACAACCGTCCTCATCAGCCTGACATTGCTGCTCGTCGCCACCTTCGGCATCATCTCCACTGGACCGGGCTTCACGCTCTTCGGCCTCATACCGCTCTCCACCGTCGATTCCGGCGGCCTGTTCGGCACGGCGGCGGAAAAGGCCTATATCGGCTACGGCCTCTTGATCGGCATCGCCTTCGGCCCGGTGCAGGCCTCCTCGCGCTCCTATCTCGCCCGCAGCGTCAACCTGTCGGAGGCCGGACGTTATTTCGGCATCTACGCGCTCTCCGGCCGCGCCACCAGCTTCATGGCGACTCTGTTCTTCTCGCTGGTGACCTATTGGAGCGGCTCCGCCCGCCTCGGCATGGCGACGCTGGTCATCTTCCTCGCCGGCGGCCTTCTGCTTCTGCTGCCGACACCCTATCCGGCGGATAGGGAGAGGTAGGGATATCTCTATTTCGATTAGGGATATGCACCTCCCTTCCCCCCAGCGGGGAGAAGGTGCCCGAAGGGCGGATGAGGGGGTGAGGAGCAAAGCGACGAGAGCTTTGAGCGGCAAGCGAAAAGCAATCCTTACGGTGCGACGCCCCCTCACCCGCGCGTTCCGCGCAACCCTCTCCCCGCTGGGGCGAGGGTAAAATCATCAATGGCGGAAATGACGCACACCAGTGAAGACCATCGCGACATTGTGCTCGTTGGCCGCGTCGATGACCTCCTGGTCGCGCATCGAGCCGCCGGGCTGGATGACGGCGGTGGCCCCGGCAGCGATTGCCGACAGCAGGCCGTCGGCAAAGGGCAGGAAGGCTTCGGAAGCGACGGCGGAGCCGCGCGTCAGCGGTTCGGCAAGCCCCATGGCCTTGGCGGCCTCTTCGGCCTTGATCGCGGCGATGCGGGCGGAATCGACACGGCTCATCTGGCCGGCGCCGATACCGGCCGTCTGGCCGTCCTTGGCATAGACAACGGCATTCGACTTCACATGCTTGGCGACGCGGAAGGCGAACTTCATGTCCTCAAGCTCCTGCGCCGTCGGCGCACGCTTGGTGACGACCTTGAGCTCCATATCCTCGACCAGGGCATTGTCGCGGTTCTGGACCAGCAGGCCGCCGGAGACGGTCTTGGCCGTCAGGCCGGCAGCACGCGGATCGGGCAGGGCACCGACCGAGAGCAGGCGGAGATTCGGCTTGCGGGCGATGATCGCCTTGGCTTCCTCGGTAACGTCAGGCGCGATGATGACCTCGGTGAAGAGCTTGACGATCTCTTCCGCCGTTGCCGCGTCGAGCAGGCTGTTCAGCGCGATGATGCCGCCGAAGGCGGAGACGGAATCGCAGGCGAGTGCCCGCTTGTAGGCCTCCACCAGGCTCGGGCCGGTGGCGACGCCGCAGGGATTGGCGTGCTTGATGATGGCGCAGGCCGGGCCGTTTTCCGGCAGGAACTCGGCCACCAGCTCATAGGCCGCGTCGGTATCATTGATGTTGTTGTAGGAAAGCTGCTTGCCCTGCAGCAGCGTCGCCGTGGACACGCCGGGGCGGTTCTCTCCGGTGACGTAGAAGGCCGCCTTCTGGTGCGGGTTCTCGCCGTAGCGCATCTCCTCGCGCAGCGCGCCGCCGATGACACGGTGGCGCGGCGTCGCGATATCGAGCGCTTCGGCGAACCAGTTGGAGATCATCGCATCATAGGCCGCTGTGCGAGCGAAAGCCTTGGCGGCCATGCGCTTGCGGAAATCATAGGTGGTCTGGCCGGCATCGGCCGAAAGCTGCGCCAGCAGCTCGGCGTAATCGGCCGGATCGGTCAGCGTCGTCACATAGGCGTGGTTCTTCGCCGAAGCGCGGATCATCGCCGGGCCGCCGATATCGATATTCTCCACCGTCGTCGGATAGTCGCCGCCAGCCTTGCGCACATCCTCGAAGGGATAGAGGTTGATGACGGCAAGGTCGATGCCCTCGATGCCATGCGCCGTCATCGCCGCCTGATGCTCGGCATCATCGCGGATGGCGAGAAGACCGCCATGCACCTTCGGATGCAGCGTCTTGACGCGGCCGTCCATGATTTCCGGGAAGCCCGTGACATCGGAAACATCGGTGACAGCGAGGCCGGCCGCCGCGATCGCCTTGTGCGTGCCGCCGGTCGACAGCAGCCGCACGCCCTTTTCGCTAAGCGCACGCGCCAACTCGACGATGCCGGTCTTGTCGAAGACGGACAGAAGCGCGGTTTTCACCTGTACCTTGTCGGGAGCGGGGATTTTCTTGGAAACGACGGCCATGGGCTTTCTCCGGTCTAAAGCAATTCCAGGAAAAGTGTGCAGCGGTTTTCCGTCGGAATTGCGGGATAACAAAAACAGAGCGGGAACCGCTCTGGCATGGGAGAGGAAATGTCCGGCGAGAACGGCGCGGGACGATAATGCCGCCCCGTTAGCATAGCTGACGCTGTTAGCCTATGGCCGATGGGATAAAAACCAGCGGATTTCCGGCTTTTCGGAGATCGGGAAGACGATCTCGAGCTGGTCGGAGGAGCGCATGCCGGAAGCATCGGCGAAAAATATATCCTCGGCCACCAGCACCTCGTTGCCCGGCGACGAAAACACCCAGGTTTCGCCATCCGGCGCGATCAGCAGGGCGCTGTCCGTCTCGGTCTGCAGCAGGCTGATGCCGGGATGGACATGGAAGCGAGCAGACGCCAGGCATTCGACCCTTGGCTGGTGCTTCTTGCCGTCGGGAACGAAGAAGCGGTCGCGACCGGCAAGAATGGTGCCGGCGGCATTGAGGCTCAGCTCACGCTCATGCACATAGCCGAAAGGCGCGAGATAGCCGTCATGCGCCGCCCGGACGTAATCGCGGCCGTCCTCGGTCTCCGCGCGTTCGACGATGACCTTCTTCACGCCCCGGATCATCACCGGGCCGAGCGTCTTCGACTTGGAAAAATGGCAGGAGGAGGTGTCGTTGAGCGTCACGGTCGAATGCGCGGCCGTCATGCGGGCGGCCTGAACATAGCGGTCGCCGGCAAATTCGGGCGCGCCGGAATTGACGATGAAGCGGGTCTTGCCGGAGGACATTTCGAAAGACAGGCAGCCGGCATGCGCCGTTCGGCTGAGATCGGCCGAGGCAGGAAAGCCGGTATCGACGATGACGACGGCCTGGCCGGCCGCCAGCCGGTGATATCTGGCATGCGGCAGCGCCTTGAAGGTCTGGCCCGCCGTCTCGTCATAGCGCAGCACCGACATCAGCTCGTTGGCCAGCGTCGAGGTCGCGCCGTTGAACAGCGCCAGGTCGCCATCCTGATGACGGAAGAAGCGCAGCGCCGGATACATGCGGTCGATGCCGGGGATCAGCCGCGACGGCACGTCATGGCCGAGATTGACATAGGTCTGGCGCAGCGGCAGCAGGTCGAGCAAAAGCTCCAGCGCCACGCGCGGATTGCGCGAGATATGCCCGCCATCGGGCAGGATCTGCCGGTCGATCTCCCGGTTGAGCGCCTGGCCGACGCGCTTCAGCGTCGAGGCGCTGTTCGGCATGGACACCGAGGACATGGCGAGCGCGATGCGCACGCGGAAGCGCGTGGCGCCGTCCCGCGTCGTCGCCGCAACCCGGCGAAGATAACGCACATGCAGGACCAGCATGCGCATGAAACGGCGATAAAAGCCGCTATCGGTGCCCTGCAGCAGGACCGGCGAATGCGACAGCCAGGCGATCAGCCGCTGCGCGGCGGTATCGGGCGCCCAGGCGATGCCCTGCAGCCTGCGGCCGTGAACCGCCATCCAGTCGCTGAGAATGGAGCGCGCCAGCGCGGATGCCTGATCGCTCTTTTCCGCCCGCAAATGCCGCAGCCAGCGGAAATTATGCAGCTTGGCAGCGAAGGCATGCGACGGCAACTCGAGGGAAAAAGGCGATACGCCGCCGGTTTCGAGCACACGGCCCGCCAGCAGGATGCGCCCGTTCAGAAGTTCCTCGACGAAAAAGGGATCGACGCTGCGCAGGTCGGTCGGTGCCACGATCAGTCGTTCCGGCACACGCATCGTGTGGCGGGTGAGGCGCAACCGCGCCAACGCCGCGCGGCGAGACATCCGCCGCCATGCTTCCCGCATGTGTAAACTCACCGAACCCTGCCGCAAAAGTACATCTTTGCTCGCGCCTACTCTCAACACCCGTGGTTAAGAAGAGGTTAGGAATATCTCAAATAGGGACAGTCTGCCCGATTTTTGATCAACCGGGCGTAACCATTCGAAGAGCACTACTATCGCGTGCGACGCAGCACGACGGCATAGAATCCGTCGAGCCCGGAAGCAAAGCCGCCGGAGAGCGGCAGCATGTCGGGCGTGGTGCGGAAAGCGCCGAGGGGAGAGATCGCGGCCTCGAGACCCGGCCAATCCTCCGGCCTGATCGCCACGCGCTCGGCCGCATCCGTCCCCGAGAGGACGCGCGCGACCAGATCTTCGCCCTCTTCGGGATCGAGCGAGCAATTGGAAAAGACGACGATCCCGCCCGGCTTGACCAAGGTCAGGGCATGGCGCAGCAGGCGCTCCTGCAGGGCTGCAAGCTTGGCGATATCCTCCGGCCCCTTGGTCCAGAGCACGTCCGGATGGCGCCGCGCCGTACCCGTGGACGAGCAGGGGGCGTCGAGAAGGGCGGCGTCGAAGAGGTCGTCGGGCTGATATTTCGCCATGTCGGCCACGACCGCTTCCGCCTCCAGGCCAAGCCGCGCCAGATTGGCGGAGAGCCGCTTCAGGCGATTGGCGGATTGGTCGAGCGCCGTCACCCTGCCGCCGGCAAGGATGAGCTGCGCCGTCTTGCCGCCCGGCGCGGCGCAGAGATCGACGACCCGTTTGCCGGCAAGCGAACCGAACAGCTTGGCGGGAATGCTGGCCGCGGCATCCTGCACCCACCATTGCCCGTCCGCAAACCCGTCCAGAGACGGGATCGAACCGTCGAAGGCGGCGAGCCGCACGCCGCCTGTGGGCAGAACGACGCCATTGAGGCGTCTGGCCCAGCCTTCGGCATCGGACTTCACCGAAACGTCGATCGCGGCCGGTTCCAGCTGCGTCTCGGAGATCCTGAGCGCCGCATCCTTGCCATAGGCTGCTTCAAGGCGCGACAGGAACCAGGCGGGCATGGCCGGCACATCGGCAACCCGGCTCAATATCTCCGCCTTCTCCCGGCCGATGCGCCGGAGGATGGCATTGACGAGCTTGGCGAAGCGGCGGTTGCGCGGGTCCTGATTGGCCTGTTCCACGGCGATGTCGACGGCCGAATGATCCGGCACGTCGAGATAGAGCATCTGCGCCGCCCCGACCACCAGCACATGATGCAGGGCACGCGCGCCTTCCGGCAGCGGCGAGTCCAGCAGCGAGGAGATCGCCGCCTCGATGCGCGGCAGGTGCCGCAGGGCGGAGTTCAGAATGGCGCGCACCAGCGCCCGGTCGCTGTCGCCGAGCGCTTTGTAGGCGGGATTGCCGCCCTCGGCATCCAGCATGCCGTCGAGCGGCGTCTTGCGGTCGATGACGGCCGAAAGGATCTTCGTCGCGGCGGCTCGGGCGGCAAAGCCGGGCTTGGCGGGAACCGAATCACGCGGTCTGCCCTGGGCAGAGCGATTGCCTGCTTGCTTTCCGTCTTTGTTGAAACGCTTGTTTTTATTGTCAGAGCTCAAGACCAGGGACCCTTCGGCGGTTGCGAACCACCGCGACCCGTATTCGGCACGGAACGCGATTTGCGCACCGGATTAGCAGTCATGGCCGGTCCCGTCGAGCCAAAGCCGGGCGAAACACCGCCGGAGGGCCCCGCATCATCGCCATGGCGCGCCATCTCCTGCAGTGCGGCGATGCGGTTCTCGGTATCCGGATGGGTCGAGAACAGATTGTCCATGCGCGCGCCGGACAGCGGATTGATGATGAACATATGCGCCGTCGCCGGATGCCCCTCGGCCTCCTCGTTCGGAATATGCGCCGCGCCGCGCGCGATCTTGCCGAGCGCCGAGGCGAGCCAGAGCGGGTTGCCGCAGATTTCCGCGCCGCGCCGATCGGCCGAATATTCGCGGGTGCGGCTGATCGCCATCTGCACCAGCATGGCGGCAAGCGGAGCGACGATCATCGCCACCAGCACGCCGACGGCGCCGAGCGGATTGTTGTTGTCGCGGCGGCCGCCAAAGAAGAAGGCGAAATTGCCGAGCATGGAGATGGCGCCGGCCAGCGTCGCCGTGATCGTCATGGTCAGCGTGTCGCGGTTCTGCACATGCGCCAGCTCATGCGCCATGACGCCCGCCACCTCCTGCGGCGTCAGCGCATGCAGCAACCCGGTGGAGGCGGCGACGGCGGCGTTTTCGGGATTGCGGCCGGTGGCGAAGGCATTGGGCTGCGGATTGTCGTAGAGATAGACCTTCGGCATCGGCAGGCCGGCATTGCGGGCGAGATCGCGCACGATGCCATAGAATTCCGGCGCGCTGCGCTCATCCACCTCCTGGGCACCATAGGTGGACAGCACCATGCGGTCGGAGTTCCAGTAGGAAAAGAAATTCATGCCGGCGGCGGCGACAAGCGCGATCAGCATGCCGGACTGACCGCCGATCAGATAGCCGACACCCATGAACAGGGCGGTCATGAAGGCCAGCAGCATGGCGGTACGCATGAGATTCATCGAAAGGTCTCCAACACATATCTCGTCCAAACCTTTTTCTTTGCGGCCGGACGCACTATGATTTGGCTATTCCTCCGCTCAATTCAACGGTTCCGGGCCGATCAGATCATGCAGACAGCCGATAACGACAACAAACTCGACACTGAAGCCGGTGAAATCACTTGCAAGCCGCTTTCGCCCGCCGCCAAGCGCGCCCTTGCCGAAGCCGAGGAGCGCCGCAAGGCGCAGGCGGAAGCCGAGCTTCCCCCCGAAATCGGCGGCCGCGGCGGCGCCGACCCCGCCCGCTTCGGCGATTGGGAAATCAACGGCCGGGCGATCGATTTTTGAGGCTCTGACGTTGTAGCCAGACGCATGCTAAAGGCATCTGCCGAGAGCGTCGGTGCAATCAGCGCGTACCTGCCTTCCTTACGAAATCGGCACTTAGCCTCGCGACTAAGTGCCGATTTTGCTTTCTCGTCTCAAAGACCGGGATCGCGCGGCTGGATCAGGCCGCATCCGCCTTGTTCTGCCTGTTGGCGATCAAATCATCGACGACAGCCGGATCGGCGAGCGTCGAGGTGTCGCCGAGTGCGCCGAAATCGTCCTCGGCGATCTTGCGCAGGATGCGGCGCATGATCTTGCCGGAGCGGGTTTTCGGCAGGCCCGGGGCGAACTGGATCTTGTCGGGCGAGGCGATCGGGCCGATTTCGGCGCGCACGTGCTTCACCAGCTCCTGGCGCAGCGCGTCCGTGCCTTCCTGGCCGGCCATCAGCGTCACATAGCAATAGATGCCCTGGCCCTTGATCGAATGCGGATAGCCGACGACCGCCGCTTCCGAGACATGCGTGTGCGACACCAGCGCCGATTCGACTTCCGCCGTGCCGAGGCGATGGCCGGAGACGTTGAGCACGTCGTCGACGCGGCCGGTGATCCAGTAATAGCCGTCCTCGTCGCGGCGGCAGCCGTCACCGGTGAAATACTTGCCCTTGTAAGTGGAGAAATAGGTCTGGATGAAGCGCTCGTGATCGCCATAGACGGTGCGCATCTGCCCCGGCCAGCTGTCGGCGATGACGAGATTGCCGTCGACGGCGCCTGCCAGCACATTGCCTTCATTGTCGACCAGCTGCGGCTGCACGCCGAAGAAGGGCAGGGTGGCCGAACCGGGCTTGAGGTCGGTCGCGCCCGGAAGCGGCGTGATCATGTGGCCGCCGGTCTCCGTCTGCCACCAGGTATCGACGATCGGGCAGCGGCTGTCGCCGACCACCTTGTAATACCATTCCCAGGCTTCCGGATTGATGGGTTCGCCGACCGTGCCGAGCAGGCGCAGGCTGGAACGCGAGGAGCGCTTGACGAAATGATCGCCGACGCCCATCAGCGAGCGGATCGCCGTCGGTGCCGTGTAGAAGATATTCACCTTGTGCTTGTCGATGATCTCCCAGAAGCGACCCTGATCCGGATAGTTCGGCACGCCTTCGAACATCAGCGAGGTCGCGGCATTGGCGAGCGGCCCGTAGACGATATAGGAGTGGCCGGTCACCCAGCCGACATCGGCCGTGCACCAGTAGATGTCGCCGGGGTGATAATCGAACGTATATTCGTGCGTCATCGCCGCGTAGACGAGATAGCCGCCCGTCGTGTGCAGCACGCCCTTCGGCTTGCCGGTCGAACCGGAGGTATAGAGGATGAACAGCGGGTCTTCCGCCTTCATCTTCGCCGGCGGACAATCCGCCTTCACCTTGGCGGTTTCCTCATGATACCAGAGGTCGCGGCCGGGCGTCCAACCGGTCTTGCCGCCGGTGCGCCGCACCGCAAGGACCGTCTTGACCGTGACTTTCTGCTTGGCGGCGATCTCGATCGCCTTGTCGGTATTGTCCTTGAGCGGGATGGACTTGCCGCCACGGATGCCCTCATCGCAGGTGATGACGAAGGTGGACTCGCAATCGACGATACGGCCGCCCAGCGCCTCCGGCGAGAAGCCGCCGAAGACGACCGAATGCACCGCACCGATGCGGGCGCAGGCGAGCATCGCATAGGCCGCTTCCGGGATCATCGGCATGTAGATGGTGACGCGATCGCCCTTCTTGACGCCATGCTTCTTCAGGACATTCGCCAGCCGGCAGACCTGCTCGTAAAGCTCGTTGTAGGTGATCTTCTTGTCGAGATAGGGATTGTCGCCCTCCCAGATGAAAGCGACGCGATCGCCGTGCTTTTCGAGATGACGGTCGATACAATTATAGGCGACGTTGGTGACGCCGTCCTCGAACCACTTGATGGAAACCTTGCCGGTGAAGGAGGTGTTCTTGACCTTGGTATAGGGCTTGAACCAATCGATCCGCTTGCCGTGCTTGCCCCAGAACTTGTCGGGATCATCGACGCTCCGCTTGTACCATTTCTGGTATTTCGCCTCATCGATCAGCGCGCGCGCCTTGACCGGTTTCGTGACCGGATGAATCTTGTCCGACATGATTTCCTCCTCAAATCCCGGCACCCATTTCGCAATATTGGGCGGCCATTCCGCGCTATCAATAGCAGGTCAAACCACGACAGCAATTGGACAAAGCGCATTTCATCCGCAAAGAATTGCAATTCCGCGACGCTGCGGTTATATAGGGCCATATTTCCCGGACAATGTGGTGTTACACCCCGGACCGCGACACCGGCGCGGACTGACAGAAGGACTATATCCATGGCTCAACAATTGCTCATGCCGAAGGCAACCGCCATCTGGCTTGTCGACAATACGGCCTTGTCATTCGACCAGATCGCGCAGTTCTGCAAGCTGCATCCGCTCGAAGTCAAGGCGATTGCCGATGGCGAAGCCGCCCAGGGCATCAAGGGCCTCGACCCGATCGCCACCGGCCAGCTCTCGCGCGACGAGATCGCCCGCGCCGAAGCCAATCCGAACCACAAGCTGAAGCTTTCCGAGCCGAAGGTCCGCGTGCCCGAATCCAAGCGCCGCGGCCCGCGCTATACGCCGGTCTCCAAGCGTCAGGACCGTCCGAACGCCATTCTCTGGCTGGTGCGCAACCATCCGGAACTGAAGGACGCGCAGATTTCCCGCCTCGTCGGCACCACCAAGTCGACCATCGAGCAGATTCGCGACCGCACGCACTGGAACTCGACGAACCTGGCGCCGATGGACCCGGTCACGCTCGGCCTGTGCAGCCAGATCGACCTCGATATGGAAGTCGAAAAGGCCGCCAAGGGCCGTCCGCTGCCCACCGCCGCCGAACTCGGCGCGACGCTGCAGCCGGCGCAGGAAACCGAGAAGCTCGGCTTCAGCTATGACCGCGACGACCATAAGGAAAAGGAAATCGACGCCGACGCCGTCTTCGCCAAGCTGAAGTCGTTGAAATCCAGCACGCCGGACGACGAGGATGACGATCAGTACTGAGTGCTGATCGATTACACTCTTTTAGAGCCCCGGTTTCCCAACCGGGGCTTTTTCATATCCGCAATAGAAGCAGCCACATCCTTGCGCTTTCGAGGATTATGGCTGCGGATTTATCGCGCCCCGAAAATCGCCGAACCGACGCGAACACTCGTCGCGCCGAAAGCCACCGCGATCTCATAGTCGCTCGACATGCCCATCGACAACTTGTCGACGCCGGCCTTGGCCGCCAGCTTGGCGAGCAGCGCGAAATGCGGCCCCGGATTCTCGTCTGCGGGCGGAATGCACATCAGCCCCTCGATCGAAAGCCCGAGTTCGCGGCGGCAGAACTCGACGAAGGCGACCGTGTCGTCAGGCGCAATGCCTGCCTTTTGCGGCTCCAGGCCGGTATTGACCTGCACGTAAAGCCTGAGCAGCTTGCCCTGGCGTTTCATTTCATCGGCAAGCGCGCGGGCGATCTTCTCCCGGTCGACGGTCTCGACGACGTCGAAGAGCGCGACGGCGTCGGCCGCCTTGTTCGACTGCAGCGGCCCGATCAGATGCAGCTCGATATCGGGCGTCTCGGCCTTCAGCTCGGGCCATTTGCCCTGACTTTCCTGCACGCGGTTTTCGCCGAACACCCGTTGGCCGGCCAGGATCGCCGGACGGATCGCGTCTGCATCGAAGGTCTTGGAAACGGCAACGAGCCGTACGGCGCCCGTCGATCTCCCGGCCTCGCGTTCCGCCTTTACGATATGAGAACGGACCTCGTTCAACCGCTCTTGAAGTTCCATCGTTTCGCCTCGATATCCATGCTTGTTCTCAAGACCTTGCAGTAATGAGGCAAGCCGCCTTTGCCAAGGGCGGAAGCTGCCGAATCCGGCTTTGCATTGCAAGATAAAGCACTTGCCGGGCCTGCCAAACTTGACGCTTGGTTGGTTTCGTGATGAAGGTCACGGCCAACTCCCCATGATTTTTCGGAATACAAGATAAAGATGGCTACCGAACGTTATAATCCGCGCGATGCCGAGCCTCGCTGGCAGCAGAAATGGAACGAGGAAAATGTCTTCCTCACCGACAACGCCGATCCGCGCGAGAAATATTACGTCCTAGAGATGTTCCCCTATCCGTCGGGCCGCATCCATATGGGCCATGTGCGCAATTACGCCATGGGCGACGTCGTCGCCCGCTACAAGCGCGCCCGCGGCTATAACGTCCTGCATCCCATGGGCTGGGATGCCTTCGGCATGCCGGCAGAGAACGCCGCGCGCGACAACAAGGTGCATCCGAAGGAATGGACCTACCAGAACATCGCCTCGATGAAGGCGCAGCTGAAGGCCATGGGCCTGTCGCTGGACTGGAGCCGTGAATTCGCCACCTGCGACGTCGATTACTATCATCGCCAGCAGATGCTTTTCATCGACATGATGGAAAAGGGCCTCGTCTACCGCAAGAAGTCCAAGGTCAACTGGGACCCGGTCGACAACACCGTGCTTGCCAACGAGCAGGTCATCGATGGACGCGGCTGGCGTTCCGGCGCGCTGGTCGAACAGCGCGAGCTGACGCAGTGGTTCTTCAAGATCACCGAATTCAGCCAGGACCTGCTCGACGCGCTGGACACGCTCGACCATTGGCCGGAAAAAGTACGGCTGATGCAGAAGAACTGGATCGGCCGTTCCGAAGGCCTGACGATCCGCTGGGAAATCGTGCCCGAGACCTCCCCGAACGCCGATCGCGAGATCACCGTCTATACGACGCGGCCGGACACGCTGTTTGGCGCCTCCTTCCTGGCGATTTCGGCGGACCATCCGCTTGCCAAGGAAGCAGCGGCCCTGAATCCGGCTATCGATGCCTTCTGCGAGGAATGCCGCCGCGCCGGTACCTCGCTCGCCGCTTTGGAGACCGCCGAGAAGAAGGGCATGGATACGGGTATCCGCGTCCGCCATCCGCTCGATCCGTCCTGGGAGCTGCCGGTCTATATCGCCAATTTCGTGCTGATGGATTACGGCACGGGCGCCATCTTCGGCTGCCCGTCCGGCGACCAGCGCGACCTGGATTTTGCCCGCAAATATGATCTGCCTGTAGTGCCTGTGGTCATGCCCAGGGACGGCGATGCCGCAAGCTTCGCGATCGGCGACGTCGCCTATGACGGCGACGGCATCATGATCAATTCGCGCTTCCTTGACGGCATGGACACGGAAGAAGCCTTCGAGACGGTCGCCGCCAAATTGTCGGCTGCAAGCCTCGGCAATGCGCCGCAGGCCGAGCGCAAGGTGAATTTCCGCCTGCGCGACTGGGGTATTTCCCGCCAGCGCTATTGGGGCTGCCCTATCCCGGTCATCCATTGCGACGATTGCGGCGTGCTGCCGGTGCCGAAGCAGGACCTGCCGGTCAAGCTGCCCGACGACGTCACCTTCGACCTGCCGGGCAATCCGCTCGACCGCCATCCGACCTGGCGCCACGTCGCCTGCCCGCACTGCGGCAAGGATGCCCGCCGCGAAACCGACACGATGGACACCTTCGTCGATTCGAGCTGGTACTACACCCGCTTTACCGCGCCCTGGGAGGATCAGCCGACCGACAAGGCGGCCGCCGATCGCTGGCTGCCGGTCGATCAATATATCGGCGGCATCGAGCATGCGATCCTGCATCTGCTCTATTCGCGCTTCTTTACCCGCGCCATGCGCGAGACCGGCCATGTCGACGCCAAGGAACCCTTCAAGGGCCTGTTCACCCAGGGCATGGTGGTCCACGAGACCTATAGTCGCGGCAACGGGCTGACCCGCGAATGGGTATCGCCGGCCGATATCCGTATCGAGGAAATCGAGGGCCAGCGCCGTGCGACCCTGCTGTCGACCGGCGAGGACATCGCCATCGGCGCTATCGAGAAGATGTCGAAGTCGAAGAAGAACGTTGTCGATCCGGACGATATCATCGCCTCCTATGGCGCCGATACCGCCCGCTTCTTCGTGCTCTCCGATTCGCCGCCCGATCGTGACGTCATCTGGTCGGAAGCCGGTGTCGAAGGCGCGCATCGCTTCACACAGCGCATGTGGCGCCTCGTCTCGGAAGCGGCGGAGGCGCTGAGAGACGTGATGCCGAATCCGGCTAAGGAAGGCGAGGCGCTGGCGATTTCCCAGGTTGCGCATCGCACGTTGAAGGCGGTTCAGGGTGATTACGACAAGCTCGCCTTCAACAAGGCGGTCGCGCGCATTTACGAATTCGTCAATGCGCTGGCAGCGCCGCTCGCCAAGGTGGCCGCCGGCGGCACGGATGCCGGCTATCGCGCCGCCGTTCGCGAGGCTGTCGAAATCCTGATCGCGCTCGTCGCTCCGATCACGCCGCATCTGGCCGAAGAATGCTCCGCGGCACTCGGCAATGCGCATCTCGTCGCCACCAACGCCTGGCCCGCCTATGACGAAACGCTGGTCGTCGAGAACGAAATTGTCTATCCGGTTCAGATCAATGGCAAGAAGCGCGCCGAATTGACAATCGCGCGCGATGCGGATCAGAATGCCGTACAACAGGCCGTGCTCGCCCTGGATGCCGTGACAAGCGCATTGAATGGTCAGGCGCCAAAGAAGATCATCGTCGTTCCACAGAGGATCGTGAACATTGTCGTCTGATAAGCTTTTCAAACTCGCTCGCCTTGCGGCTGTGGCGTCTGCGATTGCCGCTGCCGGCCTTCTCTCCTCCTGCCAGGTCCGGCCGCTCTATGCGGAGAGCACGGGCGTCACGCAGAAGCTTGCCGATGTTTCCTTCTCCGACGCCGGCTCACGCGTCGGCCAGCAGGTTCGCAATCAGTTGATCTTCATCGCCGGCCGCGGTGCCGGCGAGGCGAAGAACCCGAGATACACGGTCGACCTGAGCGTCAGCTCCGGCACCGGCGGCGTTCTCTATCTGCCGTCCTCGGATACGTCCGGCGCCGGCCGCACCACGGTCACTGCATCCTTCACACTGAAGAATGCCAGCGATGGCAAGGTGCTGAAGTCCGGTAGCCGGTCGGTCACCTCGCTGGTGGATTTCCCGACCCAGGAATTCGCCAAGGCACGCGCCATTCGTGATTCGGAAGACCGCGCCGCACGCGAAGTCGCCGAGCTTGTGGGTGCCGATATCGCCGCAGCGCTCAGCCGCTGATCAGAGCGCGCGGCAATGTCGGAGATCAAATCCCACGAATTTGACGGATTCCTGCAAAGCGCCGCGCGCAACTATCGCCTGTTCGTCATCTATGGTCCGGATCGCGGCCTCGTTTCCGAACGGGCAGGGCAGATCGCCGCAAAAACCGGCGTCGATCTCGCCGATCCCTTTTCCCTGATCAAGCTCGATGTCGGCGACCTGCAGAACGATGCCGGCCGCCTGCTGGACGAAGTCAACGCCATCGGCCTGTTCGGCGGCGAAAAACTGGTCTGGATTCGCGGCGCCGCCAACGAAAAGGCCCTGATCGATTCGCTGCAGATCATCGCCGACAATCCCCCTGACGCCAGCTTCGTCGTCATCGAGGCCGGCGACCTCAAGAAGGGCTCCGGCCTGCGCAAGATTGCCGAAGCGTCGCGGGCCGTCGCGACCATTCCCTGCTATGCCGACGATATCCGCGCCCTGAACAGCCTGATCGACACCGAACTCGCCAATGAAAACCTGCGGATCACGCCGGCGGCGCGGCAGGTGCTGCTGGAACTGTTGGGCGGCGACCGGATCGCCTCGCGCAACGAGGTGCGAAAGCTCGCACTCTATTGCCGCGGGCAGGGGACGATAGAGGAGGAGCATGTCAACGATATCATCGGCGACGCCAGCGCGATTTCCGCCGATGACGCCGTCGATGCCATATTGAAGGGCGATTCCCAGGCCTTTCTGCATGCCATGCAGAAAATCGCCTCGTCCAAGACGCCGATGTTTCTGGTTCTGCAGGGTTGCCTGCGGCAATTCCAGCTTCTGGACATGATGCGGGCCGAGATGGATGAGAAGCGGGTGCAGCCGGCTCAGGTGATGCAGACGCTCGGCCGGCATCTGCATTTCCGCCGCAAGCCGATCATCGAGCAGGCACTGCGGAGCTGGACCGCCCCGGCCATCGCCCGGGAAATGAGCCGCCTGCAATCGGCCATTCTGCAAAGCAGGCAACGCGCCAGCCTCGAGGATACGATTGCCACCCACACTTTGCTGGCAACCACGCTCCAGTCCGCCCGCAAGGGCTGATGTTTCACGAAAGACAGTTCGTCCTCTGGGAAGACCGAGCGGGCTCCACACTAAGCACTTGAAAATAATGAATAAATAGCGGAAGAGACGGCTGCGCCTTGTGAAGCGCCAACCGCCCTAATTTGCTTCTGACACACGCCGGATGAAAATCATCCCGCAGTTTTCCGGCCGGAATGCGCTGAAAACAGGAAGATAGAGCGCTTTCGCGATTCGAAGAAAAGCGGATACTCTAGCGCCGCTCCAGCAGCCGGCAGATTTCCTCGAGCTGCTCCAGCGTTTTGTAGGAGATCTTCACCTGGCCGCCATTGCCGCGATGATTGATCGAAACGTCCAGCCCCAGCGTATCCGACAGGGTGCGCTCCAGCGCCAGAGTGTCGGAATCCTTGTCATCCTTGCGCGCCGCCGGCCGAGGATCGCTCTGCGCCTTGATATCGTTCTGTGCCAGCCGCTCGGCATCGCGCACCGACATGCCCTTGGACACGATGGTTCGCGCAAGCGTGGCGGGGTCGGAGGTGGAGACGAGGGCGCGGGCGTGACCGGCTGACAGGCTGCCGGCCGCGAGCATGTCGCGAACCGGATCGGGCAGCTTCAAAAGCCGCAGCGAATTGGCGACATGGCTACGGCTCTTGCCGATGATCTCGCCGAGATCGTTCTGCGTATAGCCATGTTCAGCGATCAGCTGCTCATAGCCCAGCGCTTCTTCCAACGGATTGAGATCGGCGCGCTGGACGTTTTCGACAATGGCGATTTCCAAAGCCGTCTTGTCATCGACATCGCGGACGATAACGGGGATCTCGATCAGCCCGGCAAGCTGCGCCGCGCGCCAGCGTCTTTCGCCGGCTATGATTTCAAAACGATCCGAAGATACGGTACGCACCACAACCGGCTGCACGATGCCATGCTGGCGAATCGAGCTGGCGAGATCATGCAATTCGGTTTCGTCGAAGTAGCGGCGCGGGTTCCTGGGATTGCGGCTGATGAATTCGATCGGCACCAGACGATCCGGATTGACGCTCGGCCGTCCGGTTTCGACGGGGGTCGGCTGATCCATCTCCCCGATCAGAGCCGCCAGACCGCGCCCGAGGCGCCGCTTCGAAAGATCATCATTCATCCTACTCACCCACTCCAGAACAAAACTCTATCAGGCCGCCGCCTTACGCTGCCGCTCCCGCTGAATGACCTCCGAGGCCAGCTGCAAATAGGCTTGGCTTCCGGCGCATTTCAGATCGTAAAGGATTGCCGGCTTGCCGTAAGACGGCGCCTCAGACACGCGTACGTTGCGCGGAATCAACGTATGGTAGACTTTTTCGCCCAAATGCGTCCGCACGTCGTTGACGACCTGCTGCGCAAGATTGTTGCGGGAATCAAACATCGTCAGCACGATGCCCTGAATATCGAGCATCGGATTGACAGTGCGTCGCACCTGATCGACCGTTTCCAGGAGCTGGCTAAGGCCCTCCAGCGCGAAGAATTCGCACTGCAGCGGCACCAGGACCGAATGCGCCGCAGCCATCGCATTCATCGTCAACAGATTGAAGGAGGGCGGGCAATCCACAAGAATATAGGAGAAAGCGGCCGCGTCGGCGGCATTCAAAGCACGGCGCAGACGGAAGACGCGATCCGGCTGCTGCGCGATCTCCATCTCGACGCCGAGCAGATCCATGGTGGACGGCACGATGTAGAGATTGGGAACCGCAGTCTCCTGAACCGTCTCGACAATGCTGTGGCTGCCGACCAGCACATCATAGGAGGACAGTTTGCGGTCGCGGCGATCGATGCCCAGGCCGGTGCTGGCATTGCCCTGCGGATCGAGATCGACGATCAGCACGCGCTCGCCAATGGCCGCCAGCGCGGTCGCCAGATTGATGGCGGTGGTCGTCTTGCCCACTCCACCTTTTTGGTTTGCGATGGTGATAATCCGGTTTCGCTCGCCGATCATTTGCCACATATCCACATGGTTAAATTCGACGTCGAGGACGACTCAGCTCCAAAATCACGGAATCTCGCTCGACAACACTCGCATGTTTTACCAGATCGAATTCCCAACGGCCACGGGCTTTCTGAATCTCGCGCTCATAATCCCGGCCTTTGTGCAGCAGCAGACGGATATTTTCATTGCGCTCAGCCCAAGGCGCCGCATAGTCCAGCAGCATATCAAGCTCCGCCAAGGCCCGGGCAGAGACAACGTCGCAGTCGGCGATGGACTTCGGCGCCTCCTCGATTCGTACCGCATGCACAGCACCGCGGGCCTCGCATTCGCGCAGGCAAACCCGCAGAAATGCTGCCTTTTTCTGATTGCTCTCCACCAGATCGACGTGCCCGGCCGCCTGTTCCGCCAAGAGAATCGCGGTAATCACGCCGGGAAAGCCGCCGCCGCTGCCCAGGTCTACCCAGTGCACCGGCTTCGGATAAAGCTGAAAAATCTGGGCACTATCAGCGATATGGCGGCTCCAAAGATCGTCAATCGTCGAAGGTGCCACCAGATTGATGGTCTTTGCCCATTTCTGAAAGAGCTCGGCAAAATGCTGCAGCCGTCCCTGTGTTTCACGTGAAACACGTACACCGTTCAATTCCATCGTGGGACTCTCACACCTTGCAATCTCAGGAAACCATCTTCTCTTCGCCGGCCGCCGCCAATTTGCGCAAGTGCGCGAGCAACAGCGATATCGCCGCCGGCGTCATCCCGTCGAGCCGCGACGCCTGCGCTATATTCTTCGGTCGCGCCGCGCTCAGCTTCTGCTTGAGCTCATTCGAAAGACCCGACAATGCAGAAAAATCGAAATCAGCAGGAATGACTCGTTCTTCCTCGCGCCGAACCTGAACAATATCCGAGGTCTGGCGATCCATGTAAACCGCATAGGCAGCCTCAATCTCGACGGCATCGGCGACACGCCGATCGATCGCCTGCAACTCCGGCCACAGCCGCGACAGGGAATCGATCGATTGGTCCGGATAGGACAGGAGGTCGTAGGCGGATCGACGCTGGCCATCCTTGTTCAGGTGCAACCCGGCCTTTTCCGCCTCGCTCGGCGTGACATTCAGCTGCTTCAACAACGCGCGCGCCTCTTCCAGACGCGTCATATGATCACCAAACCGCTCCGCGCGATTGCGTCCGACGCAACCGATCGCCACGCCGATCGGCGTCAAGCGCACATCGGCATTGTCTGCACGCAACGACAGGCGGTACTCGGCACGCGACGTGAACATGCGATAGGGTTCGGCGACACCGCGCGACGTAAGGTCGTCGATCATCACCCCAATATAGGATTCCGTCCGGCTCATCTGGATCGCAGCGCCGCCAGCTGCCAGGCGGGCGGCATTCAGGCCGGCAATCAGCCCCTGCGCTCCGGCTTCTTCATAACCGGTCGTGCCGTTGATCTGCCCCGCCAGGAACAGGCCGGGAATTTTGATGACTTCCAATGACGGCTTGAGCTCGCGCGGATCGACATGATCATACTCGATCGCATATCCACTTTGCAGGATGCGAACTCGTTCCAGGCCCGGAATGGTTCGGATGAAGGCATCCTGAACCTCCTCGGGCAGGGAGGTCGAAATGCCGTTCGGATAGACCGTGCTATCGTCCAGTCCTTCCGGCTCGAGAAAGATCTGATGGCCGTCGCGCTCACCGAACTTGACGATCTTGTCTTCGATGGATGGGCAATAGCGTGGACCGACGCCCTCGATCTGCCCGGAATACATGGCTGACCGCCCGAGATTGTCGGCAATAATCTTATGCGTTGCCGGCGTCGTCCGCGTGACCCCGCATTCGATCTGCGGATTCACGATGCGGTCGGTCATGAAGGAGAAGGGCACGGGCTCGTCATCGGCCCCTTGGCGTCCAACCGCATCCCAGTCGATCGTCGTGCCATCGAGGCGCGCCGGGGTTCCCGTCTTCAACCGGCCAAGGGCGAGATCATAACGCTGAAGCGTCGCCGACAATCCCACGGACGGTTCTTCGCCGACCCGGCCAGCCGGGATCTTCTTATCGCCGATATGAATGAGGCCGCGCAGGAAGGTACCGGTCGTCAGCACGACGGCGCCGCAGCGGAGGGTCCTGCCATCGGCAAGGATCACCGCCGAGACCCGGCCATGATCGACAGCGAGATCGAAGGCATCGCCCTCGATAACATCGAGATTTTCGATCGCGACGATTTCGGCCTGCATGGCCAGGCGGTAGAGCTTGCGGTCCGCCTGCGTGCGCGGACCCCGCACCGCCGGACCCTTCTTGCGATTGAGCATGCGGAATTGAATGCCGCCGGCATCGGCGACGCGTCCCATCAGACCATCAAGCGCATCGATCTCGCGAACCAGATGCCCCTTGCCGAGACCGCCGATGGCCGGGTTACAGGACATTACGCCAATGGTATCGCGCTTGTGGGTGACGAGCGCGGTTCTTGCGCCCAGCCGCGCGGCTGCGGCCGCAGCCTCGCTGCCCGCATGCCCACCACCGACAACGATGACATCATATATTGTATCGAGCATTGCCATAGCCCTTCACTGTTGCCGTCTGTTTGGCACAGCAATCTCAGGAGTCAAGAAGGTTTCACGTGAAACGTTCCGGCCGGTTTCATCCAAAGCCATGTTTCACGTGAATCATTTGCCGATGCAGAACTCCGAAAAGATCACATCCAGCAGATCTTCCACATCGACCCTGCCGGTGATGCGACCGAGACTATGTCCCGCCTGGCGCAGATATTCGGCACGGATATCCAATCCCGCGGATGTGGCATCGACAGCCTGCGACAGGGTCACAAGACTGTCGCTTAGCAGCGTACGATGTCTCAGGCGGCTCGGCAGCGCCAGGGACAAGGCTTGGGATCGCGCCTGAAGATCATCGGCGAGCAACCTATGAAGATCCGGCAAACCCGCCCCGGTGGCGGAGGAAATGCAGAGATCATAGCCAGCAGCATCCGATGGATGAAGATCGGATTTGGTGCCGATGCGGACAATTTTTCCGGTAAAGCCAGTAAACTCGGTTTGCGGCATCGTGCCGATTTCCGCCAGCGACAGAATGATATCCGCATCCGCCGCCGTCTTCAGCGCCCGCCGGATACCTTCGCGCTCGATCATTTCTTCCGTCTCGCGCAGCCCGGCGGTGTCGTAGAGCTTCACCGCAAATCCTTCAATATTAAGATCGACATGCAGAACATCGCGGGTGGTGCCGGCTATATCGGTCACGATCGCCACTTCACGGCGGGCAAGCGCATTCATCAGGCTCGACTTGCCGGCATTCGGTGCGCCGGCGATCACCACTTTCAGCCCGTCGCGAATGATCTCCCCGAAATCCGCGCCGGCCAGATGCCCGCGCATTTCCGTTTGCAGCTGCGCCATATCCTCCCAGACCATGTCGGATACGGAACCCGGCACATCGTCCTCATCGGCAAAATCCAGTTCCGCTTCGATCAAAGCGCGTGCCCGGGTCAGACGATCAGCCCATTCCTGATAGAGTTTGGAAAGCCCGCCGGCCGTATGCTCCACCGCCAATCGGCGCTGCATCTCCGTTTCAGCAGCAATCAGATCGGCCAGACCCTCGATTTCGACCAGATCCATCTTGCCGTTTTCCAGTGCACGACGGGAGAATTCTCCATGCTCGGCCAAGCGGCAACCGGAAAGAGCAGACAATTCCTGCAACAGCGCCGCAACCACCGCCTTGCCGCCATGGACATGGATTTCAGCACAATCCTCGCCGGTAAAAGACGCCGGCGACGGGAAAAGCAGAATCAGACCTTGATCGATAACAAGATCATTACGAGTCCGAATCGTTTTCAGCGCGGCATGCCGAGGCTTCGGCAACGACCCCACCAGCGCCTCAACGACATCGATTGTCGCCGGTCCGCTAATCCTGATGACGGCCACGCCGGCCGGTGGAGCACCGCTGGAAAGCGCGAAGATGGTGTCGTTGTTCATGCTTTCATTCCGATTGATCCGCATCCGAATCGATTTGTCTATTCAAAGGCATCTTGCTTGCGATCGGCTTTTCGGTCGGCGGCTCAAAAGCCGCTCCATCCGTGATAAGGACGCAAACGCGGCAGCGCCTGTTTCAACCGATCAGCGGCGCAACGACATTCCGTCTCAGCACCCCTTGCATATCCACAGTATGGCCAGATGGCGCGGACACTTCTGCAATTCATCCCTGCGTATATTTCTCGAAAGCCTCGCAGCCGGAATATACCACGCACGCCGGTCGAACCGCTATTCTCAACAAACCGGCTGATCGAATAGCCGGGATAACGGAAGCGTCACAAATAGAACGGGCCGCAAAACGCGGCCCGATCATTGCATATGGCAGCCTCTTCTCCACCCGAATGGGAGAGAATCCGGCTAAGGATTACGTGTTCATCGAATCGAAGAAATCCGGATTGTTCTTCGTCTGCTTCAGCTTGTCGATGAGGAACTCGATCGCGTCGGTAGTGCCCATCGGAGCGAGGATGCGGCGCAGGACGAAGATCTTCTGCAGGTCCTGGCGCGGCACCAGCAGGTCTTCCTTACGCGTGCCGGACTTGAGGATATCCATGGCCGGGAAGATGCGCTTGTCGGCGACCTTGCGGTCGAGGACGATTTCCGAGTTGCCGGTGCCCTTGAATTCTTCGAAGATCACTTCGTCCATGCGGCTGCCGGTGTCGATCAGGGCGGTTGCGATAATCGTCAGCGAACCGCCTTCCTCGATATTGCGCGCCGCGCCGAAGAAGCGCTTCGGGCGCTGCAGGGCATTGGCGTCGACACCACCGGTCAGAACCTTGCCGGAGGAGGGCACGACGGTGTTGTAGGCGCGGCCAAGGCGGGTGATCGAATCGAGCAGGATGACGACGTCACGGCCATGCTCGACCAGGCGCTTGGCCTTCTCGATGACCATCTCGGCCACCTGCACGTGGCGCACGGCCGGCTCGTCGAAGGTCGAAGAAATGACTTCGCCGCGCACGGAGCGCTGCATGTCCGTCACTTCTTCCGGACGTTCGTCGATCAGGAGAACGATCAGGTAGCAGTCCGGATGGTTTGCCGTGATGGAATGGGCGATGTTCTGGAGCAGAACGGTCTTACCGGTGCGCGGCGGTGCGACGATCAGGCCGCGCTGGCCCTTGCCGAGCGGCGCCACGAGATCGATGACGCGCGGCGACAGATCCTTGGAGGTGGGAACGTCGAGTTCCATGCGGAAGCGCTCGTTCGGATAGAGCGGCGTCAGATTGTCGAAATGAACCTTGTGACGGATCTTTTCCGGATCGTCGAAATTGATCGTGTTGACCTTCAGCAGCGCGAAATAGCGCTCGCCTTCCTTGGGTCCACGGATCGGGCCCTCGACGGTATCGCCGGTCTTCAGCGAGAAGCGGCGGATCTGCGACGGCGAGATATAGATGTCGTCCGGACCTGGAAGATAATTGGCATTGGCCGAACGCAGGAAACCAAATCCATCCTGCAGAACTTCGACAACACCCTCACCGATGATTTCCACATCCTGGCTGGCCAGCACCTTCAGGATGGCAAACATCAATTCCTGCTTGCGCATCGTGCTGGCATTTTCGACCTCGAGCGATTCAGCAAAAGCCAGGAGATCGGTCGGGGATTTGTTCTTAAGTTCTTGGAGCTTCATTTCAGCCATGAAGGGATTTACTCTGTGTTTTATCGGAGGGGAAAGGCAATGTTGGTCGTATTCAGAACCGCGAGAGGAATGTTCGCGAGCGACAGAACTGATACATGCCACGAAGAAGAGATGGCGGGAAAATAGCGATTCACTTTGTGCCCCGCAAGGGGGGCCGGCAAAAACAGGAAAATTTAACGTCGGCGCGAAATCTCGCCCATTTCAGGTGAAGGGCTTCACCACCACCAGAATGACGATCAGGATCATCAGCACCGTCGGCGCCTCGTTCATCAGCCGCCAATAGCGGGCAGAATACCGGTTCTCATCGCGCCCGAACGCCCGCACGGCGCGGCTGAAGAACATGTGCACGCCCGTCAGCAGCACGACGAGGCCGATCTTGGCATGCAGCCAGCCGCCCTGGAAATCATAGACCGACCAGGCGAGATAGAGGCCGAAAATCCACGTCAGCATCATCGCCGGCGTCATGATCACCCGCAGAAGCCGCCGCTCCATCACCTTGAAGGTCTCCGACTGCTGCGAGCCCGGCTCCGCATCGGTATGGTAGATGAAGAGGCGTGGCATATAGAAGAGACCCGCCATCCACGAGATCACCGCGATGATATGCAGCGCCTTGATCCAGAGATAGAGATTGTCCGGATGCCAGGCGAACAGGACGATCGCCAGCACGATGAAAGCCAGGATCACGAAATAGGCGCGCCGGCTGGCATAGGCGCCGGGACGAGCGTCCGTCTGCTTTTCCTGCGGTTGCTCGCTCATGCCCTTACCCTTTCCAGGCCCGCACGCGCTCGACAAGCGCCGAGACATGGGCGGGATTGGCCTGCGGCGTGATGCCATGACCGAGATTGAAGATCAGCGGGCCGTTGCCCAACTGCTGCAATATGTCATCGATCCCTTCCTCCAGCGCCTTGCCGCCGGCAACGACGCGCATCGGGTCGAGATTGCCCTGCACCGGTCCTTCCCGTTGCAGCTCCCTGGCAAATGCGAGCGGCACGGACCAGTCGAGCCCGATCGCATCGGCTCCCGTCTTCTGGCGGTAGGTCTTCAGCAGATACCCGGCGCCCTTGGCAAAGGCGATGATCTTCGCCTGCGGCCTCCGCGCCTTGACCGATGCGATCATTCTCGCAACCGGCTTGACGGCGAAAGCCTCGAACTCCTTTTCGCCGAGTACACCAGCCCAGGAATCGAAGATCTGCACGGCATCGGCGCCGGCATCGATCTGCGCCACCAGATAATCGGCCGAGATATCGGCAAGCAGCATCAACAGATGCTCGAATGCCTTCGGATATCGATAGGCGAAGAGCCGGGCAGGGGCCTGGTCCGGCGTGCCGTGGCCGGCGATCATATAGGTCGCGACCGTCCAGGGCGCTCCGCAGAAACCAAGAAGCGTCGTTTCAGCCGGCAATTCGCCGCGCAGGCGCCGCACCGTTTCCATGACGGGAGCGACATGCCCAAGTACTCCATCCGCTTTCAGCGCAAAAATGCCGGCCTCATCGATCGGGTCCATTTCGGGACCATGTCCTTCCGTGAAGCGGACATTGCGTTTCAGCGCATCGGGGATGACGAGAATATCGGAGAACAGGATCGCCGCATCGAAGCCATAACGGCGGATCGGCTGCAGCGTCACTTCGACGGCATGTTCCGGACTATAACAGAGATCGAGAAAGCTGCCGACCTTCGCTCTCGTCTCCCGATATTCGGGGAGATAGCGACCGGCTTGACGCATCAGCCAGAGAGGGGGAGGGCTCAGCGTTTCCCCGCCAAGTACCCTCATGATCTTCCGGCGCTCATCGCTCAATGACTTATCCCATCTAAAAACCAAAGATATTTAAAAGGTTTCTATTTCTTAGAGTCGGTGACTATCAAGGATTAAAATCCATCCACGACCGATCCAAAATGTCGCGCCTCGTCCGCAATCGCGGCAAAAAAATCAACCGGGCATCGGGATATGTGGATAAGATCGGACTTAGATCAATTTTTCCAAGCGCTTGCCGGATATATTGTTTCAATCCGGTCTGGGGAAAAACTGGGGAGCATTTGGGCCAAAATCAGCTTATCCACATTGCCCACAATCGCGCCGAAGCGCTGCGGTCAAAATTCGAAATGTGGAAAAGTCGACGGTTTTCCACTTGCCCCCGACCGGGCGCTTCCCGTACCTCTCTTCTCTCCCAGGATATCAACAGGTGATGGAAAGTAGCGTGGAAAACCGGACAAGCTTCTTTCATCTGCATCTGATTTCTGACTCAACGGGGGAGACTCTGATCTCCGCCGGTCGGGCTGCATCCGTGCAATTCCACGCGAGTCAGCCGATCGAGCACGTCTATCCGCTGATTCGCAATCGCAAGCAGCTCCTGCCGGTTCTGGAGGCGATCGATCACAGTCCCGGCATCGTCCTCTATACGATCGTCGATCGCGAGCTTGCCGATTTCATCGACGAGCGCTGCCGCGAGATGGGCGTACCCTGCGTCAACGTGCTCGAACCGGTGATGAATGTCTTCCAGACCTATCTCGGCACGGCATCGCGCCGGCGCGTCGGCGCCCAGCACGTCATGAACGCCGATTATTTTGCGCGCATCGAAGCGCTGAACTTCACCATGGATCATGACGACGGCCAGATGCCGGACGATTACGATGGCGCCGATGTCGTCATCATCGGCATCAGCCGGACCTCGAAGACACCGACCAGCATCTATCTGGCCAACAGGGGCATCAAAACAGCCAATATCCCGATCGTTCACGGCGTTCCCCTGCCGGAAAGCCTGCTGCGGGCCACCAAGCCGCTGATCGTCGGATTGGTGGCCACCACCGACCGCATATCGCAGGTTCGCGAAAACCGCATCCTCGGCACCGCGCCGGGCTTCGATCGTGGCGGCTATACCGATCGCGCTACGATTTCGGAGGAGCTGAAATATGCTCGCTCGCTGTGCACCCGGCACAATTGGCCGATCATCGATGTCACCCGCCGCTCGATCGAAGAGACGGCGGCGGCCATTGTTGCCCTGCGCCCGAAGCTGCGCTAGAGCAATTCCAGGAAAAACCCGAAGCGGTTTTCCGCCCGGAATTGCGTAAAAACAAAAAGTTAGAGCGTTTCCGCGATTCCATGAAACGCTCCAGGCGCCGCACAGCGTTATTTTAAGGTTCGTCCGATCATGACAATGCCGCTCATCCTTGCTTCCTCCAGCCCGTTCCGGCGGATGCTGATGGACAATGCCGGCCTGCAGTTCAAAGCCATCGCGGCCGATATCGACGAGCGCGCGGTCGAGGCGCCGCTCGAGCGGGACGGGGCCAAGCCGGACGCGGTGGCGCTGGTGCTCGCCAAGGCCAAGGCCAAGGAGGTGAGCGACCGCTTTGCCGGCTCGCTGGTCATCGGTTCGGATCAGACCATGTCGCTCGGTGACCGGGTCTTTCACAAGCCGAAGACCATGGCCGAGGCCGAGAGCCATCTGCAAAGCCTGTCCGGCAAGACCCACCGCCTGAACAGCGCCATCGCGCTGGCCCTCAACGGCGATATCGTCTGGGAGCACATTTCCCATGCCGAACTGACGATGCGGGATCTTTCCGCCGGCTTTATCCATCGCCATCTGAACCGGGTCGGCGACAAGGCGATGTCGAGCGTCGGCGCCTATCAGCTCGAAGGGGAGGGCATCCAGCTTTTCTCGACGATCGACGGCGACTATTTCACCATTCTCGGCCTGCCGATGCTGCCGCTCTTGCAGAAACTTCGTGAATTGGGTGCGATCGATGGGTGATTCACGTGAAACATCCGGCCCGAATGCCTTCGTCACCGGCTATCCGGTCAAGCATTCGCGCTCGCCTCTGATCCATGGTCATTGGCTGCGCACGCTGCATCTTGCGGGCAGCTATCGGGCCGTCGAGGTGGCGCCGGACGATTTTCCGGCCTTCATCGCCGGCCTGAAGGATGGTTCTCGCGGCTTCGTCGGCGGCAACGTCACGATCCCGCACAAGGAGATGGCGTTCAAGCTCTCGGATCGGCCGGATCAATTGTCCGAGGAGCTCGGCGCCTCCAACACGCTCTGGCTCGAGGATGGGCTGCTGCATGCCACCAACACCGACGGCCGCGGCTTCACCGCCAATCTGGATGAGCGTCACGCCGGCTGGGACCGCACCGACCGGGCCGTGATCCTCGGCGCCGGCGGGGCGAGCCGGGCCGTGATCCAGGCGGTGCGCGACCGTGGCATCAAGGAGATCCACGTCGTCAACCGAACCGTGGAACGGGCGCGGGAACTGGCCGACCGTTTCGGGCCGCGGGTGCATGCTCATCCGATGCCGGCGCTGGCCGAGGTCATGCGGGGTGCTGGTCTTTTCATCAACACGACCTCGCTCGGCATGGACGGCGAAGAAGCGCCGCCGATCGATTTCTCGCCGTTGGCCGGAAATGCCGTCGTCACCGATATCGTCTATGTACCGTTGAAGACGCCGCTTCTGGCGCAGGCCGAACAGCAGGGTTTCCCCATCGTCGACGGTCTCGGCATGCTGCTGCATCAGGCCGCGCCGGGTTTCGAAACCTGGTTCGGCAAGCGTCCGAAGGTCGATGCGGTGCTGAGAGCGTTGATCATCGCGGATATGGAAGGGCATTGATGATTCGCGTGGGCCTCACGGGTTCGATCGGAATGGGAAAGTCGACCTCGGGGAAGCTCTTCGCCGAAGCCGGCATTGCGGTGAACGACGCCGATGCCGTGGTGCATGACCTCTATACCGGCGAAGCCGTGCCGCTCGTCGAGGCCGCCTTTCCCGGGACGACCGAAGACGGCGCCGTCAACCGGCAGGAACTCGGTCGCAGGCTTGCCGCCGATCCCTCCGGTTTCAAGCGGCTGGAAGCCATCGTGCATCCACTGGTGCGCGAGCGCGAGCGCAAGTTCCTCCGTGAACAGCGGGCCGCCGGCGCCGATATCGTCGTGCTCGACATTCCCCTGCTGTTCGAGACGGGCGCCGACAAGAGAGTTGACAAGATCGTCGTCGTCAGCTGCGATCCACAGATTCAGCGGGAAAGGGTGCTTGCCCGGCCGGGCATGACGGAGGAAAAATTCAATATGATTCTCTCGCGCCAGACGCCGGATGCCGAGAAGCGGGCCAGGGCCGACTATATCATCGACACCAGCCACAGTATCGACACCACGCGGGAGCAGGTGAGAGACATCATAGCCGATCTGCGACGGCAGCCGGCCGGAGACGAATCCACAGGCGAGGAGCCCTGACATGCGCGAAATCATCTTCGATACGGAAACCACCGGTCTCGACAACAGGGCGGACCGTATCATCGAAATCGGCGGCATCGAGCTTTTCAACCACTTCCCGACCGGCAAGACTCTGCATCTCTATATCAATCCCGGCGACCGCAAGGTTCACCCGGATGCGCTGGCCGTGCACGGCATCACCGACGAGTCCCTGAAGGACAAGCCGCCCTTTGCCGACGTCGCCGACCAGATCCTCGCCTTTTTCGAAGGCGCCAAGTGGATCGCCCACAACGCCACCTTCGACATGGGGTTCGTCAATGCGGAATTCGCCCGGCTCGGCCGACCGCCGATCCTGCCGGACATGGTGATCGATACGCTGGCCATGGCCCGGCGCAAGCATCCCATGGGGCCGAACTCGCTGGATGCGCTCTGCCGTCGCTACGGCATCGACAATTCCCACCGCACCAAGCACGGCGCGCTTCTCGACTCCGAACTCCTGGCCGAAGTCTATATCGAGATGATCGGCGGCCGGCAGACGGCGCTGGGTCTCGGCAGCAGCAACGGGTCATCCGCGCGCTCCCGCCGGAATGACGAGGTGGAGGATGTCGTCCTGGACATCATGGCGCGGCCGTCTCCTCTGCCGGGCCGGTTGAGCGAAACCGAAGAGGCGGCGCATGCCGCACTGGTCGCCAAGCTCGGCGAAAAGGGCATCTGGTCGAAATACCGCGCCTGAAACCGGTCCTCTCGAAGAACTCCAAACGAAAAATGCCCGGACGTTGATCCGGGCATTTTCGTCTGCATCGATGGAATGATGCGAAAGGCTTAGTTCGGAACCGAAGATACCTGCGCGCGGGCCTGTTCTTCAGCCATGCGCTGCGTGAACATCTGCGCGAAATCGATCGGGTCGATCATCAGCGGCGGGAAGCCGCCGTTGCGGGTGATGTCGGCGATGATCTGGCGGGCAAAGGGGAACAGCAGGCGCGGGCACTCGATGAAGAGTAGCGGCAGCATGTGCTCCTGCGGGAAGCCGGTGACGCGGAAGACGCCGCCATAGACCAGCTCGGTATGGAAGAGTACCCGATCGCCGTCCTTGGCTTCGGCGCTCAGCGTCAGCACGACGTCGAAATCCGAATCCGACAGCGGATTGGCGTTGACGTTGACGTTGATATTGATGTCGGGAGCGTTTTCCCGGGCCTGCAGCGAGCGCGGGGCGCCCGGATTTTCGAAGGAGAGATCCTTGGTGTATTGAGCAAGGATGGTAAGGCTCGGGCTGGCTGCGCCGTTGCCGCTGTTCTCGTTGGCCATGGGGTTTCCTCTGACGTCTATGGGTGTCGCCATCTAGCATTTCGAATAAGGGCTTACAACCCTTGAGGCCCGGGCTGTTTGCGGCCTCTTGCGGCTAGTCTTCAAGCCGTTTCCGGTCGGACCAGGGCGAGTTGCGATCGGGCTCGCGGTGGAAATCCGTCTCGTCGAGATCGACCACCTGTCCGCCGCCCGGCTGACGGGGCTGCGGGCCTGGGCCGCCGCTTGGACCGCCATTCTGGCCGGATGTGTAGCCGGGACCGCGCCGGAAGGCGCGCGACGAACCGAGCACCACGATACGCTTGCGCAGGACCGTCCAGGCAAGCTCGCGCACGGCGGGGATGAAGAGCAGCAGGCCGATTATATCGGAAATGAAGCCGGGCAGCATCAGCAAAAAGGCGGCGACCACGATCATGGCGCCATGCACCATCTCGCGGCCGGGATCGCCGCCATTGCGGCTTTCGGTCGAAATGCGCTGCAGGATGCCGATGCCCTGGATTCGCAGAAGTGCGGCGCCGAGCAGCGCGCTCAGGATGACCAGCGCCAATGTCGCCCACAGGCCGATCACCTTCCCGACGATGATGAAGCCGGCGATTTCGGCGAGCGGCATCAGGAAGACGAAGACGGGGAGGAGGGATAGGCGCATGATATGGTGTCCTGAAAAGCGGGCTTATACGCTAAGCGTTAGTTCATCGCGTATAATAAAGATACCGCTCCGCTATTTGAATGATAGATGGATGCGGACTATATGGGGACTGAAACTTTTAATTTTAATGGTGGTTCCGACACGAGATGGGTGCAAACGACTTTGTGACGATCTTTTTCCTGGTGGCGGCGGTGCTGATCTTCTTTCAGCTGCGCAGCGTCCTTGGCCGCCGCACGGGAAATGAGAAGCCGCCGCGCGATCTCTATGGTTCCTCCGATCCCGCCGCCGGCCCGAACGCGCCGGATGCCGGCAAGGTGGTGACCCTGCCGCGCCGTGACGCGGCCGAGGAGGAAGATCGTTTCGCCGCCATCGACGCGTTCACGCCGGCCGGCACGCCGCTCAACGATTCGCTGCGCGAACTGAACAAGGCCGATCCGGCCTTCAACCCGAAGGAATTCGTCAACGGCGCCCGCATGGCCTATGAGATGATCGTCATGGCCTTTGCCGATGGCGACCGCAAGGCGCTGAAGGGCCTGCTGTCGCGCGAGGTCTATGAGGGCTTCGACGCCGCCATCGCCGAGCGCGAAGCCAAGGGCGAAAAGGTGAAGTCCACCTTCGTCGGCATCGACAAGGCGGATATCGTCAGCGCCGAAATGAAGGAAGCGGAAGCCTTCGTGACCTTGCGCATCGTCAGCCAGATGATTTCCGCGACCTACGACAAGGCCGGCGCGCTGATCGACGGGGATGCCGAGGCGGTGGCGGAGATCAGCGATGTCTGGACCTTCGCCCGCGACAGCCGCTCCCGCGACCCCAACTGGAAACTCGTGGCGACCGAATCCGAACAATGACGACCGCATCGAAGGATTTCAGGCTGGAGCCGGCAACCTTCGCCGATCTGAAGGGCTGGGGGGATGACGATCCCTCCGGCCTTTTTCGCGCCATGAGGGACTGTCGGGCCCATATCCGCGACGTAAAGCCCTATCGCACCGGCGCCGCCGGCCTCACATCCGCCGATCTGCTGAGCCTCATCGACGAGGCGGACGGCTATGAGCCCCGCAATGCCGCCGAGGCGCGTGCCTTCTTCGAGGAGCGCTGCCGGCCCTTCCTCATTCGCCGCGGCGATGGCGCCAGCGGCTTCGTCACCGCCTTTTACGAGCCCGAGATCGCCGTCTCCGCCACGCCGGACGAGACCTATCGCTATCCATTCTATCGCCGGCCCGACGATCTGATCGATCTGGACGACGGCAACCGGCCCCCGGAACTCGACCCCTCCTATGTGTTCGGCAGGCTCGACAAGGATGGAGCGATCTCAGCCTATCCCGACCGTGGCGAGATCGATCGCGGCTATCTGGAGGGCAAGGGCCTGGAGATTGCCTGGGCGAAGTCCAGGGTCGATGTCTTCTTCGTGCATGTGCAGGGCGCGGCGCGGCTGTGCTATCCGGATGGGCGCCTGGGCCGCATCACCTATGCCGCCAAGGCCGGTCATCCCTTCTCGGCCGTCGGCCGCCTGCTCATCGAGCGCGGCATGCTCGACCGGGCGACGATCTCGATGCAGACGATCCGCGATTGGCTCTATGCCCATCCGCAGGAGGCCGACGAGGTCCTCTGGCACAACAGGTCCTACATCTTCTTCCGTGAGGCCGATGTCAGCGATCCCTCGCTCGGCCCGATCGCCGCCGCCAAGGTGCCGCTGGTCGCCGGCCGCTCGCTCGCGGTCGACCGGCTGATCCACACCTTCGGCTTTCCCTTCTTCATCCGCTCGCAAAGCCTGACGCATCTCGATGCGGGGAAGTCTTTCGCCCGGCTGATGCTGGCGCTCGATACCGGCTCGGCAATCGTCGGCCCGGCGCGCGGCGATATCTTCACCGGCTCCGGCTACGATGCCGGCGAGCTGGCCGGAACCGTGCGCCACGATGCCGATTTTTATATATTGGTTCCGAAGGCGGCGGCTGAGAGGTTTGGCTGATGGCCCCGGAACGATCTTCCAAGGAACGAAAGCTCAGCGCCGACGAGCGCATCCTCTGGGGCAAGGTGGCGAAAAGCACGCGGCCCATGCCGGGGCGGCTCGCCGATATCGAGGCTTTCGAGGAGATCCTGGAGGCCGAGGCGCAGGAGGCCGCGCGTGCCGAGACCTCGAAGGCCAAGCCTTCGCCTGCGGACCAGCAGACGCAGCCACCGCCGGCAAAACAGCCCTCGGGCCAACATCAGCCACTGGAACGGCCGGTCAAGCGCAAGATCGCCAAGGGGCGGCTGGCGCTGGAGGCGCGCATCGATCTTCATGGACTGATCCAGAGCGAGGCGCATGTCATGCTCCTGGATTTCCTGCTGCGCGCGCATGAACGCGGCCTGCGCCATGTGCTCGTCATCACCGGCAAGGGCAGCTCCATGGGCAGTGAAGGCGCGCTGAAACGCGCGGTGCCCATGTGGTTCTCCAAGCCGGAATTCCGTTTCCTGATCTCGTCCTACGAGACGGCGGCGCAGCATCATGGCGGCGAGGGCGCCCTCTATATCCGCCTGTCGCGCCTGAGGGGGGACCGGCCATGACGCCTTTCGGCGAAGCGGTGCGCAAGCTCAGGGCGCGCAAGGGCGTCTCGCAGAAGGAAATGGCGGAGGCGCTGAATGTGACTCCGGCTTACTTATCCGCCTTAGAACATGGAAAACGCGGCACGCCGACCTTCGACCTGCTGCAGCGCATCGCCGGATATTTCAACATTATCTGGGACGAGGCCGAGGAATTGTTCCTTCTGGCGCGTTTTTCCGACCCGCGCGTCGTCGTCGATACCTCAGGATTGGCGCCGGAATACACGGCCTTCGTCAACCGCCTGGCGGACCGGATTCGCACGCTCGAGCCCGCCACGGTCAGGGAACTTTCCCAGCTTCTGGAAAATGCCGGGAAAAGAGGCTGAAAACCGCCGTAATCCCCTGTTTTATACCCGATATCAGGGCCTTCCGTTTGGAAGTCGAAGGGGAAACATCCTATATTCAGGGAAAGAAAAACCGCTGATTCGGTAGGGATTCGCGGGATTCTCCAAACACTGGAAAGACTTCAATATATGACCGACATCTCCGTAACCGAAAACGGCGGCAATGCCGAATATGGCGCAGACAGCATCAAGGTTCTCAAGGGCCTCGATGCCGTGCGCAAGCGCCCCGGCATGTATATCGGCGATACGGATGATGGTTCCGGCCTGCATCACATGGTCTACGAAGTCGTCGACAATGCCATCGACGAGGCTCTGGCCGGTCATGCCGATATCGTGACCGTGACGCTCAATCCCGATGGTTCGGTGACGGTCACCGACAACGGCCGCGGCATCCCGACGGACATCCACAGCGGCGAAGGCGTCTCGGCGGCCGAGGTCATCATGACCCAGCTTCATGCCGGCGGCAAATTCGACCAGAACTCCTACAAGGTCTCCGGTGGCCTGCACGGCGTCGGCGTTTCCGTCGTCAACGCGCTCTCCGTCTGGCTGCGCCTGAAGATCCGCCGCCAGGGCAAGATCCATGAAATGAGCTTCACCCATGGCGTCGCCGATGCGCCGCTGAAGGAAACGGGCGAAGCGGGCAATGCCACCGGCACGGAAGTCAGCTTCATGCCGAGCTCGGAAACCTTCACCATGACGGAATTCGACTATGGAACGCTGGAGCATCGCCTGCGCGAGCTCGCCTTCCTGAATTCCGGTGTCCGCATCCTGCTCAGCGACAAGCGTCATTCCGACATCAAGCAGGAAGAGATGCTCTATGACGGCGGCCTCGAGGCCTTCGTCTCCTATCTCGATCGCGCCAAGAAGCCGCTGGTCGAGAAGCCGGTCTCCATTCGCGGCGAGAAGGACGGCATCACCGTCGAAGTGGCGATGTGGTGGAACGACAGCTACCACGAGAACGTGCTCTGCTTCACCAACAACATCCCGCAGCGCGACGGCGGCACGCATATGGCCGGTTTCCGCGCCGCGCTGACCCGCCAGATCACCTCCTATGGCGAAACCTCGGGCATCACCAAGAAGGAAAAGGTGACGCTCACCGGCGACGATTGCCGCGAAGGCCTGACGGCGGTGCTGTCGGTGAAGGTGCCGGACCCGAAATTCTCCTCGCAGACCAAGGACAAGCTGGTGTCCTCCGAGGTCCGCCCGGTGGTCGAAAGCCTCGTCAACGAGGCGCTGAGCACCTGGCTCGAAGAACATCCGGCCGATGCGAAGGTGCTGGTCGGCAAGGTCGTCGAAGCGGCTGCCGCCCGCGAGGCCGCCCGCAAGGCGCGCGAACTCACCCGGCGCAAGGGCGCTCTCGATATCGCGTCTCTGCCCGGTAAGCTCGCCGACTGCTCCGAGCGCGATCCGGCGAAGTCGGAAGTCTTCCTGGTCGAGGGCGACTCGGCCGGCGGCTCGGCCAAGCAGGGCCGTTCGCGCGAAAACCAGGCGATCCTGCCGCTGCGCGGCAAGATCCTCAATGTCGAACGCGCCCGTTTCGACAAGATGCTGTCGAGCCAGGAAATCGGCACGCTGATCACCGCGCTCGGCACCGGCATCGGCAAGGACGAGTTCAACGCCGACAAACTGCGCTACCACAAGATCATCATCATGACGGACGCCGACGTCGACGGCGCCCATATCCGCACGCTGCTGCTCACCTTCTTCTTCCGGCAGATGCCCGATCTCATCGAGCGCGGCCATCTCTACATCGCCCAGCCGCCGCTCTATAAGGTGACGCGCGGCAAATCGGTTCAATATGTGAAGGATGAGAAGGCCTTCGAGGAATATCTCATCGGTCAGGGCCTCGACGATTCCAGCCTGCGGCTCGGCAATGGCGAAGTCCGGGCCGGCGAGGACCTGCGCGAGCTGATCGTCGACGCCCTGCGCCTGCGCACGCTGCTCGACGGCCTGCATTCGCGCTATAATCGCGCCGTTGTCGAGCAGGCGGCGATTGCCGGCGCCCTCAATGCCGAACTCGTCAGCGATCCCTCGCGTGCCGAAGGCCTGGTGAATGACGTGGCCAAGCGGCTCGATGTCATCGCCGAGGAAACCGAACGCGGCTGGACCGGCGCCCTGACCGGCGAAGGCGGCCTGCGCTTCGAGCGCATGGTGCGCGGCGTCAAGGAAGTCGTTGTCCTCGACATGGCGCTGATCGGCTCGCAGGATGCGCGCCTCATCGATCAGGTCGGCTCGCGCCTCAAGGAAGTCTATGATCTGCCCCCGACGCTCGCGCGTCGTGATGGCGAAACCGAGATTTCCGGCCCGCGCATGCTGCTGGAAACCGTCTTTGCCGCCGGCCGCAAGGGTCTCACCATGCAGCGCTACAAGGGTCTCGGCGAAATGAATGCCGAGCAGCTCTGGGAAACGACGCTCGATCCGAACGTCCGTTCGCTGCTGCAGGTCAAGGTCGCCGACGCGACCGATGCCGACGGTCTGTTTTCCCGACTCATGGGCGACGAGGTCGAACCCCGGCGCGAATTCATTCAGGACAACGCGCTGAGCGTCGCCAACCTCGATATCTGAGCAATCGACGCGATGAATCGAAAAAGCCCGCCTTCATCAGGCGGGCTTTTTGCGTTTTCAGATCAGTTACTTGGCGATGAAGGTGCCGTTGAAGGCTACGTCGGAGAGCGGTACGCGCTGGCTCGGCACTTCGCGCTCGCGCAGCTTCTCCGGAAGCTGGTTCTTGTCGCCGATCTTGCCGATCGCAACGGCTGTCTCGACGCGGAAGCCTTCGGGAATGCCGAGAACCTCATAGGCCTTGTCGACATGAAAACCGGTCATGCCATGCGCTTCATAGCCGGCTAGGTGCGCCTGTACCGCCAGGAAGCCCCAGGCCGTGCCGGCGTCGAAGGAATGGCTGTAGCTCGGCTTCTGTTCAGCGGAGCCGAGCTCGCCGCTGTGGGTGCGCGAGATGACGAACAGCAGGGCGGAGGCGGATTTGACCCAGCCCTGGTTGAAGTCGATCAGGACGCTCAGGAACTTCTCCCAGTTCTCCGAGCCGCGCAGCGTGTAGAGGAAGCGCCAGGGCTGCAGGTTGGAGGCGGATGGCGCCCAGTGCGCGGCCTCCAATATGGTCAGCAGGTCGGCTTCCGGCATGGTCTCGTTGGAGAAGGCGCGAGGCGACCAGCGGTCGAGAAAGAGCTTGTCGATCGGATATTGCGATTCGCGATGATTGCTTGATGTCATTTGGTCTTTCCGTCTGAGGGAGCAAGTCGCAGGGCGGTGGGGGGCGAAACCGGCGGCTGGCCTTGAAGATGCGGGACGACCCTATACCCGGCCCGCATCCGCCGTCCAGACCACGTCGAGCTCCTCGCGGAAGGCGAAGCGCTTCAGGTGATCGGCGACGACATTCTGCATGCGCTCGAGATCTTCGGCCTTGCCGGCATGCAGGGTCATCCGGAGGGTGGATGCATCCGCCGCCAGGTCCAGCGACGTCTCCGGATTGAAGGGCACCTTGCCGGCGGTCTCGTTGAAATCGATCGTGAATTTATGGCTCCAATGCTTGCAAAGCTGTTGGAGATAACGGCTGGCATGTTCGGTTTTCACGGAAGAAACGGATATTGCGGACATGTTGTGCTCCTAAAGTGGATATTGGAAGACAAGTTTCCTTACATAATCCCAAGTGGCGCTGTCAGGTAGACAGTCTGTTTCAAGATTGCGTTATTTCGTTGAAAGCCGATTTCGTTATGCTGCCGCAGCAAGACATGCGCAATCGGAGACAGGCTCGTGCTGGTGAATGGAAAATGGACGGAGGACTGGCAACCGGTCCAGGCCAAGGACGAGAAGGGTGGCTTCGTCCGCCAGACGTCGAGCTTCCGCAATTGGGTGACCCCGGACGGACGGCCCGGCCCGACGGGCGAGGGCGGCTTTGCCGCCGAGGCCGGGCGCTATCATCTCTATGTCGCGCTGATCTGTCCCTGGGCCTCGCGCACCCTGATCGGCCGCAAGCTGAAGGGGCTGGAAGAGGTCATCTCCGTCTCGGTGGTCGAGCCGGCGCTGAGCAGGCAGGGATGGTGTTTCGGCGATTACCCCGGCGCGACCGACGATCCGGTCAACGGTGCCACCTACATGCATGAGATCTATACCAAGGCCGATCCGCTGTTCACCGGCCGCGCGACGGTGCCGGTGCTGTGGGACAAGCGCAAGGGCACCATCGTCAACAACGAATCGGCCGATATCCTGCGCATGCTGAATGACGGCTTCGGCGATCTCGCCCGGCACGGCATCGATCTTTATCCGGCAGGCCGCCGCGAAGAGATCGACGCCTTCAATGCCCGCATCTATCCCGTCCTCAACAATGGCGTCTACCGCGCCGGCTTTGCGACGACGCAGCTCGCCTATGAAGAGGCTTTCCGCGACGTGTTCGATTGCCTCGACCGGGTGGAAAGCGAGCTGGAGGGCAGGGATTTCCTCTTCGCCGATCATCCCACGGAAAGCGATATCCGGCTTTTCGTGACCCTTGTCCGCTTCGATGTCGCCTATCACGGCCTGTTCAAGTGCAATCTGCGCCGCCTTTCGGATTATGCCAACCTGCAAGCCTTCTGCCGGCGCATGCTCGACTGGCCGGGCATTGCCGAGACCGTCAGCTTCGATCATATCAAGCGCGGCTATTATTCCGTGACCGCGCTGAACCCGACCGGGATCGTGCCTCTGGGCCCGGCGCTGGACGAGCTTTTCTGATACTCGACCATCGCGCAAAACCGGTCTAAGGTCCGCCTCGCTTCAAGACGAAGGGAGGCCGTCATGGACTGGGAGGAGTTTCGGCGCTGGTCGGAAAAGGCGGCGGACTGGGGCGCCGACTACCGCGCATCGCTGCGCGACCGGCCGGTGAGGGCGCAGACGGTGCCTGGAGAGATCGCGGCGCATATCGCCGATTCCCCACCCGAATCCGGCGAAGCGATGGAGGATATCTTCAGAGATTTTGAGGATATCCTTGTTCCCGGCATGACCCATTGGCAGCATCCGCGTTTCTTCGCCTATTTTCCCGCCAATGCCGCTCCCGTCTCGGTGATCGCCGAATATCTGGTCAGTGCGATCGCCGCTCAATGCATGCTCTGGCAGACCTCGCCGTCGGCCACCGAGCTGGAAACCAAAGTGGTCGATTGGCTGCGCCAGGCACTCGGCCTGCCCGACGGTTTCACCGGCGTCATCCAGGATTCCGCCTCGACCGCCACGCTTGCCGCCGTCCTGGTGATGCGCGAAAGGGCACTGGGCTGGCAGGGCAACAGCCAGGGACTTGCCACCAACAGGACGGTGCGGATCTATTGCACCGACCAGGTTCATACCTCGATCGACCGCGCCATCTGGATTTCCGGCATCGGTGCGGAGAATCTGGTGCGTATCCCTTCGGGTGGTCCGGACAAATCGATGGATGTGCAGGCGCTGGCCGCGGCCATCGAGCGGGATCGCGCCGCGGGCCTGCTGCCGGCCGGCGTCATTCCCTGTGTCGGCGGTACCAGCACCGGCGCCTGCGACGATATCGCTGCCGTCGTCGATGTCGCGCATGCGCATGGGCTCTATGTGCATGTCGATGCCGCCTGGGCGGGATCGGCGATGATCTGCCCGGAATTCCGCGGCCTTTGGCAAGGCGTCGAGAGAGCCGATTCCATCGTCTTCAATCCGCATAAGTGGCTTGGCGCGCAGTTCGACTGCTCGGTGCAGTTCGTGCGCGAGCCGGAGGCGCTGGTGCGAACGCTGGCGATCCAGCCCGAATATCTGCGCACGCATGGCCATGACGGCATCATCAACTATTCCGAATGGTCGGTGCCGCTCGGCCGGCGGTTCCGGGCGCTGAAGCTGTGGTTCCTGCTGCGCTATCACGGGCTGGAGGGCCTGCGGGCGATGATCCGCAATCATGTCGAATGGTCGGGGAATCTGGCTAAGCGTCTGGCGGCCGAGCCCGATTTCGAAATCGTCACCCAGCCGTTCCTGTCCCTCTTCTCCTTCGATCACAAGGCGCCGGAGGGTGTCGATCAGGAAAGCCACACGCAGCGCCTGATCGCCGCCATCAACAATGACGGCCGCATCTATCTGACGCAGACGCGGGTAAAAGGCCGGTTGGTGATCCGTTTCCAGGCCGGCCAGTTCGAGACGACGGCCGAGGATATCGACACGGCATTTGCCGCGATCGTCGAGATCGCCAGGGCTTTGCCGTCAGGATAGAGCGATTCCAGGAACAAGGGCGGAGCGGTTTTCCGTCCGGAAGCGTTCCAGGAAAAGCTGTTGTTCCGTCGCGGAGGCTCGAGACATGCTATGGTTCGAAATCGACGGGTGACACTGGTGAATAATTCGTTCATATGTGGCGCAGCGGGCAAGGGTTGCGCCATGCCGATCGATATCGTCTTGAAAGATGCAGGGAAGGAAGACCCATGAAATTGTTGCGTGTTGGCGAAGCCGGCAAGGAAAAGCCGGCGCTTCTGGATAGCGACGGCAAGATCCGCGATCTCTCCGCGCATGTCGCCGATATCGGCGGCGAGGCGATTTCGCCCGCCGGCCTCGCGAAGATCGCCGCCCTCGATCCGAAGAGCCTGCCGGAGTTGGCCGAAGGCCGCATCGGCGCCTGCGTTGCCGGCACCGGCAAGTTCATCTGCATCGGCCTGAATTTCTCCGACCACGCCGCCGAGACCGGCGCGACGGTGCCGCCGGAGCCGATCATCTTCATGAAGGCCACGTCGGCCATCGTCGGCCCGAACGACAATGTCTTCATCCCGCGCGGTTCGGAAAAGACCGACTGGGAAGTCGAGCTCGGCGTCGTCATCGGCAAGACGGCGAAATATGTCAGCGAAGCCGACGCGCTGGATTACGTCGCCGGCTACTGCGTCTCACATGACGTTTCCGAGCGCGCCTTCCAGACCGAGCGGTCCGGGCAATGGACCAAGGGCAAGTCCTGCGACACCTTCGGCCCGATCGGCCCGTGGCTCGTCACCAGGGACGAGGTCGCCGATCCGCAGAATCTCGGCATGTGGCTGAAGGTCAACGGCAAGACGATGCAGGACGGCTCGACCAAGACCATGGTCTACGGCGTCGCCTATCTCGTCTCCTATCTCAGCCAGTTCATGTCGCTGCATCCGGGCGACGTCATCTCCACCGGCACGCCTCCGGGTGTCGGCATGGGCATGAAGCCGCCGCAGTTCCTCAAGGCCGGCGATGTCGTCGAGCTCGGCATGGAAGGCTTGGGCACGCAGCGCCAGACCTTCCTCGCCGACGCCTGATAATCGGTCCGTTAAGGTTTTGCGGCCATTCTGGATGCCGGGGAGCCTGTTCCCCGGCATTTTAAATAGTTGGTGCGGCGCAAAATTGATGTTGCCGCGCAACAAAAGATGCTATTGAGGGAAAGACCACATTTGGGGAGCGGTCTTTGTATGATGGTGCGGCGTGCCGGAAACACGCTGCGGAGGATGCAATAACGCTGAAAGGCGCAGTCAAGCTTTCTGGAAATCGCTGATTTTCGAGGCTTTGCCCCAGCTTCTCGAGAGGAGACGCTTTCCGATGTTTTATCAGCTCTATGAACTCAATCATGCCGCGCTTGCGCCCTTTCGCGCCGCCGCCGACATGATGCGTCTGGCCTATGCCAATCCGCTCAATCCGCTCTCGCATACGGTGTTCGGCCGCACCCTGTCGGCAAGCCTCGAGGTCTTCGAGCGCACCACCCGACGCTACGGCAAGCCGGAATTCGGGCTGCATGAAACCGCAATCGACGGCAAGCCGGTCTCGGTTCATGAGAAGATCGTCTGGAAGAAGCCCTTCTGCAATCTCATCCATTTCGAGCGCAGCCTGCCGGCCGGCCATGGCGCCGATCCGCGCATCCTGATCGTCGCGCCGATGTCGGGTCATTATGCGACGCTGCTGCGCGGCACGGTCGAGGCGCTGCTGCCGAGCGCCGACGTCTATATCACCGACTGGATCGATGCCCGCATGGTGCCGATGACCGAGGGCACCTTCGATCTGGAAGATTACATCGATTACGTCATCGAGATGCTGCATCATCTCGGCCCGGATACCCACGTCGTCGCCGTCTGTCAGCCCTCCGTGCCGGTTCTGGCCGCTGCCGCGGTGATGGAGGCGGCCGGCGACCGGCTGTCGCCCTCGTCGATGACGCTGATGGGTGGTCCGATCGACACCCGCATCAATCCGACCGCCGTCAACCAGCTCGCCAAGGACAAGCCGCTGGAATGGTTCGCCGACAATGTCGTCATGAACGTGCCGTGGCCGCAGCCGGGCTTCATGCGGCCCGTCTATCCCGGCTTCCTGCAGCTTTCCGGCTTCATGTCGATGAACCTCGACCGCCACATGATCGCGCACAAGGATTTCTTCGTGCATCTGGTCAAGAACGACGGCGAGCCGGCGGAGAAGCACCGCGATTTCTACGACGAATATCTGGCGGTCATGGATCTGACGGCGGAATTCTATCTGCAGACGGTCGATCAGGTCTTCATCAAGCATTCGCTGCCCAAGGGCGAGCTGATGCATCGCGGCCAGCGCGTCGATCCCGCGGCCATCCGCAATGTCGCGCTGCTGACCGTCGAAGGCGAGAACGACGATATTTCCGGGGTCGGCCAGACGCAGGCGGCGCAGACCATCTGCACCAACATCCCCGACGATATGCGCCTGCATTACCTGCAGCCGGATGTCGGCCATTACGGCGTCTTCAACGGCTCGCGCTTCCGCCGCGAGATCGCGCCGCGCATCGTCGCCTTCACCCGCGAGCATGCCCGCACCGGCAAGCCCGCCGTCAAGCGGGTGATCAAGGGCGGGAAATCCGCCTGAGATTGCAAAAAATTAGCTTTTGTTGAATTATCGGGCCGGATTCAAGCACTTGCCCGATTTCCCCGGCAAAAGCCATTGAAGGCTCGTCAAGAGGTTACCATCTCGATTCCAGCGGTTCGGCATGTGGCCGGACCGGCTTCTTACTGCGAGGATACCTCACGATGAACCAGTCAGCATTGCTTCGTCCGGATTGGACTCCGGCTACCATTGCCCTGATGGTGCTTGGCTTCGTGGTCTTCTGGCCCCTAGGTCTCGCCATGCTTGCCTATATTCTCTTCGGCGAACGCCTGCGGGACTTCAAGCGGGACGTGAACGACAAGGCCGACGGCATGTTCAACGGCTTCTCCGGCTGTGGCCGCCGCCATGGCCGTCATCGCGCCCATTTTTCCACCGGCAACGTCGCCTTCGATGACTGGCGCCGGGCGGAGCTGGAGCGCCTCGAAGAGGAGCGCCGCAAGCTCGATGAAATGCGCGCCGAGTTCGATACCTATGTCCGCGAGCTGCGCCGCGCCAAGGATCAGGAAGAGTTCGACCGCTTCATGCGCGACCGCAACAGCGTCAAGCGCAATGACGACAAGGGTCCGGCTCCGGAGTTCCAGACGCCGTAATCGGCGGCAACCTTCCCCCCGAAACCGGCATCCGGCGATGCCGGTTTTTCTTTGCCAGAAATCCCAGCGAATCGTATAAAACTGCCCATCATGTTCCCGCTTCTGTCCAGACCCCGCCGATCCGCTTCCAAGCCGCCCGCAGCGGAAACGCGCACCCTGGACGTGGCCGGCCGGCTGATGCCGCTGACGATCCGCCAGAACGAGCGGGCGACACGGATCACGCTCCGCATCGAGCCGGGCGGGCGGGCGTTGAAGATGACCATTCCGCGTGGTCTTGCCGCGCGCGAGGTCAATGCCTTCCTCGACCGGCATCAGGGCTGGCTGCTGACCAAGCTCGCGAAATTTTCGACGGAGACCAGCCTGCGCAGCGGCGGCGAGATCCTGCTGCGCGGCGTCCGACATCGCATCGAGCATACCGGCACCCTGCGCGGCCTGACAGAGGCCGTCGTCCTCGACGGCATGCCCGTGCTGCGGGTCAGCGGCCTTCCCGAACATGCCGGTCGGCGCATCGCCACCTTCCTGAAAAAGGAGGCGCGCGCCGATCTGGAACGGTTGGTGGCGGTGCATGCAAGGGCGATCCGGGCGACCGTGTCCTCGATCAGCATGAAGGACACCCGCAGCCGCTGGGGCTCCTGCTCATCCGAGGGCAACCTGAGCTTCTCCTGGCGCATCGTCATGGCGCCGCCCGCGGTCATCGACTATCTCGCCGCCCACGAGGTCGCGCATCTCAGGGAAATGAACCACGGTCCCCGCTTCTGGGCGCTCTGCGGCAAGCTCTGCCCGCATATGGACGAAGCCAAGGCCTGGCTGAAACGCCACGGCAGCCAGCTGCACGCAATCGATTTCGATTGAGCAGGCTGCTGAAGGCGGGTGAACTTCCTTATTCGGCGTCGTTGTCAGGCATGGCGATACGGATGGGACGTGTTCCGATCGGGGCGCCGGTCGCGCGGTCGATGGTGATGGGATCGATTTCGGTACCCGCCTCGGCGTCGAAAAACCGGGTCACATCATTGCAGGGGCGATGCTTCCGCCCCCATGCACCGATCGCAAACAGCACGGGAAGAAAGTCCTGGCCTGCCTCTGTCAGCACGTATTCATCGCGCGGAGGCCGCTCTGAATAGCGTCGCTTCTCCAGCAGTCCATCTTCCGTAAGCGCCGATAGACGACTTGTCAGCATTGTTGGCACGATACCCAGACTCTTGCGGAATTCGTCGAAGCGAGTGAGCCCCGCATGGGCGTCCCGCATGATCAGCATGCTCCATGCATCGCCTACCAATGCAAGACTGCGGGCGATGAGGCATGGCTGATTAGAAAGATTCTTCATGTCGATATCTTTTTGATAGTGACTAACTACTAAATTGATAGTAAATGAATGCTCATCAATGTTCCATGACAAAATAAAGGTAGAGCTTGATGAGTGAGACAGAAAACGGCGTCGCCCTGGTTACCGGAGCTTCCTCCGGTATCGGGTTAGTGACTGCGCAAGCGTTGCGACGCGCTGGATACAGAGTGTTTGGAACCAGCCGCAAGCCTATGCGGCATACCGCCGACGGAATCGTAATGCTGGTATGCGACGTGACCGACGATGAATCGGTGCAAAGGGCGGTTGATGAGATACTGGCTCACGCAGGACGGATCGATCTTCTCGTCAACAATGCCGGAATCGGATTGCTTGGCGGAGCCGAGGAATCCTCTGCCGAGCAGGCGAAGGCTCTGTTCGAGGTGAACTTTTTCGGCGTCCTGCGGATGACGAATGCAATACTTCCGGTGATGAGACGCCAGCGCAAGGGCAGGATTATCAACATGAGTTCCATCCTTGGACTGATCCCTGCTCCCTACAACGCGCTTTACGCATCGACCAAGCATGCGATCGAGGGCTATTCCGAATCCCTTGACCACGAGGTCCGAACGCAGGGCATCCGCGTCGTGCTTGTGGAGCCTGGTGTCACCCGTACGTCTTTCGAGGAGAACCTGACGCGACCAGATCATCCGCTTCCGCTATACGATGCAGCTCGCACCAATGCAGAGAACCTGATGCGCGAGGTCATTGGGATGGGTGATGCACCCGAGGTGGTCGCCAACATGGTACTGAAAGCCGCGAATGCCACATCGCCGAAGAGACGCTACACCGCAGGCAAGGCAGCGGGGCAGGTCCGTTTCATACGACGCTTCCTGCCGGAGTCCTTCGTC
>JASGEG010000025.1:0-10007 GCA_047606605.1 Rhizobium sp.
ACTCGATCCGGTCAAGTGCAATTACCGTGGCTATGAGATCATTTCCTCGCCGCCCCCCTCTTCCGGCGGCGTGATCATCTGCGAAATCCTCAACGTGCTGGAAGGCTATCCACTCTCCTATACAGGCTACGGCTCGGCCGACACGGTGCACCTGATGGTCGAGGCCATGCGCCACGCCTATGTCGACCGCAACTCCACGCTCGGCGATCCCGATTTCGTCGACAATCCGGTCAGCAAGCTGCTGGATAAAGACTACGCGAAGAAAATCCGCGACAGCATCGATCCCTATCGCGCCGGCGTCTCCAAGAACCTGATGCCCAAGGGCCTCGGCGAAAGCCACGAGACGACGCATTATTCGATCATCGACAATGACGGCAACGCGGTGGCCGTCACCTATACGCTGAACGGCTCCTTCGGCGCCGGCGTGGTCGCGCCCGGCACCGGCATCCTGCTCAACAACGAGATGGACGACTTCACCTCCAAGCCCGGCGTGCCGAACCTATACGGCCTGGTGCAGGGCGAAGCCAACGCCATCCAGCCGAAGAAGACGCCGCTTTCCTCCATGAGCCCGACCATCGTCGCCAAGGACGGCAAGCCCTTCATGGTGATCGGCAGCCCCGGCGGCTCGCGCATCATCACCATCACGCTCGAAGCCATCGTCAACGTCATCGATTTCGGCATGGATATCCAGCAGGCGATCGACGCGCCGCGCATCCATCACCAATGGCTGCCGGACCGGATCTACACCGAGCCCTACGCGCTCTCGCCCGATACGATCAAGCTTTTGACCGGCATGGGCTATGCGGTGCAGATCGGCGGCGACTGGCCGGTTTGGGGTCAGGCCGCCGGCATCCTCGTCGGCGGCAAGAGCCTCGGCGCGATCGCCAAGGGCGACGGCGCCCGCTACAATGGCGCCATGGACAGCCGTGCCGGCTCGGGCCTCGCAGCAGGCTACTGATCCCGGCACATGGCAGGGTAATCGCATTTGAGATGAGGTCGTCGCCGTCCAACTCCTTCTCCCCAGCGGGGAGAAGGTGCATGCGATCCCGACATGCCGCAGATGCGATTGGCCCGCGCCCCTCCCTGCCCCAGGCGTTCACGCTCTGTGACATTCCTGCCCGTTTTCGTCATCTTTTTTCATTTCGATCAAGAAGATTTGCGACATCTCATATAGAAATCAGGCGCGAGCGGGAGTATACAACCCCCGCATCCAATCGGCCTTCGCGCTGTTGTCAGACTTGCGGTTCTGTCTTTGGACCCCACCGCACCATCGAGAGCGATCCCCGACAATGTCGGATCAGATTTTCCAGGCCGCCCCAACCCGGCGGGCCGCACCGAATTTTCGTGTCGTAGCGCTTATCGTGGCAAGCGCGATGTTCATGGAACAGCTCGACGCAACCGTGCTCGCCACCGCCCTGCCGACCATGGCCAGGGACTTCGGCGTCAGCGCCCCGGCGATGAGCATCGCGCTCACCTCCTACCTGCTCAGCCTCGCCATCTTCATTCCGGCAAGCGGCGCCATTGCCGACCGCTTCGGCTCTCGCACCGTCTTTCGCAGCGCCATCGCCGTCTTCGTCGTCGGATCGCTGCTTTGCGCCCAGGCGCCGAACCTGTTCTTCCTCGTCATCGCCCGCCTGATCCAGGGGCTCGGCGGCGCCATGATGCTGCCCGTCGGCCGCCTCGTGCTGATGCGCAGCGTCGCGCGCAAGGATATGGTGAACGCCATGTCCTGGCTGCTGATCCCCGCCCTTGTCGGCCCGATCCTCGGCCCGCCGGTCGGCGGCCTGTTCGTCACCTATCTCGACTGGCGCTGGATCTTCTACATCAACGTGCCCATCGGCATCATCGGCTTCATCCTGGTGTCGATGTTCATCGAGGAGGTGAAGGGCCCGCGCAACGGCCGTTTCGACCTGTCGGGCTTCATCCTGTCTGGCATCTCGCTCGGCTCGCTTCTCTTCGGCTTCGAAATGTCGAGCCGCGAGGGCGAAGGCTATATGGCGATCTTCCTGATCTCGGTCGGCCTGCTCTTCGGCATCGCCTATCTGCGCCATGCCCGCAAGCATCCCTCGCCGATCATGGATTTCTCGCTGATGAAGGTGCCGACCTTCCGCACCTCCGTCATCGCCGGTTCGCTGACCCGCATCAGCCAGGGCGCGCATCCCTTCCTCATTCCGCTGATGCTGCAGCTCGGCTTCGGGCTTTCCGCAGCCTCTGCCGGCCAGATCGCCATCGCGACCGCTCTCGGCTCCATGACCATGAAGCCGTTCCAGGTGAAAATCCTGCGCACGCTGGGCTTCCGCACCGCTTTGCTGATCTTCGGCGTGATCGGCACGCTCGGCTATGGCCTCTGCTCGATCTTCCAGCCGGACTGGCCGCTGCCGGTGATCTTCGTCATCCTGTTCTTCTGCGGCTTCTTCATGTCGTTCCAGTTCACGGCCTACAACACCATCGCCTATGACGAAATCGAGCGCGAGCGCATGAGCATAGCGACAAGCTTCTATTCGACCTTCCAGCAGTTGATGCTGTCGCTCGGCATCTGCGTTGCGGCGCTCGCCCTGCACGGCTCGATGCAGATACGCGGCCATGCCACCGCCGAGATGAGCGATTTCTCGGTCGCCTTCATCGTCGTCACCGCCATCGCGCTGCTCGCCGGAATCTGGAATGCCCGCTTCTCGCGCACCGCCGGCTCCGAGATCAGCGGCCACCGCAAGAAATCGCCCGAGGACACGCCGCTCGGCGATCACTGAGGCGCCTGCAAACTGACTCTCAAAGAGCTACAAAGCGCCGTTTCGCCAACGGCGCTTTTCGTTTCATAGTCCCGAGGGCAAATACAAAAAAGGCCGGGCTAACCCGACCTCTTCCTTCATCGCCTCGACGATCTATGCCAGTACATCCGTGGTCAAAGACCGGAAGCAAATATCTTACAGCGATTCCAGCTGATCAGCCGACATCTTGCCCGAGCGCTTGTCCTTGACAAGCTCGTAGGAGATCTTTTGACCATCGCGCAGGCTGCTCATGCCAGCGCGCTCAACCGCGGAAATGTGCACGAAAACATCCGTTGCGCCATCATCCGGCTGAATAAAACCAAAACCCTTGGTGGCATTGAACCACTTTACAGTACCTGTGCTCATAACGATGACCTTTTCAATCACTCACATAAGAATCGCACCCAGACAGTTGTCCGGGCACATCGGACCGATTTTGAGAGGAAGTTCGTCAATGTCGCGCAGAGTGCGTCGCGGCAAAATTCATTCAGCAATATCGATGCGCGGTTTATAACGGATGACTGAATTTCCCACAAGGAAAAAGGGGGAAACCGCCGAAAACGACCAAACATTTCTCAAAATTCCAGCCAGGCGACACAAATTCATCATTTGTCGAAATTCAAATAAAATCGGATCTCCTACAGAAATTTCCCGATTTTTTTGACAGAAATCAGATTGGTTTTACAAAATTTTCCTCTTTTGTTTTGGGAAATTTACCTGAGAGGTCAGCCTTATTTCTTCAAAGCAGTGAGAATTATATCGCCAATTTGAATGCTATCCGATACACAATGAGGACTCTTCCGCCGCGAGCGCCGCCCATCCAGCGCAAATCCGCAAATAACGCCAATGCCGACACGAATCCTGGAGGCCAACATGGCGCCGTCGAATAAAGACAATCTATTCGGTTCCAAGAAGCAAGCTTCGCTCACCAAGGCCAGCCAACTCGACTCCACCGTCAAGGAAATCCTGGCCAGCGAACAGACGCTGCGCGAACGCAAGACGGCGCGCCTGCGCGAGCTTCGCCTCGAGAAAGAGGCACAGGAACTGCCACCGGAACCAAAAGCCAAGCGGAAGACCGCGAAAGCGTCCTGACCGCCAGCAGGTTCCGGCAGCGCAATGTCGCTCATTTCGTGAACACAGCCTTCACGAGCGACGCATTGAATGGAAACCGCCTTCCGCCCTAAATAGCGACCAGTTCTGCAATCCGCTCTGGAGCATCCCATGGTCGCCGGCATTCACCACATCACGCTGATCACCCGCAAGGTCCAGGCGAATGTCGATTTCTATGTCGGCTTTCTCGGCCTGCGGCTGGTCAAGCGCACCGGGGGCTTCGAGGACGCGACGCAGCTTCACCTCCTCTATGGCGACGCCAAGGGATCGCCGGGTTCGCTGATAACCTTCCTCGTCTGGGAGGACGGCGCTCCCGGCCGCGCCGGCGTCGGCCAGGTCGGCGAGATCTCGCTCGCCATCGATCCCGCGAGCATCGGCTTCTGGCTGACCCGCGCCCTCAGCGCCGGCCTGCGGCCGGAAGGCCCTTCGGAGGAGTTCGGCGAGCCGGTCCTGCGCCTGAAGGACCCGGATGGCGTCATCGTCAAGCTCGTCGGCACCAAGCAGCTGCAATCCTCCGCACCGTGGGCGAGCGAAACGATCCCGCCGGAACATGCGATCCGCCGCATTCGCGGCGCGACGCTCTTCAGCGAAACGCCCGAGCAGACGCAAAGCTTTCTGGTCGAGCATTTCAGCTATCGACCGCATGCCGTCAACGGCGCGATCAACCGCCTCGTCTCCGGCCCCGGCGACATCATCGACATACGCGATGCCAGCGGCTTCTGGGCGAGCGCGCCGGGAACCGGCACGGTCGACCACGTCGCCTTCCGCGCCGCCGACGACGCCGAACTGCAATCGGTCAGCGCCGAGCTGCGGGCGATCAACTCGTCGCCGACCGTGATGCACGACCGGAAATATTTCCGCTCGCTCTATGTCCGCGAACCCGGCGGCATCCTGTTCGAGCTGGCGACGGACGCACCGGGGCCCTTGGTCGATGAGGACGAGGCGACGCTCGGCACACGGCTGTTCTCGCCCGACGACAAGCCGGAGCGGCTGGCGGAGCTGAACGTCATCCTGCCGCAATTCTCCATGCCCGGCGAGCCGCGCGTCATCTATCGCGACCTGCCCTTCATCCATCGCTTCTTCACGCCGCAGGAGCCGGACGGCAATATCTTCATCCTGCTGCACGGCTCGGGCGCCAACGAGACCACCATGATGCCGATCGCCCACAAGGTCGATCCGCAGGCGACCCTGCTCAGCGCCCGCGGCAGGGCTCTGGAGGAAGGCGCGCCGCGCTGGTATCGCCGCATCACGCCCTTCTCCTTCGACCAGACCGATATCGCCAAGGAGGCGGAAGCCTTCGCCGCCTTCATCGACGGCGCGATCCAGGCCTATGGCCTCGACCCCGAACGCATCGTCTATATCGGCTATTCGAACGGCGCCAATCTCCTCAACGCCATGATGTCGCTGCAGCCGCACGTCATCCGCCGCGCCGTGCTGCTGCGCTCCATGGCCGTGCTCACCGATCCGCCGCCGGCCGACATGTCGGATACCGACGTGCTGATCATCGCCGGCGAGAAGGACGATTACGGTCCCTATGCGCAGCCCCTCGCCGAACGCCTGCGCCAAGGCGGCGCGACGGTGAACCTCCAGACCATCCCGCATGGCCATGAGCTGACCGACGCCGATGTGCCGATCATCCGGGCCTGGCTGAAGCGCTCGACATGAGCGTTTAAGCGCAGGCGCTCCGCCGTGACCGCCACCGAATGCCCAAACCCGCCGGATGGCGGGCTTGGGCATGGCTGCGCATGGGGACGCCCGTCACCCCTTGAACGTATAGTGCGCAATCGACTCCGGCTTCATCTCGATGGAAAAGCCCGGCAGGCTTGGCGGCATATAGGCGGCGTCGTGGATTACGCAGGGGTCGATGAAATGCTCGTGCAGATGGTCGACATATTCGATGACGCGGCCGTCCTTGGTGCCGGAAACGGCGACATAGTCGATCATCGACAGATGCTGCACATATTCGCACAGCCCGACGCCGCCGGCATGCGGCCAGACCGGCAGGCCGTATTTGGCGGCGATCAGCAGCACCGCCAGCACTTCGTTCAACCCGCCCATGCGGCAGGAATCGATCTGCACGATGTCGATCGCGCCCTCGGCGATGAACTGCTTGAACATGATGCGGTTCTGGCACATCTCGCCGGTCGCGACCTTCACCGGGCCAATGGCCTGGCGGATCTTGCGGTGGCCGGCAACGTCGTCGGGGCTTGTGGGCTCCTCGATGAAGAAGGGCTTGGCGAAGGCAAGCTTGTTGACCCATTCGATCGCCTGGCCGACCTCCCAGACCTGGTTGGCGTCGATCATCAGGTAGCGGTCGGGGCCGATCACCTCGCGGGCGATGGCGAGGCGGCGGATATCGTCCTCCAGATCGCGGCCGACCTTCATCTTCACATGGTTGAAGCCGGCGTCGATCGCCTCCTGGCACAGGCGGCGCAGCTTGGCGTCGTCATAGCCGAGCCAGCCGGCCGAGGTCGTGTAGCAGGCATAGCCCTCGCGCTCGAGGGTGGCGATGCGCTCCGCCTTGCCGGCTTCCGCCCTCTTCAGGATGGCGACGGCCTCGTCGCGGGTGAGAACATCCGTCAGATAACGATAGTCGACGATATCGGCGATCTGCTCCGCATCCATTTCCGCCACCAGCCGCCAGACCGGTTTGCCGGCGTCCTTGGCCAGCAGATCCCAGACGGCGTTGACGACGGCGCCGGTCGCCAGATGCATGGCGCCCTTTTCCGGGCCGATCCAGCGCAGCTGGCTGTCGCTGGTCAGATGCCGCCAGTATCTGCCGGGATTTTCGAGCACGGTCGCAAGCTCCGTGCCGACGACGAGATGGCGCATCGCCTCGATTGCCATGCAGCATATGTCGTTGCCGCGGCCAATGGTGAAGGTCAGGCCATGGCCGGCAAGGCCGGGCTGATCCGTGTCGAGAACGACATAGGCTGCGGAATAGTCCGGATCGGGGTTCATCGCATCGGAGCCGTCGAGACTCTGCGAGGTCGGAAAGCGCAGGTCGAATACGCGGAGATCGGTGATGCGCGTCATGGGGAAACTCCTTCTAAATCCGTCGGGCGATCTCCCGGATTGTCAACCGAGGCCGAATTCCTCCCAGATAGCCGCATTATGCTCGCATCGACCAGGCCCCAGTTCGCGCCATATCTTCTTATGTAAATATTACTTTCGCATATGGATGAAATTTGCAAACAAAAAGAGCGGTGATCATCACCCGAGTTCCAGCGAAGAACGCGGAAGAATGCGCTATGGTTGCGCATCGATCGGGACGCTTGAGAGGAGACTAAAATGACGACGGTCAAATTGCTGGATGACGCGGAAGCCGAGGCGATCCCGGCGGTCAAGGCCGTGTTCGACGATATCCGCGCCGTCAGGAAATCCGATTTCGTCAACAATTTCTGGCGGGGCCTCGCCAACGACCCGCCGCTTCTGAAGCGGACCTGGGAGGGGCTGAAAGCGGTGATGATGGCCGAAGGGGCGCTCGATCCGCTGGTGCGCGAGATGATCTATATTGCCGTTTCCAGCGCCAATGGCTGCACCTATTGCGTCCATTCCCATACCGCCGCTGCCAAAGCGAAGGGCATGACGGATGCGCAGCACGGCGAATTGCTGGCTGTCATCGGCCTTGCCGGGCAGACCAACCATCTGGTGACGGCCATGCAGATCCCCGTCGATCCGGAATTCGACGTCGGTCGGCGCTGATATCGCAAAAGAGCCCGCCGGCGCGGGCCGGCGGGCTCTTCCATGAATGACCGAGAACTGCTTTCAGCGGTCGGCTTTTTCCGACAGCTGCGCCTTCGCGGCGACAGCAACGGCGACGACATCGACGTCGTTGTTCACGGCCAGAAGCCGCTTGCGGACGAGGACGCCCATGACGCGGGCGGCCGTCGAAAAGGTCATCGTATCCAGCGGACCTTCCCCTTCCCAAGGCTTGGTCAACCGTTCCGTGACGGCCGAAACGATGTTGTTCGGCACGATATCCGTGCATTCGCGCATGGCTTCGAAAACAGCCCGGATGGGAATAAGCCGGCCGTCGAACATCACGATCGGCTCGGTGACTTCCGTATCCCACTCCTCGAAGGCGTAGAGCGCCTCCCGGAAGAGCTGCTGCAGAGTGATAGGGGCATGACCCTCATGAAGGGGCGGCAAGGCATTCGACATGTCTGTCTCCTTTCAATTGAAGTCCGGCGCATAAATGAAAGACTGATCGGCCTCTCTCCGAGGCCCACGCGCTGCTTCTGGATTCGGCGCGCCCCGAACACTGGATCGGACTGACGGCGCGGCGACGCATCTTTGATAACCGGCGCAACGCAGGATCACACGAAATGTTCCCACCGGTCACTTAACTTGATCAAGTCTATCGATTAATCTCGAATTGAAAAGCCTCTTTCGGATTTTTCTGCAATTCCCTATATTTTTGAATGGGTTCGCCGTAGACTGATATTACAACTCGCCTTTTTCGAAGGCGCGAATCCTCTTCTGGTAGTGAAAGGACAGTCATGAGCAGCGATCACGGACACGACCATGACGAGCATCATGAACCGATCGATTGGCGCGAGCACGGCATCAAGATCATCCCCGGCAATGCGCTCGATCCGAACACCGCGCAAACGCCCGGCATGAACCGGGCGACGGCCATCAACCATGCCCGCGCGGGTGCGGAGAAGATCTGGGCCGGCACGGTGACGATCCATGCCAATGCCAAGACCGGCGCCCATCACCACGGCGACCTCGAAAGCATCATCTATGTCGTCAAGGGCAAGGCGCGCATGCGCTGGGGCGAAAATCTCGAATTCGTCGCCGAGGCTGGCCCCGGAGACTTCATCTTCGTGCCGCCCTACGTGCCGCATCAGGAGATCAATGCCAGCCGCGACGAAACGCTGGAATGCGTCCTCGTACGCTCCGGCCAGGAACCGGTCGTCGTCAATCTCGATATCGAACCGGTGGAAAAACCCGAGGAAGTGCTCTGGAAAGATCCAATCCATCGCTGATATGCACAAATCGCATGCATTCCGGAACGCCGACGCACAAAAATCCATCATCTTTATAGAAAATTAGTTCCTGATCGGATGCTCACCCAAAAGAGTTTTCCATAAGTGCGGTGCACAAAAAATCTTCCTGCTTCGCGCAAAGGGCGAGCGTCTGAAATGATCGACGCCGTCAACGAGACAATGGCGTCTCAATCACATGGAACAGGATTTCCCATGACGAAAAAGTCTTCTCAGGGTCTCGATGCGCTCCGATTCTCGCGCCGGACCGGCCTTGCGGCACTCGTCGCCTCCGCCGTCGCCATCTTCGGCTTGACGGCCGCCGCCCCGTCCTTCGCCGCCGACAAGACGATCAAGGTCGGCATCATCAGCGGCGAGGACGAGGATGTCTGGCGCGTGGTCACCGCCGAAGCCGCCAAGAAGGGCCTGAAGATCGAGACGGTCGTTTTCAACGACTATACCCAGCCGAACGAGGCGCTGGAGCGCGGCGAAGTCGACGCCAACGCCTTCCAGCATCAGCCCTATCTCGACAACCAGATCAAGCAGCACGGCTACCATATCGTCCGCGTCGGTTATACCGGCGTCTGGCCGATCGGCCTCTACACCAAGAAGTACAAGACCGTCGCCGACCTGCCGAAGGGCGCCGTCATCGGCGTGCCGAACGACCCGTCGAACGAGGGTCGCGCGCTGCGCGTGCTGCAGAATGTGGGCGTCATCAAGCTGAAGGACGGCACCGGCATTCTCGCCACCATCGCCGACATCGTCGAGAACCCGAAGAATGTCGAAATCAAGGAACTCGACGCCGGCATCGTCGGCCGCTCGATCGACGATCTGGACGCCGCCGTCGTCAACACCGACTGGGCGCTGAAGAGCGGCCTGAGCCCCAAGGAACGCATCGCCCAGGAGCCGATCGACGGTAATCCCTACCGCAACTTCATCGCCGTCAAGCAGGGCAGCGAGAAGGAAGCCTGGGTGAAGACCCTGGTCGCCTCCTACCAGAACGATACGGTCAAGGCCGAGTTCGACAAGGTCTACAAGGGCACCGGTCTCAGCGCCTACTAAAGCAATTCAGCGCCGGGGGCTGCGCTGAATCTCCTTCTCCCCTCGGGGAGAAGGTGCCCGATAGGGCGGATGAGGGGGC
>JASGEG010000026.1:0-8994 GCA_047606605.1 Rhizobium sp.
ATTGCGAACCACCAGGTCGCAAGGCCAAGGAAGGAGAAATATCCGGTGCAATCCGTAACCGTGGTGACGAAAGCCGACGAGGCGATGGCCGGATCGGCACCGAATCGATGCAGCACCAGGGGCAACAGGATACCGCCGAGCGCGGCAGCCACCAGATTGATGATCATCGCCGCCGCGATCACGATCCCGAGCTGAAAATCGTGGAACCAGAAGGTTGCGATCGCACCCATGACGATGGCGAAGAGAATGCCGTTCAGCAGACCGACGCCCGCCTCCCTGCGGATGACGCGGAAAGCGTTGTAGATATCGAGATCGCCGGTGGCGAGCGCCCGAACGGTGACGGTCATGGTCTGCGTGCCGGCATTGCCGCCCATCGACGCGACGATCGGCATCAGCACCGCCAACGCAACCATCTTCTCGATCGCGCCATCGAAGACATCGATGATGCTGGAGGCCAGGATCGCCGTGATCAGGTTGACCGCCAGCCAGACGAAGCGCGACCTGACCGTCGAGATGATATTGTCCGACAGTTCTTCGTCGCCGACGCCACCGAGACGCTTGATGTCCTCGTCCGCTTCCTCGTTGATGACATCGACCACATCGTCGATGGTCAGCACCCCGACCAGCCGATCGTTTTCATCGACGACGGCGGCCGACAGCAGGTCATATTGTTCAAAAAGCTGCGCCGCCTCCTCCTGATCCATCTCGGCCGGAATCGGATGAGAGCTTTCCCGCATGATGCTCTCGACCTTCGTCTTCCGCTTGGTTCGCAGAATACGGTCGAGATCGACACTGCCGAGCAGCTTGAACGTCGGATCGATGACGAAAATCTGCGAGAAGCTCTCCGGCAGCCCCTCCTCGTCGCGCATATAGTCGATGGTCTGCCCGACGGTCCAGAACGGCGGCACGGCGACGAACTCCGTCTGCATGCGGCGGCCGGCGGAGCTTTCCGGATAATCCAGGGCACGCCGCAGGCGCACGCGCTCGGTGAACGGCAGTTGCGACAGGATCTCGTCGCGGTCTTCCTGGTCGAGATCCTCGAGAATATAGACGGCGTCGTCCGAATCCAGTTCGCCGATACCCGCGGCGATCTGGTCGTTCGGCATCTGATCGACGATCTCCATGCGGATCGCCTCATCGACCTGCGTCAGCGCCGTCATGTCGAAATCGTCGCCGAGCAGCCGCACCAGCGCCAGGCGCTCATGCGGCGGCAGTGATTCCAGGAGATCGCCGAGTTCGGAATCATGCAGCCGGACGACATTCTGCTGCAGGAAAGCGCGGTCGTCGCGCTCGATGGCGTGGCTGACATCCGCCAGGAAATCGGAGCGGACGACGCCGTCCTCATTGTAGATATCGAGGCCGGCGTCGGTGGCGGCCTTGCGAACGTCTTCGTCGGTCGTCGTCATCTGCCGCCTCGCATTCCGGTTCCGTCGATGGGATTCCAGTATCGAGAATGGCGGCTAAAAGCTGATTGTCAACAATTGGATAGACGAGAAAGCTAACATTTCATATCGTGTCTGTAAGATAGTGATGGCGGCCCCTATCGAGCCTGTTCTCAAGGCATCGGGCATGCCGCCCCGTTGATAGAGAGAACCGTGACAGTCCGTTCCATCCTCCGCTTCCCCGATCCGCTGCTGAAAACCGCCTGCGCACCGGTGACCGTTTTCGACAACGACCTGCGCAGTCTCGCCGCCGACCTTCTCGATACGATGCATGCCGCGCCCGGCGTCGGCATCACGGCCGCGCATATCGGCGTGCTCCAGCGTGTCACCGTGATCGAGCTCAGCCGTGAAGACGGTGTGCGCACCTATATCAATCCGGAAATCACCTGGTTTTCCGAGGACATGCAGCGGCATACGGAAGGCAGCGTGTCGATGCCCGGCGTCACCGACGAGATTGTCCGGCCGAAAGCGATTCGCCTGCGCTATCAGGATATCGGCGGCGCGGTCCATGAAATCGAAGCCGAAGGTTTTCTTGCCACATGCATCCAGCATGAGGTCGACCAGCTCGACGGCATATTCTGGCTACAGCGCTTGTCCAAGCTGAAGCGCGACCGGCTTGTGAAGAAATGGGAAAAGGCGAAAGCCTGATTCGGCTTGCGCAAAACGATACGGGCGCCACTGGGGCGCCCGCTTGTTTGTCCGAAAAGCTGAAGATCAGCCCTTCAGCTTTGTGTTGCAGAGGCTGTAGTAGCCGCCGCCCTTCTGAATCCACTTCAGGCCGTTGAGGCTGTTTGCAGCCTTGTTGGCATTGTAGGCGTCGACGCAGGTGTGGAAGCGAGCCTTGCCGGGCGTTTCGCTCGAATACTTGGTGTCGACGGCGCTCGGGAACTTGACGCCCGACGGAGCGACGGTCGTCGGCTTCGCAGGCTCCTTGGCCGGCGGCTTGGTGACATCAGGCTCGCTGGCATCAACCTTGGCGGTCGTCGTGGTCTTTGCGGGCGCCGTGGCGGCCGGGGCCGTGGTTGCCGGCGTGGTGGCGGCGGAAGCATCGGCACCGCACTGTGCGGCACGGAAGTCATTCCACTTCTGGCCGTTCAGGGTGCCGGCGTCTTTGGCGGCCTGATACTTGGTGCTGCATTCTTTCATCGTCAGCGCAGAAGCTGGTGATGAGAGGGCCATCGAACCCAGGACTGCAAAAGATGCAAAAGACATCAACAGGATGGCACGACTTGTCATTGGCATATCCTCCGCTCTATGACGAATGTCGAAACTATTAATCATCTCGCCTTCTCGGTTTGTCAATTGACGCCCAATCGGGTTCGATGAGCGATACCATATGGCGTCGAACATGAACGGTAACTGTACGAAAATACAGATTATTGCGAGAACACCGCGAATGCGTGCAACTTAAAAGCATGCTGGCAATTTCTGGAGACTGGGCAACAAAAAACCCGCCGAAGCGGGTTGATTGTTTGGTGCGGTCGAGAAGACTCGAACTTCCACGGGTTGCCCCACAGCGACCTCAACGCTGCGCGTCTACCAATTCCGCCACGACCGCATCGTGGTAGGTGCCGGATTGCTCCGGCGCGGCTGCATGTAGCAAAAGCATTCGGGGGGCACAAGAGATATATGTCAGTTTTTTTGAAGAGTTTTCACAGGCCTTTGAATTCCCCTGTGGAAGCCTCCATATAGGCGGTGCTTGCCGGCCCGTCCGCTTTTTGTCAGAGATGCCCGGCCGCAAGGGCTGCACAAGGACTGGCTGAATGCTCCGCACCGATCTCGAACATCAAATGTTTCCGCTTGCCGGCTCGCCGCCGGTGCGTTGGCGCATCACCGACTGTCCCTTGCCCTATGATGAGGCGGTGGCGACCATGGAAGCCGAAGTGGCCGCGATCGCGGATGGTACGGCGCCGGAACTCGTCTGGCTGGTCGAGCATCCCCCCTTATATACAGCGGGCACAAGCGCCAATGCCGCCGATCTGATCGAGCCCGAGCGTTTCCCGGTCTTCGCCACGGGACGCGGCGGCGAATACACCTATCATGGCCCCGGCCAGCGCGTGGCCTATGTCATGCTGGATCTGAAGCGCCGGCGGCAGGATATTCGTGCCTTTGTCGCCGCCCTGGAAGAAGTCATCATCCGCACGCTCGATTCGATGAATGTCCGCGGCGAGCGGCGCGAGGATCGTGTCGGCGTATGGGTGCGCCGTCCGGAAAAGCCGCTGCTGCCGGATGGGACCGTCGCCGAAGACAAGATCGCCGCACTCGGCATCCGCGTGCGCAAATGGGTGACGTTTCACGGCCTGTCGCTGAATGTCGATCCCGATCTCAGCCATTTCTCGGGAATCGTTCCCTGCGGGATATCCGCCTACGGCGTCACCAGCCTCGTCGATCTCGGCTTGCCCGTGATGATGGCGGATGTGGATATCCGCCTGCGCGAATCCTTCGAGCAGGTTTTCGGCGAGACGGCCAACGAGGCCTGACGCTCTCTCTGGCCTATTTCCTAGTGCGCGACGTCCTTGCTGACGTTGCGCAGGCGAACCTGATGATCGAGCCTTTCGACCTGGCGCGTGGTCGATTCGATCAGCCGGCCGATTTCCTGATGAGCGGACCGCAAGCGCGACAATTCGAGCTTGACCGCCTCCAGCGCCCGCTGATCGCTGTCCTCGCCTGGCCCGTCGCCGGTCCCGCTCATCAGCCAGGCTGGCGAGACGCTGAACAGGCTTGCCATCATCGTCAAAAGGGACGGGCTCGGTTCGGAACGGTCCGATTCCCAGGCGAGCATCGTTTCCTGTTTGACGCCGAGCTGATTTGCCAGTGATTCGAGGGTGATGCCGGCGGCATCGCGGGCCATGGAGATTCGCCCGCCCAAGGTATCGTCGCCCTCATCCGAAAAAACGGTCGTTTCTTGTTCCGTCTTCAACATCGGTGCGATCCTCCGTTTCGGTCGCGCCGCTGAAATTTCAAGCGGCGCGCTTAAATTTTTAGCGGATTAACTTGGCGGAGATAGGTCTAAGGGCGTCATGCCGCCACCATGATGTGTCCCATTTGGGAAAGTCTGGGCCAAATCATGCGATGAAACCGGTAATGCGGCCGCAACCATGCCTTGATCGATCGGCGTTCCTGTGATTGATGGCTCACCATGTCCGATCCCGCCGCCGCACCCACTCAACAGAACTCTCTGCAGGGCATGGCCATCATGACCAGCGCCATGATCGTGCTGCCGGTCATGGACGCGATCGCCAAATATATGGCGACCTTCGAGAGCATGTCGCCGGGACAGGTGACCTTCTATCGCTTCCTCTTCCAGCTGGTCTGCACCCTTCCGCTGCTGATGACGGTTTACGGCTGGTCGACCCTTTCGGCGAAGCGGCCGTGGCTCAATCTGCTGCGCGGCGTCCTTCACGGCTTGGCAAGCCTGCTGTTCTTCGCGGCGGTGAAATACATGCCGCTTGCCGATGTCTTTGCGATCTATTTCGTCGAGCCCTTCATCCTGACGGCGCTTTCCGCGCTGTTTCTCGGCGATAGAGTCGGCTGGCGGCGTTGGCTGGCCATTCTCGTCGGCTTCTGCGGCGCGATGATCGTCATTCAGCCGAGCTTCGAGATTTTCGGCTTGAAGGCGCTGCTGCCGGTCGGCTGCGCCTTTGTCTATGCCCTCTATCTATTCATGAACCGCGCCATCGGCGAGGCCGATTCGCCGCTGACCATGCAGATCATGTCCGGCATCGGCGGCACGATTTTCATGGCGGCCGCGCTTTGGGCCGGTGCGTCCGCGGGTGTCGCAGATTTCGCGCCGTCCCTGCCCGCCTCGTGGCTCGGTCTCCTCCTGCTGCTGATTCTCGGCTCGATCTCCGGCTATGCGCATATGCTCTTGGTGCGCGCCTTCCGCTTGGCGCCCCTGTCGCTGCTGGCACCCTTCCAGTATTTCGAGATCATCTCCGCCACCATTCTCGGCTATGCGCTCTTTGGCGATTTTCCCAATGTCTCCAAATGGATCGGTATCTTCATCATCGTCGCATCGGGCCTGTTCATCATCTGGCGCGAGCGGGTGCAGGCGCGATCCGCGCCCTCGCCCTGAGGCCGCTCATCTTCCTCATGGACCGCCGGGACGATTTGTGGCTAAAACGTTGATAGACATATGCATTGGGCGGAGTTTGCATGTTCAAGAAAATCCTGATCGCCAATCGCGGCGAGATTGCCTGCCGCGTGATCAAGACGGCGCGCCGGATGGGCATTCGGACCGTTGCCGTCTATTCCGACGCCGACCGCGACGCCCTGCATGTGGAAATGGCCGACGAAGCCGTGCATATCGGGCCGGCGCCGGCATCCGAGAGCTATCTCCTCGCCGACAAGATCATCGCTGCCTGCAAGCAGACCGGCGCTGAGGCGGTTCATCCCGGCTACGGTTTCCTCTCCGAGCGGGCGTCCTTCTGCCAGGCGCTGGAGAAGCAAGGCATCATCTTCATCGGCCCGAAACCCAAGGCGATAGAGGCCATGGGCGACAAGATCGAATCGAAGAAATTCGCCAATGCCGCCAAGGTGTCCACGGTGCCCGGCTATCTCGGTGTCATCGACGACGCCGACCATGCCGAAAGGATTGCGGACGAGATCGGCTATCCGGTGATGATCAAGGCATCGGCGGGCGGCGGCGGCAAGGGCATGCGCATCGCCTGGAGCAAGGACGAGGTTCGCGACGGTTTCGACCGCGCCCGTTCCGAGGCGAAAAGCTCCTTCGGCGACGATCGCGTCTTCATCGAGAAATTCGTGGTCGATCCGCGCCATATCGAAATCCAGGTGCTGGCCGACGGCCATGGCAATGTCGTCTATCTCGGCGAGCGCGAATGCTCCATCCAGCGCCGGAACCAGAAGGTGGCTGAAGAAGCGCCCTCGCCTTTCCTCGACGAAGCGACGCGCAGGGCCATGGGCAAGCAATCCGTAGCACTTGCCAAGGCGGTCGATTACCAGAGCGCCGGCACGGTCGAATTCATCGTCGATCGCGACCGCAATTTCTATTTCCTGGAAATGAACACCCGCCTGCAGGTCGAGCATCCGGTAACCGAACTCGTTACCGGCATCGACCTCGTCGAACAGATGATTCGCATCGCCGCCGGCGAGACGCTGCCGTTCGGGCAGGATGATATCAAGCTCAGCGGCTGGGCGATCGAAAGCCGGCTCTATGCCGAGGACCCCTACCGCAATTTCCTGCCGTCGATCGGTCGTCTCAGCCGCTATCGCCCGCCACGCGAGGGCAAGAACGGTGACAGCATCGTCCGCAACGACACCGGCGTCTTCGAAGGCGCCGAGATCTCGATGTATTACGATCCGATGATCGCCAAGCTCTGCACCTGGGCACCGACGCGTCTTCAGGCGATCGATGCCATGGCCGAGGCGCTGGACGGCTTCGTGGTCGATGGCATCGAACACAACATGCCTTTCCTGTCGGCGCTGATGAAGCATCCGCGCTGGCGCGAGGGCCGCCTCTCCACCGGCTTCATTGCCGAGGAATATCCGGACGGTTTCGCGCCGATGGCGCCGCATGGCAGGGACATCGCCGTACTTGCCGCCATCGCCCTGTCCTGCGGCCTGATCGACGCCGGGCGTCGCGAGCGTTATGCCGACAGGCTGCGGCCGGCCACGGGGCCCCTGCGCGAGGCATGGGTGGTCAAACTTGGTACGGACTATATTCCGATCACGCTGCTGGACGGCCTGGTCACCATTCCGTTCGAAATGGACATGCAGATCGATGGTGAAACCCTGACGGTCCTGACCCACTGGCGGCCGGGCGAGCCGGTCTGGACCGGAACGGTCGACGGGCGCAAGGTGACGGCGCAGATCCGCGCCGTGCTGAACGGCCTGCGCATCGACTGGCAGGGGCTTTCCGTTGGCGCCAAGGTCTTCACGCCGCGTCAGGCCGAACTCGACAGGCTGATGCCGGTGAAATTGCCGCCGGACACGTCGAAACTGCTGCTCTGCCCCATGCCCGGCCTCGTCGTCGCCATCGCGGTCGCCGAGGGGCAGGAGGTCAAGGTGGGCGAGACGCTGGCCATCGTGGAGGCGATGAAGATGGAGAACATCCTGCGCGCCGAACGGGACCTGACGGTCGGCAAGATCAACGCCAAACCCGGCGAAAGTCTTGCCGTCGACGCGGTGATCATGGAGTTCGCCTGATCAAAAACCGTCAATAAATGTCTGATTTTTAGCTTGAGCCATCGCGCGCGCCCATGCCAATGTCGCGCCGACCAAAACATTATAAGAAGGGATGAGACGATGGACGTACGCGCCGCAGTAGCCGTTCAGGCCGGCAAGCCGCTGGAAGTGATGACGGTGCAGCTCGAAGGCCCGAAGGCCGGCGAGGTGCTGATCGAGGTCAAGGCGACCGGCATCTGCCATACCGACGATTTCACGCTCTCGGGCGCCGATCCGGAAGGCCTGTTCCCGGCCATCCTCGGCCATGAGGGTGCCGGCATCGTCGTCGATGTCGGCCCCGGCGTCACCTCGTTGAAGAAGGGCGATCACGTCATCCCGCTCTATACGCCGGAATGCCGCGAATGCTATTCCTGCACCTCGCGCAAGACCAATCTGTGCACCTCGATCCGCGCCACCCAGGGCCAGGGCGTCATGCCCGACGGCACCTCGCGCTTCTCTATCGGCAAGGACAAGATCCACCATTATATGGGCTGCTCGACCTTCGCGAACTTCACCGTTCTGCCGGAGATCGCGCTGGCCAAGATCAATCCCGACGCCCCCTTCGACAAGGTCTGCTACATCGGCTGCGGCGTGACCACCGGCATCGGTGCCTTCATCAACACCGCCAAGGTGGAGATCGGCTCGACGGCGATCGTCTTCGGCCTCGGCGGCATCGGCCTCAACGTGCTCCAGGGCCTGCGTCTTGCCGGTGCCGACATGATCATCGGCGTCGACATCAATCCCGACCGCAAGGAATGGGGTGAGAAATTCGGCATGACCCACTTCGTCAACCCGAAGGAAGTCGGCGACGATATCGTGCCCTATCTCGTCAACATGACGAAGCGTCATGGCGACCTGATCGGCGGCGCGGACTACACTTTCGACTGCACCGGCAACACCAAGGTGATGCGCCAGGCGCTGGAATCCTCGCATCGCGGCTGGGGCAAGTCCGTCATCATCGGCGTCGCCGGCGCCGGCCAGGAAATCTCGACGCGTCCGTTCCAGCTGGTGACCGGCCGCAACTGGATGGGCACCGCCTTCGGCGGCGCACGCGGCCGCACCGACGTTCCGAAGATCGTCGACTGGTACATGGAAGGCAAGATCCAGATCGACCCGATGATCACCCACACCATGCCGCTCGAAGACATCAACAAGGGCTTCGACCTGATGCACAAGGGCGAGAGCATCCGCGGCGTCGTGGTTTATTGATTGAACAAGACGCAGGCGGACGCGCGTAACGCGCGCGCCCGCCATTCATAGAAATGTGATCACCTCCAACCCGCTGCAGCCATTGCGATTAACGGGACGGTAAATCTATCGTCGTAAGCCGATATTGCGCGGCCAAGTTGAAAAATCTCTTGCCCCCGGC
>JASGEG010000027.1:0-5542 GCA_047606605.1 Rhizobium sp.
CGACCAAAAGGGCATCATCACCGCCTTGCCCAACTAGCCCTCCAACTACCACCGCCAGGCACCAGCGCCCTCGAATTCAGTTGCGCTGATCTCGTCAGCCTTCAACAATATCTCGCCGCCGACTTCGAGCGCGAGGATGCGGCCCATGTGATAGATGCCCTTGCCGCCGAACATGCGCTTGATCGCGACCGGCCCAAGCGCCTGAAACATCTCTTCGATTTCGATCGTGTCCATTCCTATTCCTTCAGGATACCGCCGGCGGCGAGCACGGCTTCGGGCGTGTCGACATCGAGATGGGCGGCATCGCCGATATCGACATCGATGACCGCCAGCCCCGACGTCTCGATGATATGCCGGGCGCCGACATCCCCCTCCAGATGCATGACGGCATCGTAGACCGCTCGCGGCAAGATGACGGGATTGCCGCGCTTGCCGCGCGAAACCGCCCGTACGATCGCCTGACCGTTCGCCTTGCGAAAGGTGGCGATCAAAATCTTCAAGTCGTCGCCGGTAATGCCCGGCATGTCCGCCAGCATGACAAGTGCCCCGTCGGCCTGTTGCGCCGATGGCGCGCCGATGCCGGAGATCAACGAGCTTGCCATGCCCGACGCATAGTCGGGATTGTGAACCGGCTCCACGGCGAGACCGGCCAATGCCTGCTCGATTTCCTCTCGTCGATGTCCGGTCACGACGATGACCGCCGCGGCTCGGCTGGAAAGGGCCGTCTCGGCGGAACGGCGCACCAGCGGCATGCCGTCGAACTCCGCCAGCAGCTTGTGCGGCCCGCCCTCGCCCATGCGGCTTGCCCTGCCGGCGGCAAGGAGCACGATCGCCACGGAAATCTGCGCTTCCGGCTTGACGACGATCTCGCGGGGCCGGGGTCGCGACTGGATTTCCATCAGCAGGCCGCCGACACCCATGCCGCTGATATCCCACGCCGTCGGCTTTTCTCCGGCAAGGATGCGATCGAGCACCCAGTCGAAGCCATTCTCCTTGGGACTGCGGGCACAGCCCGGTGCGCCCAGAACATGGGTTTCACCAATCTTGCCGAGCACCAGCAGATTGCCGGGATCGACCGGCATGCCCACCTGGATCACTTCGCCGCCGGCCAGCCGAATGGCTTCCGGAATGACATCGCCGGCGTCGATGACGGCGGAAGCGCCGAAGACGACCAGCAATTTCGGCAGGCGATCCGCCGCCCGCAGCGCTCCACCGATCGCCTCGGCAACGGCTGTGGCGCGATGAGCGACGCGCTCTTCCCGCTGCAGGACGCTGCCGGAAGGCTGCAGGCGTTGTGAGAGGATGCGCGCCGTCTTGTCCATCACCGAGGCCTTCAACGACGGCAGTTCGGTGGCGATCAAAGAGACGGCATGCGGCTGGAAAGGTTTCACCTCGAAAACGGTTGCTTGCCGCAATATGTCGACGCCGGCGGCTATCTTTTCCCCCGAGACGGCCAGCGGAATGATCTTGAACGTCGCCACCATGTCGCCGCGACGCACCGGAACATGGTCGGCGAGACAGGCAAGCGTGATGGCGGGATCGACCCGGTTCAGCCGATCGATGGCCGCACGGTCGGCAACGAAGAGCCCATCGACCGCGCTATGCACATTGACGCGGCCGGTGGCGGGTTCGGAGAAGGTGAGATGATCGGGAGCGATCGCCCGCGCCAGACGCTCCGCCGCCGCATCCTCCATCAGATCGCCGGCCTCGATCCGTGCGGCAATCACACGGTCTATTCCCGCAGCAGTGAGGCGCAAGAGGTCGGCGCCAGCAAGCACATGCCCCTTGGCAAGGCTCCCGTCCGGCAACCGGACGGAATGCGCCAGCATCGCGCCTTCCGCCTCGCTCGTCGCAAAATCCCCGAAAATCATGCCTTGCCACCCTTCGGTGACAAGACATCGCGACCACGCAGCGCACCGATGATCTCGGCTAGGATGGCGACGGCGATTTCGGCCGGACTCGAGGCTCCGATGGCAAGCCCGATCGGCGCGTGAATCCGGGTGAGATCGGCCTCCGTCAACCCTTCGCGCTTCAACCGCTCCAGGCGGCTTGCATGCGTCTTGCGGCTGCCGAGCGCGCCGACATAGAAACAGCCGACCCCCAGCGCTTCGGCGATCGGGAAATCATCGATCTTGGGATCATGGGTGACGGCCACGAGCGCCGTATAGGCGTCGAGCGGCCGCTCTCTCAGAACATCCACCGGCCAGTCGGCGGCAAGGTCGATCCCCTCGAAGCGCTCCGGCGTCGCAAAGGCGGTGCGAGGATCGATGATGCGCAGATCAAAACCGGCAATCCCGGCCATCTGCGCCAGAACCTGGCTGATATGGACGGCACCGATGACGACGATATGCGGCGGCGGCAAATGCACGTTGAGGAACAGGTTTTGACCGTCGATTTCCACCGCCGACGCCTTGCCGGAGCGGAAAGCGGCGGCGATTGCATCGCCGAACGCACCCTCGACGGCATCACCTTCGACAATCAGCCTGTCCGGCCCGCCGGAAAGATCCGTGACCAGGATCGCCGCCTGCCGCGCCCGCCGCAGCGCGTTCAATCTCGCCAAGGTCTGCCGGTTCATCAATCGAGCCTTTCGACATAGACGCGGATGCGGCCACCGCAGGAGAGACCGACCCGCCAGGCCGTCTCATCCGCCACGCCGAATTCCAGCATGTTGGCCTTGCCGCTCTCGATGACATCGAGCGCCTCGGCGATCACGGCGCCCTCCACGCAGCCGCCGGAGACGGAGCCATGGAAATTGCCCTCGCCGTCGATGACGAGATGGCTGCCGGCCGGACGCGGCGCGGACCCCCATGTCTCGACGACGGTCGCCATGGCCACGGAACGCCCGGCAGACACCCATTCCTCGGCAATCACAAGCGGGTCCAGATTGTCGGATGCGTTCATCTCGAATACCTCACAGCTTGGCGAGAAAACGGCGCGGATCGTAAGCGCCGGCGCGACCGGCGCTCAAGGCCGAAACGAGATCGGCCAGAGATAATAGATTGTGAACCGGGCGGAATTCGTCAACATGCGGCAGCATGGTGCGCACGCCGCGGGCACGCGGTTCGAAACCGTCGAAGCGCAGCAGCGGGTTGAGCCAGATCAACCGGCGACAGGAGCGATGCAGCCGATCCATTTCCGTTTGGAGCAATTCCACGTCATCGCGTTCCAGACCGTCGGTGATGAGGAGCACGATGGCGCCTTGCCCGAGCACCCGCCGCGCCCACAGCCGGTTGAACTGCTTCAGCGTCTCGCCGATGCGGGTTCCGCCCGACCAGTCGCGCACGGCGGCGGCGCACTCGTCCAGCGCCTCGTCCGGGTCCTTGTGGCGCATCGCCCGAGTGACATTGGTGAGCCGCGTGCCGAACAGGAACGTATGCACCCGCCGCCTTTTCTCCGTCAGCACATGCAGGAAATGCAGGAAAATACGGGTATATTGGCTCATCGAACCGGAAATGTCTGCCAGCACCACCAGTGGCGGCTGGGTCTCCCTGGGCTTGCGATAATGCGGCAGGATCAGCGCGCCGCCGGTGCGCATCGCTGTGCGCATGGTGGCGCGCGGATCGATCCTCGCCGACATTGGCGCAGGCATGAAACGGCGGGTTCGGACACGATCCAGCGGCAAATTCAGCTTCGCCAGCTCCTTCTTGGCAACGGCAATCTCCGCCGCCGACATCTGCGCGAAATCCATGCGGCGCAACACCTCGCTCCCCGAGGTCGTGAAGCGGGCATCGATCTCGATCTCCGGCACCTCGCGCCGCGGCCGTCGGTCGTCGCGATCGTCGACCAGGGCATCGCTGACGCGCGCCTCTCCAGGCCTCGGCTTTTCCTTCTCGCGACGGTCGTCCGCAATGGGCGACATCATCGCGATCATCTTCGCCACCAGATCGCGCGAGCGCCAGAACAGCCGGAAGGCCTCGTCGAAAACCGCCATGTCCTCATGCCGCTTGACGAAGACGGCGCAAAGCGCGGCATGAAACTCCTCGCGCGAGCCGACGCCGATCGCCTCGACCGCCTCGATGGCGTCCGCAATCGCCGCCGGCCCGATCTTCAGCCCGGCCTTGCGCAGCGCACGGGCGAAGAAGACGATATTGTCGGCAAGGTGCCCATCACCGGTCGGTGACGATGGGGCGGCAACGCCGTTCTGCGCTTGCGGCTGCATGGGATCACCCGGCCGCAAGCAGTTCGGACTTGACCTCGTCCAGGACGCGTTTTCCCTCACCGCCCTGGATGCGGGCGATATCGTCCTGATATTTCAGCAGCGTGCCGAGCGTGTCGGAAATCGTCTCCGGATCGAGCGCCAGCCGGTCGAGTTCGGTCAGCGCCGTCGCCCAGTCTATGGTTTCGGCAACGCCGGGATTCTTGAAAAGATCGAGGCTGCGCAGCTTCTGCACATAGGCGACAATCTGGCGAGAGAGCGCCTCGTTGCAGCCGGGCACCTTGCGGCGGATGATCTCCAACTCCTGCGCGGCCTCGGGGTAATCGACCCAGTGATAGAGACAGCGCCGCTTCAGCGCGTCGTGCACCTCGCGCGTGCGGTTGGTGGTGATGATGACGATCGGCGGCTCGGCGGCCCGGATCGTGCCGAGTTCCGGCACAGTCACCTGGAAATCGGAGAGCACCTCCAGCAGGAAGGCCTCAAAAGCCTCGTCGGTGCGGTCCAACTCGTCGATCAAGAACACCGGCGCGCGGCCGCCGGCATTCGACAGTGCCTGCAAAACCGGCCGGCGGATGAGATAGCGTTCGGAGAAGATATCCGCTTCGATGCGGTCGCGATCGGTGAGACCGGATGCCTCGGCAAGCCGGATCTCCAGCATCTGCGCCGGATAATTCCACTCGTAGACGGCGGAGGAGACATCGAGCCCCTCATAACATTGCAGGCGGATCAGCGGGCGGTCCAGCGCCTTCGACAGCACCTTGGCGATCTCGGTCTTGCCGACGCCGGCCTCGCCCTCGAGAAACAGCGGCCGCTTCATCTTCAGCGCCAGGAACAAGACGGTGCCAAGCGCCCGCCCGGCGAGATAATCGTGGGCGCCGAGCAAGGCGATCGTCTCGTCGATCGACCCAGGCGATGAAGGTAGGATTTTGTCGGACATGATATCTCCCTTCTGGGAGTTATAGCGTGTGATAGTCCCGGTTCATATAGATGAGCGCCGGCGTGATTTCACTGAAACGCACCGCCATCACCTCGCCGAAAAGGATGTTGTGGGTGGACGCCTGCTTGATCTCGGTGACGCGGCAGTCGAAGGCGGCCACCGCATCGGCAAGCACAGGCGCCCCCGTTGCCAGCGTCTCGAAGACGCCGCTGCCGAAACGCTCGTCGTTGCTGAGGCCGGTCTTGCCGGAAAAGGCATCGGCAAGCGCCTGATGATGGGCGCCGAGCGCATTCAGCGCGAAGATACCGCTCTTGAAGAAGATGTCGTTCTTCGCATTGCTGTTGTTGAGGCAGATCAGGACCGTAGCCGGATTGTCCGACACCGAGCATGCAGCCGTAATCGTCACCCCGCGCCGCTCCGTTCCGAGTGCCGTGGTCACCAGTTGCACA
>JASGEG010000028.1:0-26869 GCA_047606605.1 Rhizobium sp.
CAAGAGCAGGCCGTTGCGGGCGCCTGCCGACAGCGCCGCCGCAATCGCCGCGGGGGTGGAGATGACCAGCGCGCAGGGGCAGCCGATCAGCAGGATGGCGAGGCCCTTGTAGATCCATTCCAGCCAATCGGCGCCGGCCGCCAAGGGCGGCACCACCGCGACCAGAGCCGCGACGGCAACCACGCCCGGCGTATAGTAGCGGGAGAAGCGATCGATGAAGCGTTCCGTCGGGGCCTTGGACTCCTGCGCTTCCTCGACCAGCTTGACCACGCGGGCGATGGTATTGTCGGCGGCCGCGGCGGTGACTTTGACGCGCAGCACGGCGTCGGTATTGATCGTACCGGCGAAGACCTTGGCGTCCAGGCCCTTGCGTACCGGCGTGCTTTCGCCAGTCACCGGCGCTTCGTCGATGGCGCTCTCGCCCTCGACGATCACGCCGTCGGCGGCGATGCGGTCGCCGGGGCGCACGAGTATGGTGGCGCCGACCGCCAGGCTCTCCGCCTGGACTTCGCGGGTCTGGCTGTTTTCCTCGACCAGGGCGGTTTTCGGCACGAGCGTCGCCAGCGACTGGATGCTGGCGCGCGCCTTTCCGGCGGCGACACCTTCCAGAAGTTCGCCGACCAGGAAGAGGAAGACCACCGTTGCCGCCTCTTCGCCGGCATTGATGATGATCGCGCCGATTGCCGCGATGGTCATCAGCATCTCGATGGAAAAGGGCGTGCCGGCCAGCGCTGCCATGACGGCGCGCCGGGCGATCGGCACGAGGCCGACGAGCATGGCGGCAATGAAGGCATAGGGGGCGATCGAGGGGACGAGATGGCCGACCGCATAGGCCGCGACCAGCGCCACGCCCGACAGAATGGTCAGCCGGCCCTTCTTGCTTGCCCACCACGGACCGGTTGTCGGCCCATGGTCATGGCCGTGCAGCCCTTCGATTTCCGTCTCGGCGTGCTTGTGATCACCATCATGATCATGACTGGCATGGTCGTGCGCGGAATGATCATGTGCTTCGTGATCGTGGGAATGATCGTGATCGCCCTGGCATTGGTGGTCATGATCGTCATGCCGATGTTCGGCGGGTGCGGAGGCCGCCTTGCCGGCAAGCGGCGCGACCGAATAGCCGAGCCCCGTCACTTTCTTCTCGATCGCCGTGAGATTGCTGGTCTCGTCATGACGCACGGTCATCGTGCCGGCGGTCACCGAAACGGAAACGTCCTCGACGCCGGGCATGCGCCGGACCGCCGTATCGATCTTGGCCGCGCAGGAGGCGCAGTCCATGCCGCCGATTCTGTACTTCGTCTGTGTCGCCGCTGCCATGATCCGTTTCCTTGTCAAATCGTGGCTTTCTTCCTACATCCTCTAGCGACTAGAGGTGCAAGAGGAAAATCATGAAAAAGATCACGATCGGCGAGGCGGCCCGGCAAAGCGGCGTGAAAGTGCCGACGATCCGCTATTATGAGAGCATCGGTCTGCTCGCCGAACCGGAGCGCAGCGAGGGCAACCAGCGCTCCTACGCGCAATCGCATCTGCACCGTCTCGCCTTCATCCGCCACGCCCGCGAACTCGGCTTCGAGATCGACGCCATCCGCACGCTGCTGACGCTGCAGGACGACCCCAACCAATCCTGCGCCTCCGCCGACGCCATCGCCAAGGCCCGCCTGATCGAGGTGGAACAGCGCATCCGCAGCCTGATGGCGCTGAAGGCCGAGCTGGAAATGATGGTCGAAGGCTGCGGCCACGGCCGCGTCGACCAATGCCGCGTGATCGAGGTGTTGGCGGATCACGGGGAATGTATGCATCATGAGCATTGACGGGGAGCGCACGGTTGGACCCGCCACAAGCGGGTGATCGGTCCGGCCGTGCCACCGCGGTCGTCAATGATGATCGTCCTCGCCCTCATGCTCGTGCTTGAGCCACGAGCATAGCTCTGTCGGAAGCAGCTTCTCATAGGCACTATCGCTGCCGACGAACTTGCCAAGGTCCGTCGCGCTGACGAACCCGACATTCGGAAACTCATGGGCCGCCTCGCGCAGGAAGCGGAAGTCGTCGTTTCCGATCCCGACCATGACGTAGTAGATCTGAGACTCTGCATGCTCCGCGTTTGCAAGCACTCGCCAAGCCGCATCGTAGTCGGAATTTTGCCCGTCGGTCAGAAAATAGTTGATCGCGGGAACGCCAGACCTGGTCTCTTCGGCGAAACTGTCGCGTTTCTTTCCAAAAATCATTCCAAGGAGACCGCCCGCGTCCTGTTCCTCAAGAAGTCCATAGGCCATGAGGTTTGACCGGAGCACAGGCGCGTAGTCGGTGCCGCCCCATAGGATTTGTTCGAGACCCGGGTTACCAGTTATCTCGCGTTCGACGTATCCTTCATAGGTCGTCGCGGTGATCGGCGCGAGAGAGGCCATCTGATTGCCACCGGAAAAGACCCAGGTATCGATACGTCCGTCGTCGTCGAAATAGAGCGCAACCGGCAGGACGCGCTCCAAGGCGGACTGCACGATTCCTCGCTTGAACAATTCCGACATCGACCCCGAAACGTCTATGTTGACCCCGACCTGGGCGGGAATCCGCTCATGTATGCCCTGCTTTTCAAGCACGAAACCGACCCGTCGGACCTCTTCCTCGGGTTTCTGCAGTCTAAACGTCGTCATTGTTCATCCTTCCATAGCAGCTTGTTGACAATTTTTGAGTAAAGCAGGCGGACGCCGGAGACATCGACGGAGGCGGCTTCACCGTTTGATCGTGCGGCCAGAGCAGCCGAGCAGGCTGTGTACCAGGCGGGAAGATCACGCTCGACCGTTTCGCTGGCGAGGTCGCGTACGTTGGCGATGGAGGTCTCCATGGAGGCTAAAGTTCTTGCTCCAAGCGCGACCGAGGCAGCCGCGGCGGCAAGGGACGTCAGCCGCATCTCCAAAGCGTTCTTCTGCGACCTATAGTGCGCCGAAACGTCCAGATTGGACGCGCCGTTGGCCTCGATGTGGCGAACCACGAACCGCCCAGCCAGATCATGTGCCTCCAGCCCCAACGCAAGTGCATTCCAATTCACCTTCAACGCTTGCACAGAGCGTTCAAGGTCAAGGAAGTCTTCGGCGCGTTCGGCGAGCAGTTTGGCGATCCGCGAGATGTCGGCGGCATGCTGCTGAAACAGGTCGCTCGGTGTTGTGCCTGACAGGGACGTGCGGAGGCTTGCCAGAAACCGTTGGCGTGGAAGGAACAGGCGTTCCGGATCTAGTGCGCCGAGATGCTGGAGGAGTTCGGCGGAAAGGCGCTTCACCTCCGCAAGGCGCGTATCGCCCGCCAGCGCGAGTTCCTTCTCCGCAAGTTCCCCGTGCCGTTGCTGGAGGGCAGCGCCGAATCGGACGACGTCATCGAACTCGTGGTCGTCGAGGTTCACGCCCTCGATGATACGCAAGGCCATATCGATCACGATGTCGGATGCATCCGGCTCGAGCGTCCTGAGATCTGCCGGAGAGCAGGGTATCCGACGACGGACGACACCGTCGCCGATGATCTTCGGTCCTTCTATTGGTGCGCGCGGCGCAATAGGTGTTCCGAATGGAATCTTCGGCCCGGTTGCGGTTGCTGCGGTTACTGGCGCGGCCGGCTTTTCAGTCGTGCCTTTATCACCGAAAAGTATCCTCGGAGAGGATGTCTTGTTCTTGTCGTCCTTCGCCGGAGGCACGGCGATGCCTTTCGTCAGGCCAGGTACGCGTTGATGACTTCGCCGAGTCCGGCATTCGATCCCGCGCCTATGGCATGGAACTTCCACGAACCGTCCGACTGCTTCAGGAAGGATGCGACCTGGATGGTTGTCTTGCCGGCGAACTCGGATGTCAGCTGATAGCGGCAAAGCTCGTCGTCCATGGCGTCGCAGACCTCGATATAGGCGTTCTTGACCTTGCCGAAGTCCTGCCTCTTGCGTTCCGCGTCATGGATTGTCGCCCAGACGGCAAGCTCGGAGACATCCGCTGGAAGCTTCGCAAGGATGATCTTGAACTCCTCGCGGAAACCTTCGCCATGGTGACCGGCGCCTTCGTCATCGCCATCGTCTTCACGGTGGCTCGATCCGCCGCGCCCGGTGCGATCGTCGCGCTCGTGCCACATCGATCCGTCAGCGGTCTGAAACGAGCCGTCGACATTCTTCGTCAACGATCCCTCGGGATTGCCCGGGCCGCTGACGAACGCGTAGCAAAGGGCGTGTGAACCGTCATTGTAAAGCCGGGCGCGACCGGCATCACCGCCAGGATGGACGAGCGCAAAACAGTGGACGTCGAGATCGAAGGCTGGACCATTGCCTTCGGGCGGGTCCCATACCAGCCCTGAATGCACGAGTTCGATCCCCTTGCTGATCTGAAACGATTGTCCTTTGGCGAGGTTGAAGGTGGCCATGCAAGATTGCTCCGTCCGCTAGAGCAATTCCAGGAAAAATGCACATCGGTTTTCCGTCCGGAATTGCGTAAAAACAAAAAAGTTAGAGCGTTTCAGCGATTCTATTATGAAAGGCTGGAACGCTTTAAATTGCTCTGTCCGTCACCAGCTTGCGCGCCTGCTCGAGCTTGATGCGTGCCTGCGCGTAACGCTGATTATTCTTTTCGCCTTCCGCCACGACCTTGTCGGCGATGGATCGAAGCCGCTGGGCGGTTGCGAGAACCAATTCTGCGTCCGCAAGCCGATTCTCGCCGGACGCCCGAGCCGCATTTACCGATACGTCATTCAAGACCTCCAGGCCGTATCGTTGCAGCGACGCTCGAAGTTCGCGGCGCATCTCGTTCATCTGTTGGATGGACTGCATCTGGAAAAGAACGTGCAGCCGGATGAGGATCGATTTGATATCGTTGAATTCGGTGTTGGCCGAAGACACCGTCTCGGCCAGCGTTGCCAGTGCTGCTCCTCGTGCGATGCCGATCGAGTCGAGATCCGCAGGGGCCTTGGCATAGGCGTTTTCGAGGACGAGCACACGGTTACGGAAGATGTCGAGCTTCTGTGCATGATCACGGGCGGTTTGGACACGCAGCGGATCACCGCCCGCAGCGTCTGTCTTCAGCCGCTGCAGATCGATCTCCGCCTGTTCGACGATCCGACGGCCGGCTTCCACGAACACGCCGAGCGAGACGATCGACGTCCGGTATGCATTGGCAAGTTCGCTCATCCGCGAGACTTCGCTCACAAGTGTCACACTCTCCTGTTCGACCTTCGCTTCCAATGGTTTGATGAGATCGGAAAGGGATTTCGCCTTGCTCTGCAGCATTCCGCGGACTTCGTCGGTTACCCGTCTCAACCGTTCCGCAGGATCGCGCAGGCCAAGGGCGACCAGCAGCCTTTCAAGAATACTGCCTTTAAGCTTTGCCCGTATCTCGGTTTCGAGCTCTCTGAGATCCGAAATCTTGACGCCGTCGCGTATTGTCCTGAAGAGCTCGAATAGGACCGGAGACTGCGCGTTGGTTATTTGAGCCAGGATGGCATCCAGCTTTGAGCCGAATCCACTAACTGCCTCCTGGCCGAAGGTGACGAGACTGCTTGGCTCCAGCTTGCCCAGTGACGTCCGGCTCGCAATAGCTTCAACTTCCGCGAAACGGTCGGCTGGAAGAGCCACTGTCACCTCGTGGAGGGATGGTATCGAAAGGGAAGAAGAAGGGGCGTTTCCATTGGGGACGCCGACGTGAGTGATAGGGTCGTTCGATATGGTGGTATCCTCCCGTTCTTGGCGCGGAATGTAGCTTGGCGCGAGCGGTGAGGCAACGATTTACACGCTAGCGTTGGAAAATCTTTCGCAGCTTTGGGCTCGCCCGCGTGTTGCATTTATCGGTCGTGGTCTGTCCATCCATATCATGGCTCGCCAACGATCTGATGACGTGGCAGTCCCTGAGCTGGTTCGTAAGGGAGTGAGTTGCGGTCCGCTCCAGCTCCGCTTCGAGCGTCCCCGACCGCTCGATCTCGCACTCTACTGTCGAGGATGGGATGTGGGGATTCCATGGGCCTCGGCGCAAGGATATTTTGGGGCGTTGGCTGAGTACGATCAGTTCCCTGATTGTCTCTATGACAATGCTCAGCGTCCGAGCATGTTCTTGATGAACGAAAGCCGCTCCTGTCGGTCGTCCTCCAAGGGGCTTGGGGCGGTGAGTTCACCGCCCCAAGCGATACATAAAATTAGGACAGGCCAAGCATTCCAGGCCCAAATGGCTCGCTGCCTAGACTGCCGGCCGTGCGGCCCAAATCAGCTGCACCCGCTCGTCGCGCCGCACGTGTCGCACTTCTCGCAGGTCCCGTTGCGGACCATCGTGAAGTTCTGGCACTCGGTGCACATGTTGCCGGTGTAACCCTGCATGATGGAGCGGGCGCGGCGTTCGGATTCGAGCTTCTTGGCCTCAGTCTTGGCCGCTGCCGCGTCGTCTGCCGCCTTGTCGGTGAAGAGGCCGGTTTCTTCGGCGACTTCCTCGGCGATCTCTTCGGCCAGCTCCTTGGCGCGTTCCTCATAGTCGCGCTTGAAGGCGACGACTTCCGAGGTGGAGACGGAGCTCGTCGTTTCCAGCTTGCGCACGGCATTGCCGGAGAAGGAGGAGATCGTCGAGACCGAGGAGGCGCGGGCAGGGGCGGCACTTGCCGAACCCTTGACGTCTGCGGCCGGGCGCTCGCCGGACGTCGGCACCAGCGTCGGCTTGTAGCCGCGGGTCAGGCCCTTGGAGAAGACATCGGCCTTGCCTTCGGAAATGCCGCGGCCGAGCGCCGTGGCGTTGAAGTCCGACGTATCGACATGGGCGAGGTCGTGGCGGCCGAGGTAGGAGATCGCCAGTTCGCGGAACACGTAGTCGAGGATCGACGTGGCGTTCTTGATGGCGTCGTTGCCGGTGACGATGCCGGCCGGCTCGAACTTGGTGAAGGTGAAGGCGTCGACATATTCCTCGAGCGGCACGCCATATTGCAGGCCGAGCGAGACGGAGATGGCGAAGTTGTTGATGAAGGCGCGCAGCGCCGAACCTTCCTTGTTCATGTCGAGGAAGATTTCGCCGAGGCGGCCGTCATCATATTCGCCGGTGCGCAGGAAGATCGTGTGTCCGCCGATCTTGGCCTTCTGGGTATAGCCCTTGCGGCGACCGGGAAGCTTTTCCTGTGTGCGCACGACCTTCTCGATCACGCGCTCGATGATCTTCTCGGTGACGGTGACGGCCTGGGCGGCAGCCGGCGCCTGCAGGAATTCCTCCAGCGCATCCTCGTCGCTGTCGTCCTCGATCAGCGAGGCATTCAGCGGCTGGCTGAGCTTGGAGCCGTCGCGATAGAGCGCGTTTGCCTTCAGGCCGAGCTTCCAGGAGAGCATGTAGGCGGTCTTGCAATCCTCGACGGTCGCCTCGTTCGGCATGTTGATCGTCTTGGAAATGGCGCCCGAGATGAAGGGCTGGGCGGCTGCCATCATGCGGATGTGGCTTTCGACCGAGAGGTAGCGCTTGCCGATCTTGCCGCAGGGATTGGCGCAATCGAAGACGGCGAGGTGCTCGTTCTTCAGGAACGGCGCGCCTTCCAGCGTCATCGCACCGCAGACATGGATGTTGGCGGCCTCGATGTCCTTCTTGGAGAAGCCGAGGTGATCGAGCAGGCTGAAGCTGATATCGGCCATCTGCTCGTCGGAAACCTTCAGCGTGCCCTTCAGGAAGTCGGCGCCGAGGGTCCACTGGTTGAAGACGAACTTGATGTCGAAGGCGCTCTTCAGCGCGGCGTTGACGGCCTCCACCTTCTCGTCGGTGAAGCCCTTGGCCTTCAGCGTCGAGGGGTTGACGGCCGGTGCCTGGTTCAGGTTGCCATGGCCGACGGCATAGGCCTCGATCTCGGCGATCTGGCTTTCGGAGTAGCCGAGCGTGCGCAGCGCTTCCGGAACGGCGCGGTTGATGATCTTGAAGTAGCCGCCGCCGGCGAGCTTCTTGAACTTCACCAGAGCGAAGACGGGCTCGATGCCGGTCGTGTCGCAGTCCATGACGAGGCCGATCGTGCCGGTCGGCGCGATGACGGTTGCCTGGGCGTTGCGGTAGCCGTGCTTTTCGCCGAGTTCGAGTGCCTTGTCCCAGGCGGCCTTGGCATGGGCGACGAGGTCCTGGTCCGGATTGTGGCCGTGGATCAGCGCCACGGGATTGACCGACAGGCTCTCATAGCCCGAGGTCTCGCCATAGGCGGCGCGGCGATGGTTGCGGATGACGCGCAGCATGTTCTCGCGGTTCGGCTTGAACATCGGGAATGTCCCGAGTTCGGAAGCCATTTCGGCCGAGGTCGCATAGGCGATGCCGGTCATGATCGCGGTCAGCGAGCCGGCGATGGCGCGGGCTTCATCCGAGTCATAGGGAATGCCCGACGACATCAGCAGGCCGCCGATATTGGCGTAGCCGAGGCCGAGCGTGCGATATTCGTAGGAAAGTTCGGCGATGCGGCGCGACGGGAACTGCGCCATCATGACCGAGACTTCGAGAACGACGGTCCAGAGGCGGACGGCATGCTCGTAGTCGGCGATGTTGATGCGCTTCGTGGCCGCATCCTTGAAGGTCATCAGGTTCAGCGAGGCAAGGTTGCAGGCCGTGTCGTCGAGGAACATGTATTCCGAGCACGGATTGGATGCGCGGATCGGGCCGGCGGCCGGGCTGGTGTGCCAGTCGTTCATCGTCGTGTTGAAATGCAGGCCCGGATCGGCCGACGCCCAGGCGGCATAGGAGATGGACTCCCAGAGGTCGCGGGCCTTCAGCGTCTTGACGACCTTGCCGTCCTTGCGGGCGGTGAGGCTCCAGTCGGCATCGTTCTCGACGGCGCGCAGGAACTCGTCCTTGATCGAGACGGAATTGTTGGAGTTCTGGCCGGAAACGGTCAGATAGGCTTCCGAATCCCAGTCGGTGTCATAGGTCTTGAACTCGAGGTCCTTGTAGCCCTGGCGGGCGAACTGGATGACGCGCTGGACGTAGTTTTCCGGAACCTGGTCCTTCTTGGCGGCGCGGATTTCGCGCTTCAGGGCAGGGTTCTTGGCCGGGTCGAAGCAATCGTCATTGTCGCCTTCGCAATTGACCGTCGCCTTCATGATCGCCTTCAGGTGCTTGGCGACGATCTTCGAGCCGGTGACGAGGGCGGCAACCTTCTGCTCTTCCTTGACCTTCCAGTTGATGTATTCCTCGATATCCGGATGGTCGATGTCGACGACGACCATCTTGGCGGCGCGGCGGGTCGTGCCGCCCGACTTGATGGCGCCGGCGGCGCGGTCGCCGATCTTCAGGAAGCTCATGAGGCCCGAGGAGCGGCCGCCGCCGGACAGCCTTTCGCCTTCGCCGCGCAGCAGCGAGAAGTTGGAGCCGGTGCCGGAGCCATATTTGAAGAGACGCGCTTCGCGGACCCAGAGGTCCATGATGCCGCCTTCGTTGACGAGATCGTCCTCGACCGACTGGATGAAGCAGGCATGCGGCTGCGGATGCTCATAGGCCGACTTGGACTTGGTGAGCTTGCCGGTGAAGGGATCGACATAATAGTGGCCCTGGCCAGGACCGTCGATGCCGTAGGCCCAGTGCATGCCGGTGTTGAACCACTGCGGCGAATTCGGTGCGACGCGCTGGGTTGCGAGCATATAGGCAAGCTCGTCGCAGAACGCGGATGCGTCTTCCTCGGAGGAGAAATAGCCGCCCTTCCAGCCCCAGTAGGTCCAGGTGCCGGCGAGGCGGTCGAAGACCTGGCGTGCATCGGTTTCCGAACCGCTCTGCTGATCCTTAGGCAGATCCTTCATGGCGGCATCGTCGGGAACCGAACGCCACAGGAAGGAAGGAACGTCGTTTTCCTCGACCTTCTTGAGCTTGGCGGGCACGCCGGCCTTGCGGAAATACTTCTGCGCGAGAATGTCGGCCGCGACCTGGGAGAACTGCGCGGGAACGTCGATGTTTTCAAGGCGGAAGACGATCGAGCCGTCGGGATTCTTGATCTCGCTGGTCGCCTTGCGGAATTCGATCTCCGCGTAGGGTGACTGGCCGGCCTTCGTAAAGCGACGTTCGATGCGCATGTCCCAATCCTCATTCGTTGGTGCGCGCCCGCCTCGTGAACAGGGCGCAAAATTCTCATTCCGGCTCGCGAATTCAACGCGCAGCCAGTCTCTGATCCGCTTTCTGACAGGAGGTGTCATCCGGAGATGTCCTTCCTGTATCTTGTGGTGATGGTGGCTGCAAACACTAAATATAGTATTAACAGCTTATTGCCGCCAGTCCCCGCATGTGTTTTTTCGGCAGCTTCGAGATCGGCACAAAAACCCCCCACGGCGCCACCATGGAATGGTGCATCGCCCTGAATCCAAATCCGATTTCGAGTTGAGGACCAGCCCTCGTTATTTGCCTGGCCCAGTCGCCGCCGCAACGTCTGTCATTAACTTTGAAAGACCCGATTCCGTCAAGGGGTGGTTTGCGACGGATTTTTAACCACAATATCTTGTGGGCTGATCTGTGGAAACTGGGGAAATGCCAGGAGACTAGAAGATTCAAGCTCTTGGCGGAAAATGCTCGCCCTTCCTGCGATCGCCAGAGGGGCGGATACCATCCGCAACGAAAACAAACGCGACAAAATTGTGACCGTGGCAGCCAAGCCATTGGCATGGAGGCAAAACCATGCCGTAGCGTCTCATGATTCGCGCGGAAGGCCTTGAATCCCACATGTTCTCGATGGGTGGGTGCCACTAAATATAGTGGGCGCCGAAGCGCCCACCCTCAATTCCGACCATTGCGCCCGATTCGGGCGCCCATGGAGAATCATCAGTGATTCGCGCGCCCGCGATGAAATTCAGCCGCGATGACCCTTGGCGATCGGCTCCTGATAGGTGAAGCCCATGTCCCAGGGGAAGTAGATCCAGGTGTCCTGGCTGACTTCGGTGATGAAGGTGTCGATGGTCGGCACACCCTTCGGCTTGGCATAGACGCAGGCGAAATGCGCCTTCGGCATCAGCGCGCGCACTTCGAGTGCCGTCTTGCCGGTATCTGTGAGGTCGTCGAGAACCAGCACGCCTTCGCCGCCATCGGTCATCAGCTCCGGCGTGATGCCCTTCAGCAGGGTCATTTCGCCCTGGCTGGAGTAATCGTGATAGGAGGCGACGCAGACGGTTTCGATCAGGCGGATGTTCAGTTCGCGCGAAATGATCGCGGCGGGAACGAGGCCGCCGCGGGTGATGCAGACGATCGCCTTGAAATCGCGGTTGAGGCCGGCGAGCCGCCAGGCCAGCGCGCGCGCATCGCGGTGAAACTGATCCCAGGATACGGGAAAGGCTTTATCGGGCAGGGACATGACAGAAAGCTCCGGGGCAAGGAATAACGACGCGCCGGCACGGCCGGCGACCCTGAGCAGACCCCGCAACGGGCGCGGATCATGGACCGAAGCCTGAAACGCTGTTCGCTTGCGGCCTGCCTGAGCATGATCCAGGCAAGAAGCCGCTCGGCTTTCCTGCGTCATGTTCCATGGACCGCGCGAATGGTTCCCGGGCGGGAATTCTGCCATCGGTCGCTGCTTTCTGCTGGATTTACGGCCAAAAGGCAAGAGCGGGACCGCGCCGGCTCCTGTCTGGACATGCCGAGAACGCCTTGATCCCCACAAGATCACGCGATCCCGGCTCCGAATCTCCCGGTTTCGGGATCGCGGGCACTCACCGTGCAAGCAGGGTCATGGCCGTCATCGAGTGCAGCAGCGTCCGCGTCGTGCCTCCGAAGATCAACTGCCAGAGCCAGGAATGCGTATAGGCACCCATGACGAGCAGGTCGATCGAATTGTCGGCGAGACGGTTTTCGATCACCTGCGAGGGCGTCTTGCCGCCGCAGGTCGCCGTGGCCGTCGTGGCGCGAATGCCGTGGCGGACAAGTGTCGCGCGAATATCGGCGCCGATCTGTTCCGGCGAATGTTTCGAGCTCTCGGAGGTATCGACCGAGAAGATTTCCACGGAATCGGCCGCCTTCAGGAACGGCAGGGCGTCGAAGGTGGCGCGGGCGGCTTCCTTCGAGCCGTTCCAGGCGATCAGCACGCGGCGGATCGGCTTCGGCTGCGTGAAGATATAGGGGATCATCAGCACCGGACGGCCGCTTTCGAACAGGAAGCTTTCGACATCGACATGCGAGTCGGACGATTTCGAAGGGTCGGGCTGCACGGCAACCAGCAGATCGGCGCTGCGGGCGCTTTCGATCAGCGGCTCGGTGCCGTAGCCGATGGTGCTGGTGTAGCTGCGCCAGTCATAATCGCGACCTTCGCGCTCCATCTTCGCGCGGAACAGCCGCTCGATCTCGACCGCCTGGCTATGGGCCATGTCCTGAAGCGCCTGCACGGCCACCGGATCGGGAATTTCCATCGGAGCGACCAATGGCACCGAAGAGACGATTTCCGCATGCAGGCCGATGATGTGCGCGCCGTGCTCCCTGGCGAGCGCGCTGGCGAAATCGATCGCCACATTCGCGTTTTCGGGGGTGTCGAGTATGACCAATATGGTTTTGTAGGACATGACATGATCTCCCGTTCGGAAGGGACCGGCTCAGTTCATTATACCACCATTCCGTCTGATATTAATGCGGCATATATCGATCCGGTTCCCCGCGAGTGACGGGAGATACATCAGCCTCATGCGCCAGACGGTTGATTTTCCCTGGCTTTTGCCTGCCTGATGTTTTCGATCATCGCCCTGACTTCGGCGGCAACCGTTTCGACAAGCTCGGCGGAGCGGGCACGCACGACGATCTCGGTGGAGAAGGACTGGCCGACATAGCGCGGATAGGAGCCGATGCTGGTATCCGGATGCGCTTTCTGGATCGCGCCGAGCGGCGTGCCGATCTCGCCTTCACCGTAGGGGCAGGAAATCGCCGTCGAAAGCATGCGCGTGCCGGTGCGCAGCGTCGGCACGACATTGTCGAGCATGGCCTGGAACACCTGCGGCACCCCGGCCATCACATAGACATTGCCGATGTTGAAGCCCGGCGCGGTCGAAACCGGATTGGCGATATGCTTGGAGCCGACGGGCATGCGCGCCATGCGCTGGCGGGCCTCGGTGAACTCCATCTCGCGCCGCGCATACATCTCTGCCATCAGCCGCATCGCTTCGGGCTCGTGCTCGCAGGCGACGCCGAACGCCTTGGCGACGGCATCGGCGGTGATGTCGTCATGCGTCGGGCCGATGCCGCCTGAGGTGAAGACATAGTCATATTGGCTGCGCAGCGCATTCAAGGCGCCGACGATCGCGTCCTCGTCGTCGGCAACGATGCGGACTTCCTTCAGATCGATCGCCGACAGCAGCATGATGTCGGCGAGGTGGCCGATATTCTTGTCCTTGGTCCGGCCGGAGAGCAGTTCGTCGCCGATAGCCAGCATGGCGGCGGTGACAATGGTTTCATTGGTCATGGAAGCATCCGTGGAATTGCGCTGCCCGCGCGTTGATGTCTCGAATAGGTAGCGCCGTTTGCGGCGAATGCAAACCGTCGTTCTGCCTCGCTCGTGGAGGGAATGGTCGCCGCAAATGAATTTTCGTCTCCATCGGGTGAACAGTGCGTTCCAGCTGCCGGGGATGCGTCTTGGTCCCGGCGCTGGTAAGACTGACCTCGGAATTCATCGTGTCCAACAAATGGGAGATGTTCATGGCTAAGGTTCTGGTCCTCTATTATTCCGCCTATGGTCATATCGAGAAGATGGCCTATGCCGTCGCCGAAGGCGCAAAGTCGGCGGGTGCCGAGGTAACGGTCAAGCGCGTTGCCGAACTCGTGCCGGAAGAGGTGGCGAAGGCTTCGCACTTCAAGCTCGATCAGGAAGCGCCGATCGCAACGCCCGATGAGCTGGCGGAATACGACGCCATCATCGTCGGTGCCGGCACGCGCTTCGGCACAGTCGCCTCGCAGATGCGCAATTTCTGGGACCAGACCGGCGGTCTCTGGTTCAGTGGCAAGCTTGTCGGCAAGGTAGGTTCGGTGTTCACCTCTTCCGCCACGCAGCACGGCGGCCAGGAATCCACCATTCTCGGCTTTATCCCGACCCTGCTGCATCATGGCATGGCCGTGGTCGGTCTGCCCTATGCCTTTCAGGGGCAGATGGGCACCGAGGAAGTCAAGGGCGGCTCGCCCTATGGCGCCTCGACGATCACCAACGGCGACGGTTCGCGCCAGCCTTCCGAAGTCGAGCTGGAGGGCGCGAAATACCAGGGCGCCCACGTCGCCAGGATTGCCGCCAAGCTCGCCGGCTGATCCCACTCCATTGACGATGAAACGAGGCGTGGCGAAAGCCGCGCCTTTTTCATGAATCCCGTTTCGCCACAGACGGTGCGCCGGAATAGTAAGGAATGCCGATTATGTGATCGCTATTTCTGGTGGCATTCATAATGCGTTCATCAATTAGGGTTCAATGAAGAGCCGTAAACTTTGATTGGAGACATTATGAGCAAAATCTTCAACATCGTCGGCGCAGGCGCGTTGACTCTGATCATGGGATTCGCATCCGTTACGCCTTCGGTCGCAGCACCGCTCAACCCGGCAAAGCCGGCGGTAGGCGTCGCCAGCACGGCCATCGAACAGGTGCAATACCGCGAGCGGGACGGCCGGCGCTGGGAAGACAGAAGGCACCGCCCGAATCGTCGTCCTCCGCACTATCGCCCCGGCTACTGGAAGGGCTATCAGGGCTACCGTCACGCGCGCCCTGGCTATCGCCGCCACAGCGACGGCTTCTGGTATCCGCGCAGCGCATTCACGATCATCATTCGCTGATCGTTCGATATTATTGCAGGAAAAGAACAAGGCGGTCCGATCGGGCCGCCTTGTTCTTTTGGGTTTTCCCGATTGCGCTCGATCCGGCCTGCAAATAGCAGCCCTGGTAAAGAGTCGTTCCAATGGCAATCATGGTGCGGACGACGGGGGTCGAACCCGTATAGCCTAAGGCCGAGGGATTTTAAGTCCCTTGCGTCTACCAGTTTCGCCACGTCCGCGCTGGGCGATTTCAATAACTTGCATGGGTTGATTTGGGAAGCTTTGCACGGTCGTTTTTTGATCGGCGATGAAGCTTTCTTGATCGCCCCCCGCCTCTCGGGCGCCTTTGCTTCAATCATTTAAGAATATTCCAATAATTTAAATTAGAAAATTCTTTTAATGCTCGGAAAGAAAAGTATAAAGCGAGACCCGCCGGAATCGGCTAGGCCGGGTTAGGGCGGGCCTCTAACCATCATCATGATGGCTGCTCGTATTGGAAGCGGAGCGGTTCGTCCTGTCAATTCGAAGATTTTGGGGTTTTGACGGGATCGGCAGGCCGGTGCATGCTCAATGGCCTCCGGCCTAAAGCATGTCGCGCAAAAGTGTGCAGCGGTTTTGCGAGAACGACATGCGCAAAATCAAAGCGCTAAAGCGCGAGAAGCGAATCGAAGGATCGCGACGCGCTTAGCGGCCTGCTTTGGGGCCGGGCCATTATTATGTCGCCTCGACAGGTCCGAAAGCGCGATAAACAGGCTTTCGTTACTCATGTTTCCTGTGCCATAGCGAAGGCGGATTGAACAAGGACGGACAAGACCCGTGGACAAGCAGAATGTTCCCGACGCCACCGAGGCCATGCGTGGCCTTTTTCCCGCAACGCCGCTGCAGCTCAACGAGCATCTTTCGGCGCGTTATGGCGCGGAGATCTGGCTGAAACGCGAGGACCTGACGCCGGTCCGCTCCTATAAGATTCGCGGTGCCTTCAATTTCTTCCGCAAGGTGATCGCCAAGGGCGGCACGGGCAAGACCTTCGTCTGCGCTTCAGCCGGCAATCATGCGCAGGGCTTCGCCTTCGTCTGCCGTCATTTCGGCGTGCCGGGCGTGGTCTACATGCCGGTGACGACGCCGCAGCAGAAGATCGACAAGACCCGCATGTTCGGCGGCGATTTCATCACCATCAAGCTGTTCGGCGATTTCTTCGATCAGTGCTATCAGGCAGCGCGCGAGCATGTGCAGCAGATCGACGGCGTCATGGTGCCGCCTTTCGATCATGCCGATATCATCGAGGGGCAGGCGACGGTCGCCGCCGAGATTGCCGAGCAATTGCCCGAAGGCGTCCTGCCGGATCACGTTATCCTTCCGGTCGGCGGCGGCGGTCTGGCGGCCGGCATTACCGGCTATTTCGCCGATCGCCTCGCCAGGGAGGCTTTCGTCTTCGCCGAGCCTGCGGGCGCGCCGAGCCTCAGGCGCAGCATCGAGGCGGGGCAGGTGGTGACGCTGACGAAGGTCGACAATTTCGTCGATGGCGCTGCGGTCGGCCGCATCGGCGACCTGAATTTCGCCGCCTTGAAAGAATTCGTGCCGGAGCAGGTCCGGTTGATCCCTGAAAACGCTGTCTGCGTGACCATCACCGATATGCTGAATGTCGAGGGCGTCGTGCTGGAGCCGGCCGGCGCGCTGGCGATCACGGCACTCGAAACCATGGACCGCGATGCCATTCGCGGCAAGACGATCGTCGCGGTCGTGTCCGGCGGCAATTTCGATTTCGAGCGCCTGCCCGACGTCAAGGAGCGCGCCATGCGCTATGCCGGGCTGAAGAAATACTTCATCCTGCGCCTTGCCCAGCGGCCGGGCGCGCTGCGCGATTTCCTCAACCTGCTCGGTCCCGACGACGATATCGCCCGCTTCGAATATCTGAAGAAGACCGCCCGCAATTTCGGCTCGATCCTGATCGGCATCGAGACCAAGGACCCGGACAATTTCAAGCAACTGCTCGAGAATTTCGAGACGGCGGGGATGGGCTACGAGGACATCACCGAAAACGAGATCCTGGCGAACCTGATCATTTGACTTTGCGACCTCGCAACCTTCGTGCTAGAGCATGTCGCGCAAAACTGTGCAGCGGTTTTGCGAGAACGACATGCGTAAAATCAAAGACCTAAAGCGCAGGAAGCGAATCTGAAAGATCGCGACGCGCTTTAAAGCATGTCGCGCAAAAGTGCGCAGCGGGTTTATCCGGAATTGCGTAAAAACAATGGGATAGAGCGGTCAAGCAGCCCCACGAGGCGCCGAAACGCTCTAAAGGCGGAACATGGCTTCGATCTTGTCGAATATTCTCTCGATCTTCACCGGCGGCGCATCGGCCACGAGCGCCGAAAAGCCCAGCGCTTCCACCGTCAATGCCGAGCCGCAGACGCATGGCGACTGCACGATCCATGCGACGCCGCAGCGCGAAGGCAATCAGTTTCGGCTGATGGGCCGAATCGAGAAAGAGGTGAACGGCGAGACGCTGGTGCGCAATTTCATCCGCGCCGATGTCTTCACCTCCTCGGATGACGCGATCGAATCCACCTTCCGCAAGGCGCGGCAGATCATCGATCAGAACGGCCCGTCGCTGTTCGGCGATGGCGAAAAGACCCGCCAGGTCTGAGTTCCCGAAACGGAATTGAAACCGCGATTTGAAATTGCGGGTTCTTGCCTTCTAAAGCGCGTCGCGATCCCTAGGATTCGCTTCTCGCGCTTTAGCTTTTGCGCATGTCGTTGCCGCAAAACCGCTGCACACTCTTGCGCGACATGCTTTAGATCGTCCCGACTGAAATCTGCGGCTCGTTGCTGACGGGAAAGTTCATCGAACGGGCGATGAAGCACATGTCGTGCGCCTTGTGATGCAGGTCGAGCGCCGTTTTTACGTCCGATGCCGCGTCTATGACGATCCTGGGGCGCAAGACGACCGATGTGAACTGTCCGGCGCCGCCGCTTTCCTCGAACATGGTCCCTTCCGCCGCATCCTCATAGGAGAGCACGACGACGCCCGCCTGGGCGCAGAGGCCGAGATACCAGAGCTTGTGACAGGCGGAGAGGGATGCGACCAGCAGTTCCTCGGGATTCCAGCGGGCGGGATCGCCGCGGAAACTCGGATCGGAAGAGCCGGCGATGTCCGACTTGCCTGCGGCGCTGATCGTGTGATCCCGCCGGTAGGCGCGATAGCCCGATGTTCCCGTTCCTTCATTGCCGGTCCAGACGACATCGACCTTGTAGGTGTGCAGCTTCTCTCCCATGGGGCTCCTCCGACTGGCGTCTTGATTTCCGACGAGTCTATCGACGCTCATATATCGCAAGAGCTTCCATAAAGGTCACGACCACTTTTGCGATCGGGAGCAGACCGGTCTGCCAAGGGCAGATTTGCGGCAAACGAAGGTCGCCATCGGCGTCGGGCCGCTGTGACCTTCGCGTCGTTCCGTTGCCGGTCTTCCCGCCGATGAACGATCAGGACGCCCGGAAGATCTTGGCGCCCGATGGCGCGCCGGTGGCGCCGCCGTCGACGGTGATTTCGATGGCCGTGACGTTGCGGGAATCGTCGGAGGCAAAGAAGAGGGCGGCTCCGGCAATTTCATCCGCTTCGCTCATGCGACCGAGCGGGCTCAGGCTGCCGAAGCGCGCTTCAAGCGCATCCTTGGCATCTTCGGTCATCGCCCGGGTGTTCCAGATCGGTGTCTTGGTGGCGCCCGGCGTCACCTGGTTGACGCGAATGCCCCGCGGCGCGAGCTCGGAAGCCAGGTTGCGCGTCATGGCGCGGACGGCGGCCTTGGTGCCTGCATAGGCGGAATAGCCGGGAATACCGAGAGCCGCATGCACCGAGCCGTTCAGGATGACCGATGCACCGTCGTTCAGATGCGGCAAGGCCGCCTGCACCGTGAAGAAGACGGCGGTGAAATTGGTGCGGACCACGGTCTCGAACTGCTGGAGCGTCGTCCGGCCGAGTGCCGTCTCGCCAGCAATCCCGGCATTGGCAAAGAGGATATCGAATTTGCCGATCCTGTCGGCTGCGTCCGCGAAGGCTTTTTCAGTGGCCGCGATGTCGGTAACATCGACCTGCAGGGCGGTTACGTCGCCGCCAAGTTCCTCGACGGCGGCTGCGAGGGTTGCGGGGTTGCGGCCGGTGATGACGACCTTGGCACCTTCGGCGAGGAAGAGACGGGCGGTGGCAAGCCCGATGCCGCTGTTTCCGCCGGTAATGACGGCGACCTTGTTCTTGAGGCGCATGCTGGTAACTCCTATTGGCTTTGATGACGATCTGGATTATGATCGTTCTCCAATAGGATTATGATTGTAATCCACATTGTCAAGATGGATCGAGAGGATTTTTCGATGGGGCATTCGCAGCTTGAAAAGCAGAAGACGCACGAGCGGATCGTCACGCTTGCGGCCAAGCGCTTGCGCGAGGAGGGATTGGAAGGGATCGGTGTCGCCGATCTCATGAAGGAGGCGGGGCTGACGGTCGGCGGCTTCTACAAGCATTTCGCCTCCCGGGACGAGCTTGTCGCGGAGGCGGTGCAGTCGGCGGTGGAATCGCCGCGGCGGCAGATGGAAGAGCAGGGCATCGACCCGGCGAATGTCTCGCTTGCCAATTTTGCCGATAGCTATCTCAGCTCTGGGCATCGCGATCATCGCGGCGAGGGATGTGCCTATGCGGCGTTGACGGCCGATATCGCCCGAGGCAGCGACGCCGTGCGAACAGTCGCAACGGAAGGAATGCGCAAGAATATCGAGGCGATGACGGCGCGCATGCCGCAAACCGCGTCAGCCGAGGCGCGCCGCAACGCCATTGTCGCAACCTGCCTGATGACGGGCGCCGTTGGTCTCGCGCGCATTGCGAACGACGAGGCGCTGTCCAGCGAGATCCTGGAGGTCGTCAGGAGTTTCGTGAACGGGATGGGCGAGGCTCGCAGCCAATAGGAAACGGCCGGCTGGGAGCCGGCCGTCGTGATCTGCGATCGCTTTTGCGATTAGGCGGCGAGTGCCAGTTCGGCGGCGCGGGCCTGTGCGGCGCCGACAGCCTTTTCGGCAGCTTCCGGACCGAAGGCCAGGCCTTCGACATAGACGGTTTCGACGTCCGTGATGCCGATGAAGGCGAGAACCGACTTCAGATAGGGAACGGCGTGGTTCAGCGGAGCGGCCGGGCCTTCGGAGTAGACGCCGCCGGAGGCGAGAACGATATAGGCCTTCTTGCCGGTGACGAGGCCCTTCGGGCCGGTCTCGGTGTAGGTGAAGGTGCGGCCGGCGCGGGCGACGTTGTCGATCCACGACTTCAGCGACGAATAGATGCTGAAGTTGATGAGGCCGGTGCCGATGACGATCGTGTCGGCGGCGAGCAGTTCGTCCACCAGTTCGTCGGAAACCTTGACGGCTTCGTTCTGCGCGGCGGTGCGGGCGTCGGCCGGCGTGCGGATGGCGGCGGTGAAGAGTTCATCGATATGAGCCAGCGGAGCGCCGGCCAGATTGCGATGAACGATCGTCTTGCCCGGATTCTGGGCCTTGATCTTGTCGGCAAGATCGGTGGCGATCTTGGTCGAAATGGAATCGGAGCGCGGGCTGGAGGTCAGCAGCAGAATGGAGGACATGCTTATGTTCCTTATCAATGGGTTGCGATAACCGGGTGGGAAGTCCGGTCTCGTTTCGCAGCAATAGATAAGTCCTCAGTGCTATCGAGAAAAACTGTGATAATATGGATTGGAATTATCGATAGAATGGATAGCCCATGCTTCCCAATCCGACCCTCGACCAATTGCAGGTCTTTCTGACCGTTGCCGAGTCCGGCAGCTTTTCCGCCGCCTCGCGCGTGCTCAACCGTGCGCAATCGGTCATCAGCTACACCATCGCCAATCTGGAGGCGCAGCTCGAAATGCCGCTGTTCGAGCGCTCGGGCTCGCGCCAGCCGAAACTGACGGATGCGGGCAGGGTGATGCTGGAGGATGCGCGCCGCATTCTCTCCGATCTCCAGGTGATGCGCGCCAGGGTGAAGGGCCTGAAGACCGGGCTCGAGGCGGAAGTGGCCGTCGCCATCAGCGTCATGGTGCCGACCAATGCCACGGTCGCCGTGCTGAACGAATTTCAGGAGCGTTTTCCGTCCGTCTCGCTGCGCCTCGACACGGGTGAGCTCGGCACGATGATGGAACTGGTCGCCAGCGGCAAATCGACGATCGGCATTGGCGGTGCGGTGATCAGGCAGGACGATTCCATGGTGATCGAGCGTATCGGCCATTCCTTCATGATGCCGGTTGCAGCGCCCCGCCATCCGCTGGCCCAGATCAAGCGTCCGCTCACGCTTGCCGATGTACGCGAAGAGGTGCAGCTGGTGGTCACCGATGCGTCGAATCTCACCAAGGGGCGGGACTTCAACGTCCTGTCCTACAAGATCTGGCATCTGAGCGATATCGCCACCAAGCATCAGCTGATCCGCGGTGGCCTCGGCTGGGGCGGACTGCCGGCTTCGCTGATCTATGAAGACCTGCAGAAGGGCCGGCTCGTGCATCTCGATCTCGAGGCTTACGAGCAGGGCGAATATCCGATCTATGCCGTCCGCAAGCTCTCCAATCCGCCCGGTCCGGCGGCCGCCTGGATGATAGAGGCTTTCCGCACGCGCCTGTCGCAATGCCCCGATAGGGCCGATTTCAAGGCGGCGATGGAGGAGTTCAGCCTCGGACAGAAGCCGTTGGCGGCGGAGTGAGGTCCACCCGCCCCTTCGACAAGCTCAGGAGGGCGGGACAAATCGCGTGTTTGCAAGCCATCCTCTCCCCGTTGCGAAACAGGGAGAGGGGCTTGTTGTGCCTTACAGCACCAGCCGGAAATTGCTGAAGCCGTCGGCGCCTTCGCCGGCATCCTCGATCTTGACGCTCTTCACCTCGGCGACGAAATCCTTGGCCTTGGGCGAGCTCGGGAACAGGACGGTCGTGCCTGGCAGCGGCTTGAAGGTCCAGTTGCCGTCGGCGGTCGGGTTGATCGTGCCCTGTTCGTGCACATAGCGGACGATGACGTCGCGGTTGGTGTCCGGCGCCTTGTAGATCACCTTGTCGGCACCGATTTCCGGGAAGTTGCCGCCGCCGCCGGCGCGATAATTGTTGCTGACCACGACGAATTTCTGCTTGGCATCGATCGGCTTGCCGTCGAATTGCAGGTTCTGGATGCGATAGGCATCGGCATTCAGCACCTTGCCGTCATCGCCGAAGCGGCGCGGCTGCGACAGGTCGATCTGGTAGGTCACGCCGTCGATGACGTCGAAGTTGAAGGAGGGGAAGCTGTCGTTCAGAAGCGGGGCATCCTTGGCGCCCGGCTGGACCTGGTTGAACATCGCCGCCGACATTTCCAGCCAGTTCTTCACCTGCGCGCCGTCGATGACGACCGCCTGCACCGTGTTCGGATACAGATAGAGGTCGGCGACATTCTTGATGGCGATATTGCCGGCGGGAACATCCGTATAATAATCGGGACCGTTGCGCCCGCCGCATTTGAAGGGGGCGGCCGCCGAGAGCACCGGCAGGTCCTTGTACTCGGTCTCCTTCAGCATCTGCTTGATGTACCAGATCTGCGCCTGGCTGACGATCTGCACCGAGGGATCGTCGGCGACGAGCGCGAAATAGGAATAGAGCGGCGCCGAGGTCTTGCCGACGGGCGTGCGGACATAGGCGAGCGTCGCCTCGTGCTCGGCCTTGGCGGCCTCGACCACTTCCTTCTTGTCGGCGACGTCGGCGATGACCTTCTTCTTGTCGTCGCGGTGATAGATCGGCCGCGCTTCGGCGGTGAAGTCGACGATCTTCCAGCTCTTGCCGTCCTTTTCCAGGAGCAGGTCGATCAGGCCGAGATGCGAGCCCCAGAAGCCGGCCATGACGGCAGGCTTGCCGTGCAGCGTGCCCTTCACCGGATCGGCGTCCTTGATGCCGTCCCAGGTCTTCGGGCCTGGGAAGACGAGGTGCTGGTGGCCGGTGAAAATCGCGTCGATGCCGGGGACCGCAGCAACGTACAGCGAGGCGTTTTCCATCTTCTCGCTCTGGCTGGAGCCGTCGATGCCGGAATGCGAGAGCGCGATGACGATGTCGGCCCCTTCTTCCTTCATGACCGGCACCCAGGCCTTGGCGGCCTCGACGATGTCGCGCGTCTGCGCCTTGCCTTCGAGGTTCTTGATGTCCCAGAGCATGATCTGCGGCGGCACGAAGCCGATGAAGCCGATCTTGATCGGGCTTTCATTGCCGGCGCCGTCCTTGATCTTCTTTTCGAGGATCAGATACGGCTTGAAGAACAGGTCGTCCTTCTTCGGGTCGGAGGCGAGCTGGCCCTTGGTCAGATTGGCGCAGACGAAGGGGAAGTTCGCGCCGCCCAGCACCTTGAACATGAAGTCGAGGCCGTAGTTGAACTCGTGGTTCCCGAGCGTGCCGACCTCGTAGCCGAGCGTGTTCATCGCCTTGATGACCGGATGGACGTCGCCCTCCTTCATACCGTGCTGATAGGCCATATAGTCGCCCATCGGATTGCCCTGCAGCACGTCGCCATTGTCGATCAGCAGCGAGTTGGTGGCTTCGGCGCGGATATTGTCGATGATCGTCGCGGTGCGCGCCAGACCCATCGTGTCGTTCGGCTTGTCGGCATAGTAGTCATAGGGGAAGACGTTGACGTGGATGTCCGTCGTTTCCATGAGGCGCAGATGCGCCTGATTGCCGGCGGCGCGGGCCGCGAAAGGATGCAGCACGATGAGCGCGGCGGTGGCGCTGAGGCCCTGCAGCAGGGAACGGCGCGACATGCTGGGCAATTCCAGAATGGAAGACATGAAACACTCCTTCGACGTAATATTATGGTTCTCGATCACCTCTGGCGGCGAGGGAGATTAGGACGATTTTCGAAGGTGTGCACCAGTAATGTGACAGACTTATTGTGGGGCCGGCGTCAAGCGGGCGAACAATCCGTCAGCGTCTGAGAACCGGCTTTATGTCCTTGTGGAAAAAGCGAAAATACGAAGCGACCAGAGCCGAGGCATTGGAGGAGGGGTCGAATTCTATGCCGACCCGGCCGCTATGGACCCAGCGCACGATGCCATCAAGCATGCCGATCTCGTCGCACTGGACACGAACCTTGCTGCCGGCGGCGGCGTGAATCGGTGACTGGAGATCGAGCGCGATGCCGCTCGCCGAGAGGTCGACCACGCGACCGGTCACCGCCTTTGCAAGATACCACACTTGAGCCATCAGCCGGACCCGGTGGCGTTGCGAACGCCTCGTCTTGATTTTCAGATTGTACTGGGCCGGCGGTTTTGACGATGACTGCATGATTTCCCCTCGACGCGTGCATCATTCATCTCACGGATAGCGGGCATGTATTGAAAGCTGTTTAGGATGAACGCTAAAATTGCGATCATCCGTTCCGAATCGGCACTGCCGGACCGGTCCATGCCGGAATGAGACACCGATTCATGTCGGATGGCGGCGAAATCGGACGGGGAAGGTGGATTTGGGGAGGATATGGTTTGCGCATCGTTTCGCTGAATGCATGGGGTGGCCGGCTGCATGAGCCGCTGATGCGGTATCTGGTCGATATCGATGCGGATGTTCTCTGCCTGCAGGAAGTGGTTCGTGCCAGCAATTCCGAGGCTGAATGGCTTATCTATCGCGATCACGGCATGGAACTCGAGCAGCGCGCCAATCTTTTCGAGGAACTGAAAGTTGCTTTGCCGGCTCACGATGCGTTCTTCCTTCCCGTTGCGCGGGGCGATCTCTTCGATGGCGACCGGCGCCTCTCTTCTGAATTCGGGTTGGCGACCTTCGTACGCCGGACCTATCCGGTTGTCGGCCAGGCCGCGGGTTTCGTGCATGGCGAGTTCTCAAGCGATGGCTGGGGAGCGCATCCGCGGTCGCGCAACGCCCATTGCATCCGTCTCTTCGACTATGATGGCGGCTCTCCGATCACCATCGCCCAGATGCATGGTCTGCGCGATCCTGCCGGCAAGGGCGATACGCCGGCCCGGCATCATCAGGCGAAGGCCTTGGTCGACATCATCCGTCAGGTGTGGCCGGGCGATGAGAGGCTGGTGGTCTGCGGCGATTTCAATGTCCTGCCGGGAAGCGTGACCTTCGATGCCCTCGCGGGTCTCGGGCTTTCCGACCTTGTCACCTCGCGGGGACATGAGGATACGCGAACGTCTCACTATAAAAAGCATCCGCGCTTTGCCGACTATATGCTGGTGAATGCGGCGGTGGACGTGGTCGACTTCGATCCGGTCGCCGAGCCGGAAGTCTCCGATCATCGCGCCCTGCTGCTGGACCTGCGATAGGCCGGCTATAGTCCGACATTCGGCCGGTCGATGATCTCGCGCAGCGCGAAGCTGGAATTGATCTTGACCACATGCGGCAGGGCCGAGAGCCAATCGCGATGGATACGCTCATAATCCTCGAGATCGCGCGCGGCGATGCGCAGGATATAGTCGTATTCGCCGGACATGAGATAGCAGACGAGCACATTCGGACAGCGCTTCACCGCCGCTTCGAATTCCGACAGCGTCTTGGCGAACTGGCCCGACAGCGAGATGTGCACGATGGCGATCATCTTGTAGTCGAGCGCCTTATGCGACAGCCGCGCATGATAGCCGTCGATGACGCCGCTCTTTTCCAGAATATCGAGCCGGCGCGAGCAGGCTGACGGCGACAGGCCGACCTTTTCGGCAAGCTCGGCATTGGTGATCCTGGCATTCTGCTGCAGCACCCGTAAAATCGAATGATCCATGGTGTCTAGCTCTGCCATTCGAAGATCCTTCGAAAAATTTCAATCCAGCGCAATATTCCACGAAAAATAGCCGTCGGGCAATTTGTCTTTGCAAGGACATTGCGAGCCGGAGGTGGTCTCATTTGATCAGTGCTGTCGCAAAGCGGATGGATGTTCAGGGAGGAACAAAATGCGCGTCGGTTGTCCGAAAGAGATCAAGAATCACGAATATCGCGTCGGCCTGACGCCAGCCTCGGTTCGCGAATATGTCGCCCATGGTCACGAGGTCTGGGTCGAGACCAAGGCCGGTGCCGGCATCGGCGCCGACGACCATGCCTATGCCGCCGCCGGCGCCAGGATCGCTGCAAGCGCCAAGGATATTTTCGAGAAGTGCGACATGATCGTGAAGGTCAAGGAGCCGCAGCCTTCCGAATGGGCGCAGCTTCGCGAAGGTCAGCTTCTCTACACCTACCTGCATCTGGCACCCGATCCGGAGCAGACCAAGGGCCTGCTCGCCTCCGGCGTGACCGCCATCGCCTATGAAACCGTCACCGACGAGCGCGGCGGCCTGCCGCTGCTGGCGCCGATGTCGGAAGTCGCCGGCCGCTTGTCGATCCAGGCGGGCGCCACCGCGCTCCAGAAGGCCAATGGCGGCCTCGGCATCCTGCTCGGCGGCGTGCCGGGCGTGCTGCCGGCCAAGGTGACGATCATCGGCGGCGGCGTCGTCGGCCTGCATGCCGCCAAGATGGCCGCCGGCCTCGGCGCCGATGTCAGCATTCTCGACCGCTCGCTGCCGCGCCTGCGCCAGCTCGACGATCTCTTCAACGGCCGTGTCCATACCCGCTATTCCAGCATCCAGGCGCTGGAGGAAGAGGTCTTCTCGGCCGATCTCGTCATCGGCGCCGTGCTGATCCCCGGTGCGGCCGCGCCGAAACTCGTCACGCGCGAGATGCTGTCCGGCATGAAGAAGGGTTCGGTCATCGTCGATGTCGCCATCGATCAGGGCGGCTGCTTCGAAACCTCGCATGCCACCACCCATTCCGAGCCGACCTACGAGGTCGAGGGCGTCGTGCATTATTGCGTCGCCAACATGCCGGGCGCCGTTCCCGTCACCTCCGCGCATGCGCTGAACAACGCCACCATCTATCATGGCCTGGCACTGGCGGATCGCGGCCTGCGGGCAATTGCCGAAGACAAGCATCTGCGCAACGGCCTCAACGTGCACAAAGGCCGCATCACCAACAAGCCGGTGGCCGAGGCGCTGGGCTACGAGGCTGTTGCGCCCGAAAGCATCCTCAACGTGGCGTAAATCCCATCGCACCACGTCGGATGGAAGCGCCGGCATAGCGATATGCCGGCGCTTCCTTTTTAACGAGCTATGCGCCTTTGCGGCTATGCGCGGTCGATCCGGCACTGATAGCAATTGTTGCGCGCCGAGC
>JASGEG010000029.1:0-26638 GCA_047606605.1 Rhizobium sp.
ACCTGGGATTAGCCGTCATCACGACACGCGATACGAAAAACGACTCCATCATCCCGGAAGCGGAAAAGCATCGGGATGATATGTGTGCTGTCGTCGTCGTGCCTGTTTTGAAGCAGGCGCGCGCGTCCCGGTCGGCGCAGGCCGATGGCGCGATCACGACGTCGCGGCCGCCGGAGAGCCGTCTCGAAGAAGCCAAGGGGCTGGCACAGGCGATCGACCTCGACGTCGTCAGCGGCTCCATTGTCGCGATCAACGAGCCGCGTCCCGCCACCTTGCTCGGGACGGGCAAGATCGAGGAAATCGGCGCCCTGCTCGATGAATTCAATGCCGGCCTGGTGATCGTCGATCATCCTCTGACGCCGGTGCAGCAGCGCAACCTCGAAAAGGAATGGAACGCCAAGGTCATCGACCGCACCGGCCTCATTCTGGAAATCTTCGGCCGCCGCGCCTCCACCAAGGAAGGCACGCTGCAGGTCGAGCTTGCGCATCTCAACTACCAGAAGGGCCGCCTGGTCCGAAGCTGGACCCACCTGGAACGCCAGCGCGGCGGCGCAGGCTTCATGGGCGGTCCCGGTGAAACGCAGATCGAAGCCGACCGACGCATGCTGCAGGAGCGCATCCTCCGGCTTGAGCGCGAGCTGGAGCAGGTGGTGCGCACCCGACAGCTTCACCGCGCCAAGCGCAAGAAGGTGCCGCATCCGATCGTGGCGCTGGTGGGCTATACCAATGCCGGCAAGTCGACGCTGTTCAACCGGATCACCGGCGCAGGCGTGCTTGCCGAAGACATGCTGTTTGCGACGCTCGATCCGACGCTGAGGCGCATGAAGCTGCCGCATGGCCGCACCGTGATTCTCTCCGACACCGTCGGTTTCATCTCCGACCTGCCGACCCATCTGGTCGCCGCTTTCCGCGCCACGCTGGAAGAGGTGCTGGAAGCCGATCTGATCCTGCATGTGCGCGATCTGTCGGACGAGGACAATCAGGCGCAGAGCGCCGACGTCCTGCGCATTCTCGGCGATCTCGGTATCGACGAGGCGGAGGGTGCCGAGCGTATTCTCGAGGTCTGGAACAAGATCGACAGCCTGGAGCCGGAGGCGCACGATGCCATCGTCCAGAAGGCATCGACCGCGGAAAATGTCATTGCCGTGTCCGCAAGAACGGGCGAGGGCGTCGATCATTTGATGGGCGAAATCAGCCGCCGGCTTTCCGGCGTTCTGACCGAAACGACGATCACGCTGCCGGTGGACAAGCTGGCATTGCTGCCCTGGCTATACAATCATGCCATTGTCGACAGTCGCGCCGACAACGAGGATGGTTCGGTGACGCTCGACGTGCGCCTGAGCGAGACGGAAGCCGCCGAGCTGGAACGGCGCCTGGGCCGTGGTCCGAAGCCGCAGCGCGAGGATTGGGAATAGGAAGCGCGTGGTCGCGCCCTATTCGGCGAGCTGCCTCTCGATTGCCTTTGCCGCCTGCCATATGTCTTCCATCCGCTCGAGCGAGGCTTGTTCGAGGGTCTCGCCTTCTGCCTCAAGAACAGTCTCGATATGATTGAATCGGCGGCGAAATTTCGTATTCGTTCCGCGTAGTGCCTGCTCGGGATCGGCCTTCACATGCCGGCCGATATTGACGACGGCGAAGATCAGGTCGCCGAGTTCGTCGCTGACCTTGGCCTTGTCGCCGCTGGCAAGCGCCACGCGCAACTCGCCGATTTCCTCCTCGATCTTGTCGAGGATCGGCTCCGGCGCGGACCAGTCGAAGCCGACTTTTGCCGCGCGTTCCTGCAGCTTCAGCGCTTCCGTCAGGGCAGGGAAGCTGCGCTGGACCGAGCCGAGGAAGCCCGCCTTGAAATCCTCGGAAATGCCGCGACGCGCCCGTCGTTCGGCGCGCTCGCGCTTTTCCTCGGCCTTGATCTCGTCCCATTGCAGCTTGACCGCTTCGGGCGTATCGGCGCCGGAAACGGCAAAGACATGCGGGTGCCGGCGGATCATCTTGCGGGTAATGGCCTCCACCACGTCGCCGAAGGAGAATTCGCCGGCCTCTTCGGCCATCCGCGCATGGAACACCACCTGCAGCAGCAGGTCGCCGAGCTCGTCGCAGAGATCGTCCATATCCTTGCGTTCGATGGCGTCGGAGACCTCATAGGCTTCCTCGATCGTATAGGGCTTGATCGTCTCGAAGGTCTGGACGATGTCCCAGGGACAGCCAGTCTGAGGATTGCGCAGCGCCGCCATGATCTCGATCAGGCGGGATATGTCTTGCGATGCGTCCATTGGGAATTCTCTACCGTTCGGCCTTGCCGGTTCAATCGTCAGTTCAACGGAATGTCGTTTTCGCCCTTCGACGCCTGATAGCTGTCGGAGAGGGCGTCATAGGCGGCCTTGATGCGCGCCGTCTGGTCCTTGAGGGCGGTTTTCAGCGGGTCTGCTTCGGTCTCGACCAGATCGGCGATGGCGAAGCTGTTCCAGAAAGCATTCTGCCGGCGGTAGCCGCCCGGCTCCAGCCCGAAGACCTCCTTCAGGATCTTCAGGTCATGCGGGATCGCGAAGGCATCGCGGGAATCCTCGTGGCTGAAAAAATAGTAGAAATTGTCGAATCCGGCCCAGGTGATCGCCGACATGCACATGGTGCAGGGCTCATGGGTCGAAAGGAAGATCAGCTCCTTGGTCGCCGGCGTCTCGCCGAGCTCGTAGAAGCGTTTCAGCGTATGTACTTCGCCGTGCCAGAGCGGGTTTTCCAGCTCGTTGTTGGTCTCGGCAAGGACCAGCGACAGGTCGGATTTGCGCAGGATCGCTGCGCCGAATATCTTGTTTCCAGCGGCGACACCTTTTTGCGTCAGAGGCAGGATGTCGCGTTCCATGATGTCTAGAAGGCGGGCGGCAATGGTGTTTCCGGTCACGCGTCGTACTCCGAAGGATTTTCCAAAGCTTAGCGGCATTGCCGGAGCGACGGAATGCGCAAATGACCTATGGACAGCGTTTGCCACAGGCAATAGACCAGTTATCGAGACAAATAAATCACAAAAGTCTATAGATTTCCTATATTTATCTCATGGCGGCGCTTCTGGTGAGTTTTGCTCAAATCGTGGAAATGTCGAGCAAAAGAATACGGAGTTGCCGGGGCATTAGAATTTCTGTTTCTTCAATCTGATGGCGGCAAAGGCGATATTCGGGAAACCTCGAAGTGGAATGATAATGCTTCCCAGGACTGAACAGCTCTCGGCGTTTCCCGCCTTCTTTCGCGTGGAAGGAAGGGTGACGGCTGTCTTCGGCAATGGCGAGGAGGCATTTGCCAAGGTGCGCCTGCTGATGAACACGCAGGCGAAAATCGTCGCCTACGCCGCGGCGCCGGAAGCGGATTATCATTCCTTCCTCATCGCCAACCGCATCGAGACCGTGCGCGCCACTTTTTCTCCGGAGCAGGTGAAGGGCGCCACTCTGGTTTTCGCCGCGACAGGCGATGCCGAGGCCGACCGCGCGATCGTCGATGCGGCGCGCGCCGAGAAAATTCCGGCGAATGCCGTCGACCAGCCCGACCATTGCGATTTCTATACGCCGGCGCTCGTCAATCGTGCGCCCGTTGCCGTCGCGATTGGAACGGAAGGGGCGGGGCCTGTGCTGGCGCAGATGATCCGCGCCCAGATCGACCAGATGCTGTCGCCGTCGCTGGGCAAGCTCGCTGAGCTTGCAACGCGCTATCGCAAGCCTGTCGATCGGCTCGTGCCGCGCGGCGTCGCCCGCCGCATCTTCTGGCGTCGTTTCTTTTCGGGTCCCGTTGCGGATGCTGTCGGTGCCGGCCATTTTGCGCAGGCTGAGCGTGCCGCCGACAGTCTCTTGCAGTCGGTGCGCAAGGTCGAGGGTCATGTCTGGCTGGTCGGCGCCGGCCCCGGCGCGGAAGACCTGCTGACGCTGCGGGCGCAGCGCGTGATGATGGAGGCCGATGTCATCGTTTATGATGCCCTCGTGCCGCAGGCGATCGTCGACATGGGGCGCCGCGATGCCGAGCGCCTTTCCGTCGGCAAGCGCAAGGGCTGCCACAGCAAGTCCCAGGAAGAGATCAACGATCTGCTGGTGCAACTCGGCCGCGACGGCAAGCGCGTCGTGCGGCTGAAATCCGGCGATCCGCTGGTCTATGGCCGGGCGGCCGAGGAAATGGCCGCCTTGCGCGCCGCCGGCATCACCTATGAGATCGTTCCGGGCATCACCTCCGCCTTTGCCGCCGCTGCCGATTTCGAACTGCCGCTGACGTTGCGCGGTGTCGCCTCCTCGCTGGTCTTCACGACCGGCCATGACCTGACCGGCGACGTCCTGCCGGATTGGGCGAGCCTTGCCGTCTCCGGCGCGACGATCGCCGTCTATATGGGCCGTACCGTCGCGGCCTCCGTCGCCGGTCGCCTGATGGAAGCCGGTCTTCCGGCTGAGACCACCGTCGCCGTCATCGAAAATGCCAGCCGTCGCGATCGACGCCTGATGCATGGTACATTGAAAGACCTGCCCGATCTGGAGTATCGCGACGAGTTGAGCGGTCCGGTCATGGTCATTATCGGCGACGCTGTCGCCGGCGCCAATTTCGAACAGTCCGAGCCGCTGGTCCGACAGGTGACCGCCGCTCAAGATTTTGCAAGGAGCTGATCCATGGTCGACAAGGTTCTGACCGCAAACCGGCTGACGGACGGTATCGCCGTCTGGCTGAATGCCAATGGCGAATGGGCGACTTCCCTGCAGGAGGCGCTCGTCGCCCGGCATGCGGAAGCCGAAGCCGCGCTCGAGGTGATCGGCAAGCAGGCTTACGCCGACAACAAGGTCGTCGACGTCAACCTGATCGACGTTCAGGAAACCGGCGGCAAGCTTTGGCCGCTGCGCCTACGCGAGCGTATCCGCGCCGAAGGACCCACGATGGAATACGCGCCGGGCTATGCCGCGGCCGATCCGGAATTCATTGCAGTCTGAAAAAGGCCCGAGGAAATTTATGTATCGCTACGACGAATTTGACCACGCCTTTGTTGCGGAACGCGTTGCCCAGTTCCGCGATCAGGTGCAGCGGCGCCTTTCGGGGGAACTCTCGGAGGATGCGTTCAAGCCGCTGCGACTGATGAACGGCGTCTATCTGCAGCTTCACGCCTATATGCTGCGCATCGCCATTCCCTATGGCACGCTGAGCTCGCGCCAGATGCGCATGCTTGCGCATATCGCGCGCACCTACGATCGCGGCTATGGCCATTTCACCACGCGACAGAACCTTCAGTTCAACTGGCCGAAGCTGTCGGATATGCCGGATGTGCTCGCCGAGCTTGCTTCCGTCGAGATGCACGCCATCCAGACGTCGGGCAACTGCATCCGCAACGTCACGGCCGATCATTTCGCCGGCGCTGCCGCCGACGAAGTCGCAGACCCGCGCCCCTATGCCGAAATCCTGCGCCAGTGGTCGTCCGTTCATCCGGAATTCTCCTTCCTGCCGCGCAAGTTCAAGATCGCCGTCACCGGCGCCGAGCGCGACCGTGCGGCGATCCAGGTGCACGATGTCGGCCTGCATCTGAAAAAGAACGACAAAGGCGAGATCGGCTTTGCCGTTTATGTAGGCGGCGGGCAGGGCCGTACGCCCATGGTGGCCAAGCTCATCCGCGACTTCCTGCCGGAAGAAGACCTGCTGTCCTACACGACGGCGATCATGCGCGTGTACAATCTTCATGGCCGTCGCGACAACAAGTACAAGGCGCGCATCAAGATCCTCGTGCATGAAACCGGCGCAGAGGAACTGGCCCGTCAGGTCGAGGCCGAGTTCGTCAAGCTGAAGGATACGGAGCTGAAGCTTCCCGAGGCCGACGTTCAGGCGATTTCGGCCTATTTCGCCCCGCCGGCCCTGCCGCAGCGCGCCGAGGGCTGGGAAAACCTGGCCCGTTGGAAGAAGGCCGATCCTGACTTCGCCCGCTGGGTGCAGCAGAACGTGCAGCCGCACAAGAACCCCGACTACGGCATGGTGACGATCTCGCTGAAGCCGATCGGCGGCATTCCCGGCGATGCTTCGGACGCGCAGATGGATGTGGTCGCCGATATCGCCGAGGAATACGCCTTCGACGAAATTCGCGTCAGCCACGAGCAGAACCTGATCCTGCCGCATGTGGCGCTGGCCGATCTCGAAGCCGTCTATCGCGGCCTGGTCGCCGCCGGTCTCGAAACCGCCAATGCCGGCTTGATTACCGACATCATTGCCTGTCCTGGCCTCGACTACTGCGCGCTCGCCAATGCCCGCTCGATCCCGGTCGCGCAGGAGATCTCCAAGCGCTTCGGTTCGGCTGAGCGCCAGGCTGAGATCGGTGAGCTCAAGATCAAGATTTCCGGCTGCATCAACGCCTGCGGCCACCACCATGTCGGCCATATCGGGCTGCTCGGTGTCGAGAAGAAGGGTGCGGAACTCTATCAGATCACGCTCGGCGGCTCCGGCGACGAGCATACGTCGATCGGCGAAATCATCGGCCGCGGGTTTGAGCCGGAGAAGGTGACGGACGCGATCGAGACGATCGTTGACACCTATCTCCGCTTGCGCCTCGACGCTTCCGAAATTTTCCTCGATGCCTATCGTCGCGTCGGGCCGCAGCCGTTCAAGGACGCGCTCTACGGCTCGGCCTCGGCGGAAGCGGCGTAAGGAGATGGTCATGACGAAGATTTGGCGGGAAACCGGTTTTGTCGACAACGATCCCTGGATCATCGAGACCGAGGAGGTCAAGGCGAGCGAAAGCCAGAGGCCGCTGCTCGGCCTCGATGCGTTGATCGCAAAGGCCGAGGAAAGCAACGAAGCAGGTCTGGGTGTGGTGATCAAGCCGGCCGACGACGTGACCAGGCTTGCTCCCTATCTCGATCGCCTTGAGATCGTTGCGGTTGCCTTTCCGGCCTTCAACGACGGCCGCGCCTTCAGCCACGCCTCGCTGCTGCGTGAGCGCCTCGGCTATGTTAGCGAGCTGCGCGCTGTTGGCGATGTGCTGATCGACCAGATTCCGCTGATGCTGCGTGTCGGCATCGACAGTTTTGCGGTCACCAACGAAACCGCGCTGAAGCGGCTTTCGGAAAACCGCCTGCCGGGCATTCCGCATTACTATCAGCCGACCGCTCGGCAAGCCGAAGGCGGTCAGGCCTATAGCTGGCGGCGGTTGGCAGCCAAGACGGCCTGACCGCGACGAAAACAGGATCTGCGGCTATTTGACGTGTCGGATTGCCGCAGCCGGGGCTGGCGACCATATTGATTCCAGGCACGATGAAATCTTGATTGGAATATACATATTTCAGCCCCGCCTAGCGGAATGAAATGGAATACCTTTAAATCCAGGCCATAGTATAATATGAGCCTCGCCGAAAGCAGACAGACAAGTACGACGCCTTACGACGAATACGGGACCCGATACCGAATGAACGCCCCCGCCAAGACCGATGAATTTGTTTCCGCAGTACCCGCCGGCGTCTTCGCCGAGAAGGTGCTGAGTGTGACGCATTATACCGACCGGCTCTTTCGTTTCACGATGACGCGGCCGCAGGGCTTTCGTTTCCGTTCGGGCGAGTTTGCGATGATCGGCCTGATGGTTGAGGGCAAGCCGCTTTATCGTGCCTATTCGATCGCAAGCCCGGCCTGGGCCGACGAACTCGAGTTCTTCTCGATCAAGGTGCCGGATGGTCCGCTGACATCGCATCTGCAGAACATCAAGCCGGGCGACGAAGTGCTGATGCGCAAGAAGCCGACGGGCACGCTGGTGCTGGATGCGCTGACGCCGGGCAAGCGGCTCTACATGTTCTCGACCGGCACCGGCATCGCGCCCTTCGCCAGCCTGATCCGCGATCCCGGGACCTATGAGAAGTTCGAGGAAGTGATCCTCACGCATACGACCCGCGACGTCGCGGAGCTGAAATATGGCTTCGATCTCGTCGAGGAAATCCGCAACGACGAAATCCTGAGCGAAGTCGTGGGCGACAAGCTACGCCACTATGCGACCGTCACCCGCGAGGAATTCCCGTTCAAGGGCCGCATCACCGATCTCATCGAGAACGGCAAGTTCTTCGCCGATCTCGGCGTTCCCGCGCTCGATCCGGCTATTGATCGCGGCATGATCTGCGGTTCGTCCGCGATGCTGAAGGATACCAAGGATCTCCTGGAAAAGGCGGGCCTGAACGAAGGCGCCAACAGCAAGCCGGCGGAATTCGTCATCGAACGCGCTTTCGTCGGCTAAGGGCAATTCCCGGAAAAGCGCGCAGCGGTTTTCCGTCCGGAACGGCTCCAGGAATATCCGAATGGTGGAATGGCGAAGGCGGTCTCGGCAGCGAGGCCGCCTTTTCATTGGCCGCTGAGATCGTCGATCAGTGTCGCCATCACCTGCCGGGCGGCTTCGGCATCGCCCTGGTGAATGGCCCGGATGACGCGGACATGCAGCGCGATGGAACGGTCCATACCCTCGGGCGTCGCGCTGGAATACCACAGCCGGCGGGAATGGGTCTGCACCGGGCCGAGTGCCGCCATGATGAAGCCATTCGGACAGGCGGCTTCGAGGATTTCGTCGAAGGCCTTGTCGGCGGCAAAGAAGCCCGGCAGGTCGCCCGTGGCCGCACAACCGGTCATCAGGCGGGCGCATTCGAGCAATTGTTCCCGCTGCTCCTGATCGGCATGCGTGGCAACCAGCGCCGCTGCGATCGGCTCCAGTTCGCGCCGGACCTCCATGACATGCCGAAGGTCTTCCGGCCGGATATCGGCGATCTGAAGTCCGACGCGGGGCCGCACATGGATCAGCCCCTGCCATGCCAGTTTCTGGATTGCCTCGCGCACCGGCGTACGGCCATGTCCGGACAGTTCGATAAGCTGCTTTTCCGTCACCAGCGCCCCGGGTTTCAGCGCCAGCGTGACGATCCGATGCTCCAGGGCGAGATAGGCGAGGTGGCTTTGTGAGTTTTGCATCCCTGCCGAACCCGATGTCCATGCTGATATATCAAATTTTGGCACGCCACATAGGGGGTGACAAGCCATGCTGACTGTATCAGGGAAAGAATGGCATCGGGGCGCCTTGGCTTCGGTTTCGCTCGTGCAGGGGCCGGTCATACGCGGCTCCTGATTTTGCGGCACCTCAATGACCGATGGCGGAGGCGAGGCTCGGCGGTCTGCGCTTGGCTTCCATCAGCAAATCCAGTTCCGTCGATGACGGGCCGAACTTTTCGAACAGGCGCTTGGCCTCCTTGTCGTCGAGGCGATATTTCCGGGCGAATTCGGCGATGCTGTAGGGGCGACCGCGCACCACCTTGCGGCTCGGCGTCCGATTGGCGCTCTGCGTCATGCTTCCGACCTCCTCTTTGATTCCATTTCGGTATCTAGCGCTCGGGACGCAGTTGAAAAGGGTTCGAGCGGTCAGGGGATGTCGCAGGAACTAAAAAAGGGAAGGCGGTTTCCCGTCTTCCCTTCGGTTTTCATTCGGATGGGCTTTCGCCCCGCCTCTCTATCGCCTGATCAGTCTGCCGACGAAAATCAGGATGCAGGCACCAACAAAGCCGGTGATCAGATAGTTGACCAGCGCATTGAACGGCAGCGCAAGGCCCACGAGCCCGAACAGCCAGCTAGCGACGATCGCGCCCACAATGCCAAGGATGATGTTCATGAGTATGCCGGTATCGCTTTTCATGATCATTTCAGCGAACCAGCCGGCAAGGCCACCGATGATAATTGCTGCAATCCAACCGACTTCCATAAGGTCCTCCTGAGACTCGGTGGGGTGTTCACAAATGCTGATATACACCAAAAGCGATTCGAGCCGCAAACAATTGCGCGCGTGGTGCCAAGCACGATTCCCGCGATCCTGATATCCGGACAATGAGTTGGATTGCTCGGCTCGCCGGATCGCATTGCGAGACCGGCAAGCCGGTTTCGGGATATCCAAAGCTCCGTTTCAGGCCGATTACCCCTGTTTTGCCGGCTCATTCGCCGGATTCGGGCGCCATCGCCTGCGGAAAAACATTATGCACCGTCCCAACAATGATTTTATGGGTTGACCACAATAGGGTGTCTGCATATGTTCCGCGCACTTCCAGCCGGGGTGTCAATCACCCGCGGGGAGGGAGAGCGTAGCTCAGCCGGTAGAGCAACTGACTTTTAATCAGTAGGTCTCGGGTTCGAACCCCGACGCTCTCACCAGAAAATCAAGCAGCTAGTTGATTTTCGTCGGACTTTTGGGACTTTATGAAAGTCCCACGGTCGAAAATCACGCACCCGATCGTGGTCCGGAGCATAGCCGGATTTCGTGCGGACCCTCTTCACGCTGCCTTCAATTTATGGACGGGATCGCCAGTGAGAAACTGTGCGATGCCGTTGGCGCAAGCCCCCCCAAAAAAACACGGGTTCTTCGAGACGATCAGATGATGTTGGTTGGTAAGCTCGGGACTAGAGTCAAAACCCAATCACCTGATTGATGAAATTGATTCTCTATGATTCACTGTCCCGATAACGGGAGTTTTGGACCATGGCAGGAGAATTCTGGCTTGATGACCGGCAGTGGGCGGTGATCGCCCCTTTGCTTCCAACGAACCAGCCCGGCGCTCATCGGACCGACGATCGCCGGGTGATCAGCGGGATCATCCATGTCCTGCGATCTGGTTGCCGATGGCAGGATTGTCCAGCTTGCTACGGACCTTCGACAACCATCTATAATCGCTTCCATCGCTGGTCTGCCAAAGGAATATGGCGGCGGCTGTTTGAAACCCTGGTGCAAACGACCGATCAGGACATTCACATGATCGACAGCACCACCGCCAAGGCTCACCGATCAGCCGCGGGCGGAAAAGGGGGGCGGATGCCGAAGCAATCGGTCGCTCGCGAGGCGGCAGATCGACAAAAATCCATGCTGTTGTCGATGGTTGCGGCCGTCCAATCGCGCTGCGAATAACGCCTGGACAGCGCGGCGACGCCCCCGTTGCCATTCCACTGATCGACCCCTTGCCGCCGAGCCGCATCTGCGCTGCCGACACCGCTTACGACAGCAACGCCTTGCGCGACTTCCTCATCGCACGCGGCACCGAGCCTGTCATTCCCAACAATCCAACCCGAAAGCAGATCAAACCGTTCGACCCTGTCGCCTACCGCCGAAGAAATATCATCGAACGTGCTTTCTGTCGCCTCAAGGACTGGAGGCGTGTCGCAACACGATATGACAAGCTCATGCTCAACTTCGCCGCAACTTGCTACATCGCCGCCATCGTCACATGGTGGATCAATTGAGTCTGGACCCTAATGCATCAGACTATCGAGCCAGGCCGGATCGAGAACGGCTTCCAGTTCCCCGGCGATCTCGTCCAGTGCCGTATCGACGCCGGCGCGGTAGCTCTGCCGCTCGCCCGTCAGGCCGAAACTGGCCAACAGCTTCGAGCGATAGGCATCGCTGGTGAAAAGCCCGTGCAGATAGGTGCCCATGATGCGGCCGTCGCCGGACATCGCGCCATCCGGCCGGCCGTCGATGATGGTGGAAGGCCGGTTGCAATCGCTGCCCCGGGTCAAACCGAGATGGATTTCGTAACCTGAGAGCGGCGCGTCATATTCCGTCGAGAATGCCGTGCTGTTGCGCACGGTCTTTTCCGGCGCCATTTCGGTCTCGATGTCGAGCAGGCCGAGCCCCGGCGTCTCCCTGACCGATCCCTCGATGCCCAAGGGATCATGGACCGTGCGGCCGAGCATCTGATAGCCGCCGCAAATGCCGATCACGCGGCCGCCGCGCCGGACGTGGGCGGCAATATCCCGATCCCATCCCTGCGCCCGCAGGTCCATCAGATCACCGATGGTGGATTTCGAGCCCGGCAGCACGACGAGCGCCGCGTCGGCCGGCAGCCGCTCGCCGGCGCGAACGAAGACCAGATCGACATCCGGCTCGGCGCGCAGCGGGTCCAGATCGTCGAAATTGGCGATGCGCGACAGGACCGGCACGGCGATCTTCAACGCGCCGCCCGTACCTCTCGCCAGCCGCTCCAGAACGACCGAGTCCTCCGGCGGCAATCGGCCGGCCGCCTTCAGCCAGGGCACGACGCCATGGCAGGGCCAGCCCGTGAAGCTTCCGATGGCCTCGACGCCCTCGCCGAACAGCGAGACGTCGCCGCGAAACTTGTTGATCAGATAGCCGCGGATCATCCGCCGGTCTTCCTCCGGCAGGATATGATAGGTGCCGACGAGCGAGGCGATGACCCCGCCGCGATCGATATCGCCGACGAGCACCACCGGCACGTTGGCGCGGGTGGCAAAGCCCATATTGGCGATATCGCCTTTTCGCAGATTGATCTCGGCGGGCGAACCGGCGCCCTCGACGATGACCAGATCGGTTCCAGCCCGCATCGTCGCAAAGCTTTCCAGCACCGCCCCGAGCAGTTGCGGCTTCAGCGCCTGATAGTCCCTGCCCTTCGCCTGTCCCCAGACCTTGCCCTGCACGATGATCTGGCTGCCGGTCTCCGATTGCGGCTTCAGCAGCACCGGGTTCATATGCACCGACGACGGCACGCGCGCTGCCAGCGATTGCAGCCATTGCGCCCGGCCGATCTCGCCGCCATCCTCGGCGACCGCCGCATTGTTCGACATGTTCTGCGGCTTGAACGGACGAACCCGAAGACCCCGGTTCGCGAACAGGCGGCAAAGGCCGGCGACCAATACCGTTTTTCCGACATCGGAACCGGTTCCCTGCAGCATGATCGCTTTCGTCATCCGTTACTGCCCCAATCTGCCATAGCCACTGTAAATCCGGGACTTCGCCTTGTTTCCGCCACCATTGAACACGGCTGGAAACAGGAAGTCCGAGGCGAACAAGCCACACTGCGCAACTTGCTCTATTTGCGACATCGGATGACGATTCCATCCGTTGCCCGCCGCATCGAAGAGGAATATCTCCACCGCCAAATCAAACAACAAAAGCCGGCCTTCCGGCCTGGAGGATACCCCGATGCTCTTCATCTTCAACAACAAGAATTCCATTCAGATCGCCTGGAATTCGAAACTGCCCGCGCGCCGCCCGGACAGCCGCCTACAGGAACTGGATACCCGCTCCGGCCCGATCGGCTTCATCCGGACCTACAGTGCCGGCTGATCGACCGTCAAGCCGCAAAGCTGCCGACAGACAAGCCGCCATGCGCCCGCATCGGCGGCTTTTGCTTGTCTCGTCGCGCTATGGCACGGCTTTCGGTATGTACGAGGCCACGGCCGCTGTTATTTTCGATGAGATGAGACCAGGTGCTGAAACGCGAAAACCGCGCGATCCTGAGATCCACGCGGCTTGCCAAAAACGCCGGCTCGCTTGCATCATACACTGCAAGGTTCGCTTCTCCGGTACGCACTACCTGATCCGGAGAGGAGGCGGTGTCCCCCGCCACGACCTGATTGATAACGGCACATCGTTACCGGAGGGTTATCAAGCGCTTAAATAAAGATGAATCCGAAATTTTTTTGAAAATTTTCTGCTTTGACTTGCAGGGCAATCGAACCTCTTCCGGAAAATGCAGAAATCGACATGGATGGCGATGCCGGGAGAAATGAAAAACATCCGCTCAAACTTTTTTTCCCCTGGCATCAGCGGACAGAGCAATCATTGCCTTCATCCGGCCATTGCAGCCATATAAAGAAATGTTTATATCTGCATTTCAATCCAGAGGCCCCGAGGAACCACCATGACCGTCACAGCCAATCCCTTGACCGAACTTCTTGCCGAAAAGGGCGTGCTACTTGCAGACGGAGCGACGGGCACCAATCTTTTCGCCGTGGGCCTGGAGGCTGGCGAAGCGCCGGAGCTCTGGAACGAGCAGCACCCCGAGCGGATTACCAAGCTGCATCAGGATTTCGTCGACGCCGGCGCCGACATCATTCTCACCAACACCTTCGGCGGCACGCGCCATCGCCTGAAGCTGCATCATGCCCAGGATCGCGTTCACAGCCTGAACAAGACGGCTGCGGAAATCGCACGCTCGGTCGCCGACAAGGCCGCCCGCAAGGTCATCGTTGCCGGTTCCGTCGGCCCGACCGGCGAATTGCTGGTGCCGCTCGGCGCCCTGACCTATGAGGACGCCGTCAGCGCTTTCGTGGAGCAGATCGAAGGCCTGCAGGCCGGCGGCGTCGACGTGGCCTGGATCGAGACCATGTCCTCGCCCGAGGAAATCCGCGCCGCCGCCGAAGCCGCCGTCAAGGTCGGCCTGCCCTATACCTATACCGGCTCCTTCGACACCGCCGGCAAGACGATGATGGGCCTGCATCCGAAGGATATCCATGCTGTTGCCAAGGATGTCGGCGAAGGCCCGCTCGCTGTCGGCGCCAATTGCGGCGTCGGCGCCTCGGATATTCTCTCGAGCCTGCTCGACATGACAAATGCCGATCCGGAGGCGACCGTGATCGTCAAGGGCAATTGCGGCATTCCCGAATATCGCGGCGCCGAGATCCACTATTCCGGCACGCCGCCGCTGATGGCCGATTATGCGCGCCTTGCCCGCGACGCCGGCGCCAAGATCATCGGCGGCTGCTGCGGCACCTCCTGCGGCCATCTCGCCGCCATGCGCCAGGCGCTCGACAGCTACACGCCCGGCCCGCGCCCGACGCTCGAGGTCATCGTCGAAAGGATCGGTCCGCTGCGCAACAAGACCGCCAATGAGGGCGGAACGGCGCCGGCCCGCGAGCGCCGTCGCCGCAGCTAATCATCGGAGATACGGAAGCCGGCGCGAAACCGTGATTGCCGGCTCTCTCCGCCAGCAGGATTTCGTATGCTGACCGCGTCCGCTATCGGCTGAGCGGGCGCCGGCCACCCATGCCCGACGGATGCTTGCAGCAATTGTCGACGCCGGCGCCGCCGCCAATCCGGCAGCCGGCGCGCGATGTCAGTGGTGAGCCGCAGTCGTTTCCAGCGCCGGCCGAGCCTCAGTCGCAATCGGCTGGCTCGGCGCGAACCATTTCTTCCATTCGCCGCCGACCACCAGTTTCAGCTCGTTGCCGCCGCGAAGGGTCCAGGCTTTGACCCGCTCCGCATGCTTCGACAGCAAGTCGAGATAGGCGGACGGATTGCTGCCGCTGCGCGCGATGAGATGCACCTCGCAGAGAAACTCCGGATGCAGGGTGACGTTGCGCATCGCTTCGCTTTCATGGTCGCAGGTCACGAAAACGATCGGATCGCGCTCACGCGCCGCCACAGCCAGGATGAACTCCACCAGGCCGTCCGGACGGTCCGCATCCACGAGATAGATGATCGAGGAGGCATCTTCCGCATCCGAGCTCAGGAGCGAGATCGGATACATCGTCGAGAGGACTTCGTCCTGCGGCCGCGAGCTGTCATAGGCCGAGCCGGTCGCCGCTGCCGATTGCGCATAGATCGTCGCGCGCGGAACCTCTATCGACTTCAGCCAGCCATCCTTGCGCGGCACGACATAGGAGGGAATGCCCTGGCGGTACAGATATTCCGTCAGCCAGATGTCCGCCATGTTGCGGTGACGGAAATCGGCGAGCGTCACCTTCACGACGCTGGAATGGAAAGCGCTGGTGCCGGTCGCAGCCACATGCACCCGCCGGCGCCGCATCAGGGCGCGCTCGTAGTGGAAGACGGCGCGACTGCGATCCTTGTAGTAGCCATGGCTCGGCTGCAGGATGATCGAGCCGTGCACGCTGACGACGGCCTGACCACGCAACTGTGCCAGCTCGCCGACCATGCGGGCGACGAAATCATCGGGATAGAGAATGTCGTCGTCGCAGCTGATATAGATGGCGTCCTTGACCTGCTCCAGCCCCCAGAACTTGCCGGCATCGCCATAGCGGCTGCCGTCGGTATCGATGAAATGCCGGATCTTCGGATGTTCGGCGATGAAGCGCGGCGCCTCCTTGAAGCCGTTGAGATAGACATAGAGCCGGTCGACCTGCGGCAACAGGGACATGACGGTCGCTCGCAGCGCGACCTCATTGCCGGCCACTGTCGCCATGCCCGCAACGATCTCTTCCGTCGGCGGCAGGGCGGCGACATGAGCGGGATCGATTGCCTGAATGCGCCGTTCCGGCGCAGCCTCGGCAAATTTCGCTTCGAACAGATAGGTCGGCGTTTCGTTGTAGACCTTGATCTTGCGATAGCCGAGCGGCCGCAGGATGGCCTCGACATCCCTCAGGGACTGCGCCGTCGCCGCTTCGACGAGCAGCCGCGGGCGGCAGCGCTCTATCGTGCCGACGGCACCGCGCAACACCTCCACCTCCATGCCCTCGACATCGATCTTGATCAGATGCACATGCTGCCCGCGGACGATGTCGTCGAGACGGGCCACCGGGACCTGCCCGTCGGCCGTCACCATGACACGGGCCATCCCCAGCCTGGAGGAATCCTCCTCGATGACATTTCCCATGCCCGCCTCGGCGCCCAGGGCGATCGGCCTGATATCGACACGATCCTGCAAGCCGTTCAGACTGACATTCGCCAGCAGAATATGGAGCGCTTCCCCGTTCGGTTCGACGGCCAATATCCTGGCGCCGGCGACAGCGCTGAAAAACAGCGTGTGATTGCCGATATTGGCGCCGACATCGACCACGAAGGCATCTTCCGGCAGGGATGATCCGATGTCTTCCAGCATGGCCCGCTCGTAGAAGGCGCGGGTCTGCAGGATGATCCTCTGGATATGATCGTTCGGATTGGGAAGGTGAAAACGGACCGGGGTCCGGTAGCTGTTCACTTCGCAGGCGACCGTGGCTTGCAGAGTCATCGCGGTTCTTTCCAACGTGCAGAGGTTTATCGAAAATAGATCGGCGAGTTCGGGAGCATCATCAGCGGCCGCCGATGACCATCAATCCGCTGCCGCCGATGGCATTGAGGCAGAATTTCAGGCCGGTGCTGACGCTGGCCCAACGCTTGGCCGCCATCACTTCGGTGGCGCTGTCCTGAGCGAAAAGGCAGAAGCCGAAGCCGCGCGGCGACAGATTGCCCGCCAGCGCCGGCAGCGCCACCAGCGCGCTCTCGGCCGGATAGGACGTATTCGCGAGATCCACCACCACCAGATCGAACTTGATGTCTTCGGCGATCTGCCTGGTATCCGGGAAGACGGCGGAAAATTCTTCGAAACTTATATTGGCCGCTTCGGATTCGATGATGGAAATCCCCTCGGTCAGGCCGCTGGCGATGAAGCGCGCTTCCATATCACCCACCTGCTCCGGCGAAAGACACAGGCAGTTCAGCCCGGCGCCGAGGCCGGAGAGGATGGAGGCGAGCGCCAATGCCGAGCGTGGCGCGCCGATATGCAGGATATTGGGTGTGTCGCCCCGGCTGAGGGCGGCGCGGCGAAGCGCCCAGATCTGCATCGGCGTCAAGGGATTGCGGCCCGCAACCGATTGGGCGTCGAGCAAGGTTGGATAGCCGGCGACAAGAATGCCGCTCGCGGTCTCCTGCCAGGCATCCGCCGCCCCGGCAGCGACGGCCGCGACAGGCTGGCGGCTTTCGACAACATCCGCAACAGCGGCGGGCGCGGCAGCCGCACCGTCTGCCGGCCGGGTGAGAGGCAGCGGCGGCTTGTTGAAGACTTGCTGCGCCGAACGCTGCTGGGCGGTGGAGTTCAGCCCGCGCGACTGCGGATCGAGATTGTGATGCGAATAGGGATTGGTCGCCGTATAGCGATGGGCGTTGACCGGGATGAACTCATAGCGCCGGGTCTGGTCGAGGATCGGCAGCGCAAGGGCGATATCGCAGGCCGCCATGAACCATTGCCCTGCATCGTCACGCAAATAACCCTCGGGAACATTGTCCAGCAACGACGCGCGGAAACTGAAGAGATGGCTGGTCTTCCAGCCCTGCCGGCGCGGAGAGAGATTGGGATCGAGCGGACCGTTGCCGCCGACCCCGCCGCCATCGGTGATGAAGTTCGTCCAGACGACGTCCTGCCCGCCGGCATAGCTCTCCGACATCCGCTCCAGAATATTCGGGATGATCAGCTGGTCGTCGCCGTCGAGGACGGCGATGAACTCGGCCATCCTGGTGCGCGGCTTCAGATGCTCCCAGACATTGCGCGACTTGCCCCATCGCGCATCGTTGCGGATGAAGGTGTGCCGGTTCGGAAAGAGATCCTCGAGCAGCGCTTCGGCGATGACGCCCGTATCGTCTTCGGAGCAGTCGTCGATGAAAAGGACGTGCAGGTCATCGAGCGTCTGCCGCGAAAGGCTCGCCAGCGATTGCCTGACATACATTTCGCAATCGCGCGCCGTCATGAAGACCAGCGCCTTTGCCCCGTTTGCAATTTCCGTCATCGATATTTCGAAGCCCCAATCCGACAATGCATAGGCGGAGGACATGCGATCCCCCGCCATGTCGATTAGCGAATGTGGCTGGCTCCAACCTTACGCGCCGCCGCGCTCACTCCGGCAGCGGCTCCGTCACCGCGATGATCGGCCCGAGCGGGAAGAGCCCGTCCCGCCGCTGCCACTCCGGTATGTCGAGACTGGAAATGCTGCCGTCGAGAAAAAGCGCGTTGGCGCAGCCGAGGTCGTCGCGAAACAAGGTCGCGAAATCGTGGAAACGAACCGCGCCGTCGGAGGCGGCAAAGACCACTTTCCCGTCGGACGCGATGCCGACGCCGTTGCGTATCTTGAAGCTGGTGCTGTCGACAAGGAAGGAGGGATGCAGCTTGCCGTCGATGACCAGCATCGGCCCGGATTGCGTCGCATAGGCGGGTTTGATGCCGGATGCGACGAAGGCCTTGCTCTCCATGACGCCGGCGCGATCCGGCTGCATATAGAAGACGCCATTGGGCAGAAGATGGAAATTGCCCCACCCTTTGTTGGTATTGATCGCCTTCAACTGCTTGCCTTGCTCGACATAAAGGCCGACCGGCGACTGGTCGTCCTGGTACATGCCGCCGTTCATGGCAAAACGGATACGAAGGCGATCCTCACGCAGCCCGTCCTCCAGCGCCTGGAACGAGCCGTATGGCTTGCCGTCACGGCCGTATTCGTAAAGCCGGATGTTGTCGGTTGCGGGATCGAAAGTGCAGATCGTGTAGTCATCGCCCAGATGCGTAGCCTTCCGGCACGCCTCTTCCGCGGAGGCGGCAGTGGCAAAGCCAAGAACGGCAAACACCATCAGCAATCGAATCACGCGTGGCTCCGAATGGTTTCATCAATGCCAAAGCGCATCGGAAATGCGGCGAAAGAAGGAAATCTCTCGCCTGCTACAGGTGAAGCGCCGCCATGTGAAAAGCAAGCTGCGCCTTCGGGTAGCGATAGTCGGCGCCGACGGGACAGGCGTTGCGGGCGAGGCACCCGCCTGCCCGACAGCCGGCCTTTCCTTGCACCGTTGCCAGATGCGCTCGACAGCCGGCCACATCGAAGCCCGCAGACGTGACCGCTTCGACGGGACAGGCCGATAGGCACGGTTTTTCGGCGCAATGATCACAGGGATAGCCGGCATTTCCCGGCACGGCATCCGCATCGATGGAATCGGCAAAACCGAGAGCGCCGCGATAGCCGTGCCACAGGCCATATTGCGGATGGATGAGAATGCCGAGCGGCGAGGCCTTCAAGCCCTCCGCCTGCATCGCCCATCGCTGAAACGGTTGCCATGGCGGATCGGAAGGGAAATAGGCGGTCGCGCCCAGGGCTTCGGCAAGCGGCAGGATAAGCGCCTTCGACCAGTCGTCGAGCGGATCGGCGCGACCGGCATTTTCAGGCAATTGCCGCCAGCGCGAAAACGGTTCCCAGATCGAGCCGCCGATATTGCCGAGCAGGATCACGCTCCTTGCCGCCGTCCCGTTGGCCAGCGGCGGCCCCTCGCCTTCGCCGAAAGACACGACGCCTCGAACGAAAACTCCGTGGGCGTCGAGCGCCGCACGGAGTTTCCTCGGAATGGTGGAGCCGCCGTTCACCGCGGCCCCTTATATTGATAGTGCGGCCGCCAGACTTCCTTCTGGATCAGGTCTGCGACGCGGACCGCACCGCCTTGCTCCCTGGCGGCTTCGGGCTCTCTTCAGGTGAAGGCGTCCGGCATGGAATCCTTGCGCTTCTGGATATAGGCCAGCAGCGCCTCGTCGATGGCTGGATCGAGCGGCGGGGCTTCGTAATGATCGAGCCAGGACCGGCAAAGCGCGTTGGCACGCTCCTCGACGCGCTTCTGGCCTTCGATTTCCCACTGCTCGAAGGAATTGTTGTCGGCAAGCGCCGAGCGATAGAAGGCCGTCTGGAAGTTCGCCTGCGTATGGCCGCAGCCGAGATAGTGGCTGCCGGGACCGACTTCGCGGATGGCGTCCAGCGCCTGGCCGTTGTCGGAGAGATCGATGCCCTCGGCCATCTTCTGCATCATGCCGAGCTGATCCTGGTCGATCATGAACTTCTCGTAGGAGGAGACAAGACCGCCTTCGAGCCAGCCGGCGGCGTGCAGCACGAAATTCGTGCCCGCCAGCAGCGTCATGTTCAAAGTATTGGCCGATTCATGCGCGGCCTGTGCATCCGGCACCTTCGAGGCGCAGAGCGAACCGCCGGTACGGAACGGCAGACCGAGACGCCGGGCAAGCTGGGCGGAACCGTAGGACACCAGCGACGGCTCAGGCGTGCCGAAGGTCGGCGCGCCCGATTGCATGGAGATGGAGGCGGCGAAGGTGCCGTAAAGCACCGGCGAGCCCTTGCGGATAAGCTGGGTAAAGGAGGCACCGGCCAGCACCTCGGCCAGGATCTGCGTCAGCGTGCCCGCAACCGTCACCGGGCTCATCGCGCCGGAGAGGATGAAGGGAGAGACCACCGATGCCTGGTTATGCCGCGCATAGACCTTCAAGGCACCGAGCATGGTCTCGTCGAACACCATCGGCGAATTGGCGTTGATGAGGTTCAGCGTCACACAATTGTTCTCGACGAAATCGTCGCCGAAGACGATCTTCGCCATGGCGATCGTGTCCTCGGCACGATCCGGCGCGGTGACCGAACCCATGAACGGCTTGTCGGAATATTTGATATGGCTGTAGACCATATCCAGATGGCGCTTGTTGACCGGAATGTCGACCGGCTCGCAGACCGTGCCGCCGGACGAGTGCATCGACGGCGCCATATAGGCAAGCTTCACGAAATTGCGGAAATCCTCGATCGTCGCATAGCGGCGGTTGCCTTCGAGATCGCGCACGAAGGGCGGGCCATAGACCGGCGCGAAGATCGTCGCCTTGCCGCCGACATGGGCGTTGCGGGCGCTGTTGCGCGCATGCCAGGTGAATTCCTTCGGCGCGGTCTTCAGGAGTTCGCGGCAAAGCCCCTTCGGGAAATGCACGCGCTGTCCCTTGACGTCGGCACCGGCCTCTTTCCACAGCTCCAGCGCTTCCGCATCGTCGCGAAACTCGATGCCGATTTCCTCGAGCACGGTATCGGCATTGCGCTCGATGAGCTGCAAGCCTTCCTCGTCCAGCACCTCGTAGACACCGATCTTGCGCGTAATATACGGAAGCGAAGGACCGGGTCCGCCGCCGCTGCGCGATGCGCGCCTTGCGGCGGCACCCCTGCCCTCGCCACGCGAACGCCGTCCGCCACCATCGCCGCCTGCAGCCGGTTGCTCAATCATATCGTCCATGATGTTTCCTCACTCCTGCGCATGAATGCGTCTATCGCGCTTCATGCTAACCTATTCCACCGCGCGGACATTCCTTTATGCGCCAGCGACTAGCATAGGACAGACATCGAAGCGGTGAAATCTCTCATTTCCATCCGTCGCGATTGATCTGAGACACGTCGCTTTCGAAAAGAGTTTTATCGAGCTTCGGGTCTATCGATAATGACGGCGGTGTTTTATACAAGCCTCTGATGCATTGCACGAAAACGGGATGGAGCGCATGTCTGACGACGAAATCATTCTCGCGGAACTTTCGGACGAGGAACTCGTGCAGCAGATGCATGACGACCTCTACGACGGATTGAAGGAAGAAATCGAGGAAGCGACGCAGATCCTTCTCGATCGCGGCTGGACACCCTACGACGTCCTGACCCAAGCGCTCGTCGAAGGCATGCGCATCGTCGGCATCGACTTCCGCGACGGCATTCTCTTCGTTCCCGAAGTGCTGCTTTCGGCCAATGCGATGAAGGCGGGCATGGCGATCCTGCGGCCGCTGCTGGCCCAGACCGGCGCGCCGAAGCTCGGCAAGCTGGTCATCGGTACCGTCAAGGGCGACATCCACGACATCGGCAAGAACCTTGTCGGCATGATGATGGAAGGCGCCGGCTTCGACGTCATCGACCTCGGCATCAACAACCCGGTCGAAAACTATCTCGATGCCATCGAGCGCGAGCAGCCGGATATTCTCGGCATGTCGGCACTGCTGACGACGACCATGCCCTATATGAAGGTCGTCATCGATACGCTGAAGGAAAAGGGCCTGCGCGACGATTACGTCGTCCTGGTCGGCGGTGCGCCGCTGAACGAGGAATTCGGCAAGGCCGTCGGCGCCGACGCCTATTGCCGCGATGCCGCCGTGGCCGTCGAAACGGCCAAGGAATTCATGAAGCGCAAGCACAACAGCCTGGCCGCCGGCGCCTGATCGGCGCCGACATCATACCGGCGGCACCGACGAAGGGTTGCCGCCGGCCGATCAGCACCCCAAATCAGTTGACAACCGCCCTCTTGACCTTGTGACCGGCATCCTCCGTCGCATTGACGGCATTGGCCGTGTCCCTGCCGACGCCGCGAATTGTGTTGGCACAGGAAGCGAGTACCATAAGGACTGCGCAGGCGGCTGCGATTTTGGTGAGTGTCGATGCGGTCATGATCTGGAGCCCTCCTCGGAATGAATGGTGATCGGCAGAAAGCGGAGACGAACTCTGCGCGCGATAAACGCATAACGACGCGAAAAGTTCATGTGATCGCGTGCGGCGCAATCGCGCGCGAAATATTGGCGATCACCAGAATCAATAGCCTCGATCACATCGACCTGCACTGTCTTCCGGCAATCTACCATTCCTATCCACAGAAGATCGCGCCCGCCCTCAGGGAAGCGATCGCGGATGCGCGCTCGCGCGGTTTCGAGACGATTTTCATCGGCTATGCCGATTGCGGCACCGGCGGCGAGATCGACAGGATCTGCGAGAGCGAGGGCATCGGGCGCCTGTCCGGTCCGCACTGTTATTCCTTCTTCAGCGGCAACGAGGCTTTCGCTGCCCGCGACGACGACATCACTTCCTTCTTCCTGACCGATTTCCTTGCCCGGCAGTTCGAAGCCTTCGTCATCGTGCCGCTCGGCCTCGACCGCCACCCCGAGCTGAAGGAGATGTATTTCGGCAATTACCGCAAGGTCGTCTATCTCTCGCAGGAGGAAGACCCGGCACTGCAGGAAAAGGCAAAGGCCGCCGCCGATTATCTCGGGCTGGACTACGAGTATCGCCACACCGGCTATGGCGATCTCGCCCGGGAACTTCTGGCCGTCTGATTACGACATTCCGCTCCATATCCCCGCTTGCGGCGCACCGCCATTGCCGCCATGCTGACCCTCGTCGGGAACATTGAATCGCGCCGAAAAAGCCGATCATTTTCAAGAGCGACACAGTTGGTTGCCGCTGATGGAGAAGCTTTCGGCGCCGCGTCGCTTTTCAGCATGCGCCGCGTCGCCGCAAGCGCAGTCCCCGGATCGGCGGACGTGCATTCTTGATCAAAGAGGAGAAATTCTGCATGGCAGATCGCATTGTCGTCTATTGGCGGGACATTCCGGCCCAGGTCATCATCAAGAAAGGCAGGCAGACGGCCAAGCGCGAGCTCTCGCTGCGCTTCACCGAAGCGATCGACATGTGCGCCATGCGCACCGGCGCCGCCGAGACCGACGACTATCTCGCGGAATGGCGCAAGGCCGATCCCGTGCCGGTTTCCGACGATCTCGAAGCCGAGGCGGACAGGGCGGCCAGCGAGCTGGAGACCGCTTATGACCGGGAACGGCTGGTGGCGCTGGTGAAGGCCGGAGGCCGCGACAATGGCTGACGCCGTCCAGAAACCCGGCAATGCCGCCCCTGCCGCCAAGGCGGCGAGCGGCGCCTACACGCCCGCCGGCGTCTCGCCGAACCGCCGCGCCCGGCGCAAATATACCGTGCGCCTCTGGGCCGTACGTCATTCGCGCTTCCTCGAATGGTTCTATCGCCGTTTCGCCGACGCCTTCCTGCTGCTGCATCCGCTCTGGAAAAAGCTTGGCTATGAGCGCGTCGAGCGACCCATCACCTTCGTCGAGCGCAATGTGAAGGGCTTCCTGTTCGACTGTCGCATGTGCGGCCAGTGCGCGCTGTCGTCGACGGGCATGTCCTGCCCGATGAACTGTCCGAAGCAGCTGCGCAACGGCCCTTGCGGCGGCGTGCGCGCCAACGGCAATTGCGAGGTCGAGCCGGATATGCCCTGCGTCTGGGTCCAGGCATGGAACGGCTCGCGCAACATGGCCTATGGCGATGCGATCCTGAACGTGCAGAAGCCGGTGAACCAGTCGCTGCGCGAAACATCCTCCTGGCTGCGCGTCACGGCGGAAGCCGCCGCTGCCCGCGAAGCGGCAAGCAAGGAATCCTGAGCGATGGCGCATATCGATGAAAATCCGCTTGGCGCGCATCTGCCGCTCGATCCCCTGCCCGGCCACTCCTCGCTCGGGCGGCTGGAGCGTGTGCTTCGCCGCGGCGAGTTCGCCGTCACCGCCGAACTGAACCCGCCCGACAGCGCCAACCCGGAAGACGTTTACGAACGCGCGGCGATCTTCGACGGCTGGGTCGATGGCATCAACGCCGTCGATGCCTCCGGCGCCAATTGCCATATGTCCTCGGTCGGCATCTGCGCGTTGCTGACGCGCATGGGCTACGCCCCGATCATGCAGATCGCCTGCCGCGACAAGAACCGCATCGCCATCCAGGGCGACGTGCTCGGCGCTTCGGCCATGGGGGTCCAGAACATCATGTGCCTGACCGGCGACGGCGTACAGGCCGGCGACCAGCCGGGCGCCAAGCCGGTCTTCGACCTCGACTGCATGTCGCTGCTCGAAACCGTGCGCATCATGCGCGACAATTCGAAATTCCTGTCGGGGCGCAAGCTGACCTCGCCGCCGAAGGTCTTTCTCGGGGCCGCCATCAACCCCTTCGCCCCGCCTTACGACTTCCGGCCGTACCGTCTGGCCAAAAAGATCGAGGCCGGCGCGCAGTTCGTCCAGAGCCAGTATTGCTACGACGTGCCGATGTTCCGCGAATACATGAAAAAGGTCCGCGATCTCGGCCTGCACGAGAAATGCTTCATTCTCGTCGGCGTCGGACCGCTGGCCTCGGCGCGGACGGCCCGCTGGATGCGCTCCAACGTGCCGGGCGTGCATATACCGGACGATATCATCAAGCGCATCGAAGGCGCCGAGGACCAGAAGAAGGAAGGCAAGCAGCTCTGCATCGACATCATCAACGAGGTGAAGGACATCGAAGGCGTGTCCGGCATCCATGTGATGGCCTATCGCCAGGAGGAATATGTCGCCGAGATGGTGCATGAGTCCGGCGTCCTGAAAGGCCGCCAGCCCTGGAAGCACGAGGCGAGCCGCACCGACGCGCTCGTCGCCGAGCGGCTGGAGCATATCCGCGGCGGCATGGAGGAGAACCAGCAGCAGATGGCCGAAGCCGCCGCTCATCATCCGCCGCCGCAACAGACGCATTGATCGGAATGTTCATAACCGGCGGGCGGAGGAGCCTGCCCGGCTTGTAACCCAAATCACCGCACGATAGACCAGATTTATCGGGCCAACTGACCAGAGGATCAGACATGACGCGCACTATCGTTGCCTCCGCCACTCGCGAAATCATCATCGGTTTCGACCAGCCCTTTTGCGTGATCGGCGAACGCATCAACCCGACGGGGCGCAAGAAGCTGGCCGCCGAGATGATCGAAGGCAATTTCGATACCGTCATTAAGGATGCGCTCGAGCAAGTCGCTGCCGGTGCCACCATGCTCGATGTCAACGCCGGCGTCACCTCGGTCAATCCGAACGAGACCGAGCCGGGCCTGCTGGTGCAGACGCTGGAAATCGTCCAAGGCCTCGTCGACGTGCCGCTGTCGATCGACAGCTCGGTAACGGCGGCCATCGAGGCGGCGCTGAAGGTCGCCAAGGGCCGGCCGCTGGTCAACTCCGTGACCGGCGAAGAGGAAAAGCTCGAAGCCATCCTGCCGCTCGTCAAGAAATACGATGTCCCGGTGGTCGCCATCTCCAACGACGAGACCGGCATTTCCATGGACCCGGACGTGCGCTTCGCCGTCGCCAAGAAGATCGTCGAGCGCGCCATGGACCACGGCATCAAGCCGCATGACATCGTCGTCGATCCGCTCGTCATGCCGATCGGCGCGCTCGGTGACGCCGGCCGCCAGGTCTTCGCGCTGCTGCACCGCCTGCGCAACGAGCTGAAGGTCAACACCACCTGCGGCCTCTCCAACATCTCCTTCGGCCTGCCGCATCGTCACGGCATCAATGCCGGCTTCATCCCGATGGTGATCGGCGCCGGCATGACCTCGGCGATCATGAACCCCTGCCGCCCGCAGGAAATGGAAGCCGTGCGCGCCGCCAACGTGCTGAACGGCACGGACGCCAATTGCACCAACTGGATCATGACCTATCGCGACTACAAGCCGGCCGAAGGCGGCGCGGCCGCAGCCGCCACGGCAGCCCCGGCGGCCGGCGGCGGTCGTCGTGGCGGCCGCGCGGCG
>JASGEG010000030.1:0-5465 GCA_047606605.1 Rhizobium sp.
ATCGCGCCGGAACTGTACCTGAAGCGCACGCTGGTTTCGGGCCTTACCGACAAGGTCTTCGAAATCAACCGCAACTTCCGCAACGAAGGCGTCTCCACCCGGCACAATCCCGAATTCACCATGATGGAGTGTTACTGGGCCTATGCCGACTACGAGGACATCATGGACCTCGTCGAGCGGCTGTTCTCGACGCTCGCCATGTCGATCCACGGCAGCACCGAATTCGCCTTCGGCGACAAGCAGATCTCCTTCAAGGGCCCGTTCCGCCGCGTGCCGATGCCCGATGCCGTCAAGGAAGCGACCGGCATCGACTTCCTGGCGATCAAGACCGACGAAGAAGCCCGCGCCGCCTCCAAGGCGGCCGGCTTTGCCGTCGAGAAGGACGCCACCTGGGGCGAATGCCTGGCCTTCATCTTCGAAGAGAAGGTCGAGGGCACGCTGATCCAGCCGGCGCACGTCACCCATTTCCCGAAGGACATCTCGCCCTTCGCCAAGGAAGTGCCGGGCGAGCCGCGCCTGGTCGAACGTTTCGAAACCTATTGCAACGCCTGGGAACTGGGCAACGCCTTCTCGGAACTCAACGATCCGGAAGAGCAGCGCGCCCGCATGGTCGAGCAGCTCGAGCAGGCGCATGCGCGCGGCGAGAAGCAGAAGGAACTGGACGAGGAATTCCTCGACGCGATCGACCAGGGCATGCCGCCCGCAGGCGGTCTCGGCATCGGTGTCGACCGCCTCATCATGCTTTTGACCAACTCGCCGTCGATCCGCGATATCATCCTGTTCCCGGCACGCCGCGCCAAGGCCGATTGAGGCGGCTTCGCCGTCCCGACATCAGAGGCGCGAGCCACAAGCAAGGAAGAGATCATGACCACGGACGCCGACAACGAACAACAGCGGCTGGCCGATCTCGCCGAGATCGGCGATGTCGACCTGTCGCAATACGCACCCGGGACATTCGGTTGCCACGAGGCGATGCACACCACATCGCTGATGCTCGACATGACCGACGATCAATTGTTGCAACATCCGGCGATCCTGGCGAATGCGGAATTCTACCGCCTCGCCGGCGAGGTGCACGAAGCCCTTTTCGCGCTGTACCAGGCGATCGGCGAGAAGCATCTGGCCGATTGAGGACTACCGTTCCTCGCCTTGCAAGAAAGATTATGCCGGGATCAGTTCGTCACCGGTGATCGCCGGCCGCTGGCGCCCGTCATGGTCGGGTCCAGACCCGGTGACGGTGGCGCGTTCCTGTCGCTGGCATCCGCGCCGATGAATTCGCCATTCTTGTCATAGCCGGCCGGCACATTGCCGGTCGAAGCAGGCTCTGGACGCTTGTGTTCCGTGGGCTCCTGTGCGGTCGCCTTTTCTTCCGCGGCGATGGCCGCCTTCTGCTTTTCCGCCTTGGCGCTGCCGCGGGCCTCATTCCCGGCCGTCAGTGCGTTGTCACAGTCGGAATAATCCTTAAGACCCGCCAGAGCCGTATCGATATCCTCGGGCAGCATGTTGATCTGTTCGCCGAGGAACAGTCCCTGGGCGCTCGCCCCACCATTGTAGTAGCGTGCCGTCACCGGCACCTCGGCGACGCCGCCGGCGATCTTTTCCGGGTGGGGCACATAGACGACATCGGCGCCGAGCGCGCGGCCACGAATATCCGAGCGCAAGATCGGGCCGTTCGCGTCGAGAACCACCACCTGCACGAGATCGGGCTTCTGCTCCGCATAAACGGCCTTCGCAACCCTGAGCGCTGTCTTCACGCGCGTCAGGCCATCGGTCGGTTCGGTGCGGATATATTTGCGCACCCAGAACCGATTCTCCTTGCGGATGGTGACCAGGCTGACGTCACGACACGCCAGTCCGTTCGGCGAAGCCGAAACGAAACCGAGGAGCTTGTCCTTGCCCATGTAAAGCGCAAACGCGCCGGAAGCGCCTATCAGAGAGGCCGCGCCGGCGACGATGATGACAAGCTTCCGGGGCGACCGGAACATATGCAGTAAGGCGCTCACGCCAACTGCTCCAGCATAGAGCACTCCAACGCGACAAGGTGAACGGCCCTCACGTTAGAGCTGTGGCGTTTCGGAATGCTTAAAGGAGAGATGAAACTTTTTTTGCCCGTGCATTTATTACCAAAAAAGGTCTAGAGCCGTTCCGCTTTTCTTCGAAGCGCGAAAAGGCTCTATCTTTTTGTTTCCTTGCGCATTCCGGATGGAAAACCGCTGCGCACTTTTCCTGGAACTGCTTGGTCTTTCGGGCCGATACGGATGCTTGCCTTGCGCAGCGCGACCATGCTCTAACGACGTCATGGCCTTCACCTTGAGACAGCTTCAATATTTCGTCGCCGTGGCCGAACAGGGCTCGGTCACCCGCGCCGCGCAGAACCTGTCGATCTCGCAATCCTCGGTCACCGAAGCCCTGAAGGAGCTGGAAAGCGATCTCGGCGTCGCATTGTTCGACCGCCATCCGCGCGGGCTCGCCATCACCCATAACGGCCACCAGTTCCTGCGCCATGCAACCAAAATTCTGGCGACCGTTTCCGACGCGCGCACCAGCTTTTCGGGCCAGCAGAATGCCGCCGGCGGCACGCTGAACATCGGCGTCACCTCGCTTGTGGCCGGCTATGTGCTGTCCGATCTTCTGGCGCGCTATCGCCGCGCCTGCCCCGGCGTCGAGGTCAGCGCCATCGAGGACAATGGCGGCTATCTGGAGCATCTTCTGATCGGCGGCGAACTCGACGTCGCCGTCATGGTCATTTCCAACCTGCGCGACCGCATGGCGCTGCAGGCCGAAATCCTCGAGACTTCGCCCTATCGCCTCTGGCTGCCGATGGGTCATCCCCTCGTCTCCGCCGACATCATCAGCGTCGCCGACATCAGCCGCGAACCGCTGATCATGCTGACCATCGACGAAATCGAGGAGAATACGGGCAAGCTCCTGACCGCTCTCGGCGCCCGCCCGCATGTCGCCTTCCGCACCCGCTCGGTCGAAGCGGTGCGCAGTCTGGTCGCCACCGGCGCCGGCGTGGCGCTGTTGCCGGATCTTGTCTACCGCCCCTGGTCGCTGGAAGGCGACCGCATCGAAAGCCGCGACGTCTCCGGCTCGCTGCCGGTCGTCCAGGTCGGCATGGTCTGGCGCAAGGGCTCCAGCCTGCCGCAGGCCGCCCGCGACTTCGTCGGCGTCGCCGAAAGCATGCGCTCGGGGCGGCAGCGGTAGCAGAAAGCTGCCCTTCCGGCCCACCTGAACGGGATACAATCGAAGATTGCCGCAAATGGAGGGCCAAGTATGAAGACCGCAATCCTATTCGACTGCGAATTCCTTTGCCTCGAAGGATCGCAGCGCCGCTTCTGGTGCGCCGCCCATGATCCCGATCCGGTCATCGCGCAAGTTGGGGGCGTCAAACTCAGCCTCGAAGGCGATTTCGCGATCCTGGACAGCTACAAGGCCTATGTTCGCCCGATCGACAGATTTGGCGAACAATATGCGCTCGATCCGTTTTTCACCGCATTGACGGGAATCACCGAAGAAAACATCAAGGTGGAAGGGATGGCGCTGCAGGACGCCATTGCCGGCTTGGATCGTTTCTCCGATGGAGCCCGCCTCTGGTCCTGGGGCAAGGACGAACTGAACCTGATGGCGATCAGCTGCTATGTCGCCGGCATCCCGCCCTCAATCCCAGCGCATCATTTCGACAATGCCGTCAAGCTGCTGCTCGCGGCGGGAATGCCTGTTGAAGATCTCGCCAAGACGCCAAGCAACAAGCTCGCGGACTACTATGGCGTGCAGCATCCGCCACTCCAGGGCCACGATGCCCTCGACGACGCCCTTTCCCTCTCCTACACGCTGCAGCACCTCCTGCGGGCTGGAAAGCTGCGGCCGGAGGCCTTCGATCTCCCGCACGTGAAGAGATAGGAATCGGAAATTCCGATATCGACTTTCTGATAAATGAATTTGCGAATACGGCAAAATCGCGTCACCTTTTTCTCCGGGAACAAAACGCCAGAGACTGGCTCCACCAGCAACTGGCTCAGAACCGGGAGAATCCGATGAAGCATCTGCTGAAATCGTGCACCGCTGCACTCGCATGCCTAAGCTTTGCCACGCAGGTCATCGCCGCCGAGCCGCTGAAGACGCTCGGCAAGGGCGAAGGCGCCGTCAGCATCGTTGCCTGGGCCGGCTATATCGAGCGCGGCGAGACCGACAAGAACTACGACTGGGTGACCGGCTTCGAGAAGGAGACCGGCTGCAAGGTCAGCGTCAAGACCGCCGCCACCTCCGATGAGATGGTGGCGCTGATGAACGAAGGCGGCTTCGATCTCGTCACCGCCTCGGGCGATGCCTCGCTGCGGCTTGTCGCCGGCAAGCGCGTCCAGCCGATCAACATCGATCTGATCCCGAGCTGGAAGACCCTCGACGAGCGTTTGAAGAATGCGCCCTGGAATACCGTCAACGGCGTCCATTACGGCGTGCCCTATCTCTGGGGGCCGAACGTGCTGATGTACAATACCGACGCCTTCAAGGATCAGGCGCCGAAGAGCTGGAACGTCGTCTTCGAAGAGATGACGCTGCCGGATGGCAAGTCCAACAAGGGCCGCGTCCAGGCCTATGACGGCCCGATCTACATCGCCGATGCCGCCCTATACCTCATGGCCCACAAGCCGGAACTCGGCATCAAGGACCCTTACGAACTCAACGAAGACCAGTACAAGGCCGCTCTCGAGCTGCTGCGCGGCCAGCGCAAGCTCGTCAGCCGCTATTGGCATGACGCGATGATCCAGACCGACGACTTCAAGAACGAAGGCGTCGTCGCCTCCGGCTCCTGGCCGTTCCAGGTCAACCTCCTGCAGGCCGATAAGCAGAAGATCGGCTCGACCTTCCCCGAGGAAGGTGCGACCGGATGGGCCGACACCACCATGCTGCATGCCGACAGCGAACACCCGAACTGCGCCTATATGTGGATGGAACACTCGCTCCAGGCCAAGGTTCAGGGCGATGCGGCCGCCTGGTTCGGCGCCGTGCCCTCCGTTCCGGCAGCCTGCAAGGGCAATGAGCTGCTGACCGACAGCGGCTGCGCCACCAACGGCTACGATCACTTCGACAAGATCAAGTTCTGGAAGACGCCCGTCGCGAAATGCAGCACGCAGAGCGAATGCGTGCCCTATCACCGCTGGGTCTCCGACTATATCGGCGTGATCGGGGGACGATAGAAACTTACCTTCTCCCCTCGGGGAGAAGGTGGCCCGAAGGGTCGGATGAGGGGGATGGTGCGGCATAGAAAGATTTGCCTTTCGCTTGCCGCTCAAAGCCCGCCCCGCTCCGCTCTTCGGCCCCCTCATCCGCCCTAACGGGCACCTTCTCCCCCCTGGGGAGAAGGGGAAAACCAACGCCCCCCGGAGCAACCCATGACCGCCGTCCGTTTCCAGCAGGTGTCGCGCCATTTCGGCCAGGTCCGCGCCGTCGACCGCGTCGATCTG